>CAZLVP010000007.1:1585-10216 GCA_964563055.1 uncultured Thermoplasmatales archaeon | reverse complement strand
TTCTTCATGGGTCTCGAATCCATCAATAAGGACGCACTCATCGAGGAGCGAAAAGGGTTCCTTAGACCAGAGGAATATCCTCACCTGATAGAGAAGCTCCACAGGAACGGTATCATGATAATGGCCAGTGTCATGTTTGGCCATGACAGCGATGATAAGGGCGTGTTCGAGAGAACGTTGCGGTTCCTCCTGGATAACAACATAGAGATGCTCCAGGCCACGGTGAAGACACCTCTCCCTGGTAGCGATCTTTACAGCGAATGGTCGAAGAACGGCCGGATCAAGGACCGGGATTGGACAAAGTACGATTACTCGCATGTGGTCTTCGACCCCAAGAATATGACCAAGGAAGAGCTCGAGACTGGACATAGCTACGTCCTCACCGAGTTCTACTCCATCAAAAACATGATCAAGAGGGCTTGGAAGATGAGGAAGTACACTAACATCTTTCAGAGTATCAGGCCTCTGATTGGGATAAGTTTGTCCTACCAACAGAGGATCAAAGGAAAAGGGTTCGATAGGCTGGCACGAAATCATTTCAAAAAATGAGCTTTGATAGGTATTGCGTGATGGTAGATGAAAAGGATACTTACCCTGGATCTGATAAGGGGATCATGCATCATGCTCATGGTCGCCGCCCATACGTTCTCGGCCATTTTCGACAGGTCCATGATAGGGGCGGAAAGGTCATCCGAACTGGTGATGCTGGATGTGGTATTCCTCATAGTTCTTGCCTATCTCAGCGGTTTTACAGGACTTTTCCTGATGGTCTCCATCATTTCACACACCATCTCAATGCGAGAACAGCTGAAGAACGGTAGTGAATTGAAACATGTGATTATGAGGCAAATTGTCGGTGGACTCATACTGCTGATCTTCGCCTTCTTGGTGGAATCGACCCTGGGCCATCACGGCTTCATCGGAAGGATGGCCTATTTCGATCCTGGTGGTCCTATGACCTTCGCTGAGGCCGTCTATTCCAACCTTCCGCGCATCTTCTACAGAGGGTTCCACTTCATGACGCTGCATACGATCGCGTGGAGCATCATCATCTGCACACTGCTCCAATGGTTGCTCTACAGGAAAGGGGGGTTGGACAAGGATGGGAGGAACGTGAAGGTCCTGCTCGTTTCAGGGATCTTCGTCCTGCTCCTCACTCCTCTTGCCTGGGGTCTTGCAAATAGTATCGTCCCCGGTTATCCGTTGGCAGAATATCCCGGGACTGACAGGATGGTCCAGTACCCGTTGGAGGGTGTGACCACGTCAGGGGAGATGGTGGTCCTGTTCTTCCTAGGACCGCTCGCAGGTCAGACCGAACCTCTCTTCCCCTTCCTGTTCTACGCTTTCATAGGATGCATCATCGGGATCTACCTTTCCATGGACAGACCTCCCGATAAATTCTTCCGAAGAGGATTATGGACGGGGATCGCCCTCTCTGCCATAGGTCTGGTCGGGGTGATATTGTACTGGACCTTTGGGTTGGACTCCTGGGAGAACTTGAAGGACAATGCGTTCCTGATAATGAAGATGCGCTCATGGGTGCCCATTGTACTTTTCACGGCGGGGGGCCAGGTTCTCGTGCTCTTCGGTCTGCTCAGGTTGATCGAGGAGAGGGGGATCGCGAGGTCGCTCTCGGTGAAGTTGAGGCCTGTCCGTAGGTTTGCGGTAGCGTCATTGACGGTCTATACCCTTCAGTACTTCGATTCGCCGCTCAGGTTCCTGCTCTCGCAGATACCCGGTGTAACAGTTTTCGGGGCAAAGGACGGACTGACCACGACGATCGTGGTCATGGCCCTCGTCGTGATCTATTGGCATGTGATCTTGCTATTATGGTCGAGCTTCGGATTCATAGGAAGTGTGGAATGGCTACTTTCGATAGTCCAGAGGTCCATAGGAAGGACGAGCTATTCCAGGAACGATAAAAGGAAATGGTATAGGATCGAAAGGCTCGGTGTCCTTGACAGCTCCTTCAAGTTGGAATGGGCCAAATATCTGAAGGGCAGGAGAGGGGATGGAAGGAACATCGCGCGTGATGAGCGTTTGGCGCTAAGGTTGTCAATTGCCGGGCTCTTCTTCCTGCCCCTGTCGGTGATATCATTCCTCATCACCAAGGACCTTCTTAAACGAAAGGTAGGAGGTAAGGTCACATCCTTGGCATTGAACATCTCCAGGGTGGGACTCTTGCTGGGATCGGCTATAATCCTTGTGCTCGCTACGACCAAGAACAAGATCGTCCCCTAAAAATGGACCATGGCCGACCATTCGTCGTTCTGTAGGGCCATAGAAAACGACATCGGCTCTGCTTCTCGACCGGGGTCCAGCGACCATGGAAACCAATTTATACGACATCCCGATTAGTCCTCCAAAATACGCCCCGATAGTGTAGCGGTCCATCATCTCGGTCTGTCGAACCGAGGACACGGATTCAAATTCCGTTCGGGGCGCCACATCTTTTCATCCTAACTTTCAGGTCAGTCCCATTTTTTAAAATATCGAACAAGTTGACCCCTTTTTCCATAAATGATGATTTAAATATCACCTCTCCATTGACGAGTGCGTGACGGAAATGGGAATTAAAAGGACCCTTAAAGGACAACCCGTTAGATACTCAAAAAGGATCATCCAGGAGGCTAAGGAGATAGGCCTCTATCCGTATTTTCTCCCTATAAGCGGCGAGCAGGGACATATCGTTAGGATCGCCGGTAAGGACACTGTGATGCTCGGTTCCAACAACTATATGGGTATGACCGAGCACCCGGATGTGAAGAAGGCCGCTATAAAGGCCATAGAGAGATATGGTGTTGGCTGCACCGGTTCAAGATACCTCAACGGGACGCTAGATATCCATCTTGAGATGGAAGAGAAATTGGCAGATTTCATGGGGACTGAGTCCGCTCTGATGTTTTCCACCGGGTACCAGACTAACGTTGGGACCATCTTTTCCCTTGTCAGTGGTGAAGATTATGTCCTCTCCGACCAGTTCAACCATGCATCTATAGTTGACGGGATCAGACTGGCCCGGACCAATGCTGTCGTGTACAGGCATAATGATATGGACGACCTGAGAAAATGCCTCTCAGGCATACCGAAAGATGCTGGAGCCTTGGAGATAACAGACGGCATATTCTCGATGGAAGGGACCATTGCCAAGCTCCCCGAGATAGTGGATATATGCTCTCCGGAAGATGTCCTTATTATGGTTGACGATGCCCATTCGATAGGGGTGCTCGGTCCGCATGGTCAGGGTACGGCGGCCCATTTCGGCCTAAAGGTGGATATCACGATGGGTACATTCTCCAAATCGTTCGCTTCAATGGGTGGTTTCATTGCTGGGAACGAGGACCTATTGACCAATATCAAACATAGTTCCAGGACGCTCATTTTCTCGGCCGCACCACCGCCATCCAACGTGGCAACTGCAATGAAGGCAATGGAGATAATCAGGGACGAACCCGAGAGGAGAAGGACCCTCTGGAGGAACGCTGATTATCTCAAGAAGGGGTTGAAACAGCTGGGTTTCGATATCGGGCAGACGGATAGCCCGATAATCCCTGTTATCATTGGGGAGGAACCATATACCGTTGGTTGGTGGAGGCAGCTCCTTGACAGGGGTGTCTATACCAATCCCGTCATCTACCCTGCAACCCCTAGGGACAGATGCCTCTTGCGAAATTCGGTGATGGCGACACACACCATCGAGGACCTTGACCTTGTCCTTGGTGCTTACGAGGAGGTCCTCAAGGAGATGCCATTGGAGATATGATCGACCGCCGGAAGGGAAATGTAATTAGATGCTTTCCCTATTGATGGTGCGGTCCCATCAATTCCTTTGCGGGGGTACTCGAGCGGTCAAAGAGGCAGGACTTAGGATCCTGTGGTTAGTCCTTCGAGGGTTCAAATCCCTTCCCCCGCACTTTTTTCCTTCAGTCAATCTTACTTTGTTCATGGAAAAAAGTGCTTGACATCTATGTGATACGCCCAAAACCTATAGGAGATTGTTATCAGGTTTTGTGCTGGACATCTGGAGTTGGCTTATCGTCAATTCAGTGACACTCAATCTGTCCCTTCCCCCGCACCATCTTTGGCCGTCTGGTCTATAGCAGAGAATATCACCAATGGTTTTAAGATTGTCAAAATAGTGACAATAACATTATATATTAGATTGTTTTGTCTCATTATTTACGTTTTATTTTTATATTTGTAACCTTATATTTAATACATATGATTATATATGTCTCAAACCTAACCACTCTCATGGACCGAACTGCCGCCTGCGAAAGGATAAGCATATACCCGATGGACCAATCTGCTGATAAAAGGAAGAGGTTGATGTCTGCCCTGGAAGAACTTGGCATAAGCTATACCTACGAAGCATATTGATCACAACGGACCTGTGGCCTGCTTCCCACCTCCGAATTCTAACCCCCCATTTTAGATGGCAGACCACAGGTCAACCTTTGAACATTTCTCCCGGGCTCATAAGGATGCGATAGGATAATAGGTCCATAATCCCATGACCCGCCTCTTGGGAGATATAGCCCATGAAGGATAACATAACCAGGATGAAGGACATGAGGTTTGGTCCATACGGTTTGCTATCGAAGAGAAAGAATATCCTCCTATCAGCCATCCTTATCGTGCTGACCTTAGTAATCGATCCATATATCATCTTGATCGATGCAGGGATCCAAGCATCCGTACCTGCCAGGTCATGGGATGACCATGACGATGGCCCCGGGTCTGTCCATACGGTCCCTTTCTCCGGTTCGGAGCTTAATGGTCTGTCCGTCTTTCCAGGACCGGTCCTTGAGCTCGCGTGGAATACCGGTGACCTGGACCACCATTTGCAGCAGATGAGGTCGGCATCGAACGTGAAAGTATTCCCATCTTCGATAGAGCACGATTACATAAGGTCCTTCGGCGGCAAAGGGGGTGAGGAGATGAGCTCGGCAGTTAGGACCTCCGATGGGGGTTATGCCATCGTTGGGGTGACCAATACCTATCCTTTGGGCCAATCGAACTACCCCAACCTCTGGCTTCTCAGGTTGGATATTGAAGGAAAGGAGCTCTGGAACCGCTCCTTCGGGGACGAGGGGCTTGAATACGGCTATGATATCGTTGAACTGGACAATGGGGACCTGATACTTGCCGGTACCAAAAGACCCGTCGATAAAGACGATACTGATATATGGTTGATCGGCACCGATAGCTCTGGGAACGAGAGATGGAACGAGGTCATAGACCTCGGCGGTGAGGAGAAGGTCTCCGGATTGACTGCGACCATGGACGGAGGATATGTGACCTGCGGGTACATCATGGACCCGCTCCTGGCATCCAAGGACCTTATCTTAGTAAAGTCAGGACCTTCGGGTAAGAAGGAATGGCACAACGTCTTCGGTGGGGACGGGGACGAGGAAGGATCTGATGTCATCGAGACCGCGACCGGCGACCTGGTCACACTTGGATATATCGACACTGACCTGAACGGAATCGACCAGGTCCTCCTTTACAGGACAAATTCCACAGGGAGCGAGCTGTGGCAAAAGGCCTACGGAAGCCTCAACGTTTGGGAATCCGGGTCCTGCCTAGAGGAGCTCGAGAACGGGGACCTTATCGCCTCGGGCATCAGCATGACCATGCCCGGTGTCGGTCTCGACCTTGTCATGATGAGGACCTCCAAGGAGGGGACACAGAGATGGTTCAGGACGTATGGTGGTGGTGGCAACGATAGAGGGGCCGGCCTTCTGATTGACGAGATGGGGATAACCATGACCGGCTTTTCGAACTCTTATGGCTCCGGAGGGGACAATGTCCTCCTTATTAGGACCGACCTATCAGGGAACCAGTTATGGAGCAGGTACTATGAAGGTCCCCAGCAGGATTATGGGATCGATTCCTTCCCCTCCAAGTACGGCCATTTCGTACTCGGGACCTCGTTGAGCTTCGGGCCGGGACCTTCGGGTGTGGTCCTTCTCAATCTTTCCGAAGCTTTCACTGCTGCAAGCGGGACTTACATCTCCGATGACCTGCTCTATCACATGTTGGTAGGTGAACTCCAGGAGGTCCAGTACCTGACTGACATACCCTCAGGGACCCGTGTCAGCATCATGTTCTCAACGGACCTCATCAAATGGTCAGACGGTATGGGAAGACCCAATAGGAGCGTCGAGCTCTATAGCGGCGGCGGGAAGGTGTCGCTCCCGTACTTCAGTGATGTGAACATACGTTTCTACTATTCCCTGACGTTCGAGTGCGAGAACGGGACATTTTCCAGCTTTATGGGAATGACACTTTACTATAACACAAGGTCCCCTTCCGGGACTCTCCTCTCGCCCGTTTATAGGGGTGGTCCCGATGTCGAATGGGGTGAGTTAAGGATAAAAGTGGCGAATCCTGACGAAAGCTCTACGATCATCCAGGTTCGGTCCGGCAAGGACCCTACTTCCATCCTTTCCAACGAATTCGTAGGACCGGACGGTGATAACGTCAGCAGCTATTCGGACCATGACAGACTTTGGTCCGGTCATGCCGGGGACAGCTACGTCCAGTTCTTTGTCTATATGACAAATATAGATCCTGGTATAAGTTTTTATAACCCATCGTCCACGCCTACCCTGTACTACATAAACCTGACCTTTGACAATCCAAATGAGCTCGTTGACGGGTCCGTCTCGGCGACCACCGGCGACATAGATACCCTGTTCAACTTCACAGTTACCTATACCGATCTTGACCACGATCGGCCGGATGATGTTTTCTTGAACCTGGACGGAAGGAATCTGAGCATGTCGAGGTCCGGTCCTCTCAATGGATACATGGGCGATAGCATCGATCTTTTCTTCGAAACCAATCTATCCATGGGGGAACATACCTACCGTTTCTTCTCCTCTACTTATGGAAGGACCTTCTCGACAGATACCGGAACGATCTCGGTGTCCCATGGTCCGCTCGCATCCATTGAAGTATTCCCTAAGGACCTGGTGATCTCTGCGGACGAGGAGGTCCAGTTCTTCGCCAGGGGCTTCGACAGAATGGGGAACGAACTTGAGATCGGTCCGGCCTGGGACCTTGTCGGGAGCGGTATCCTTGACGAGTACGGTTACTTTTCTCCTGATAAGGTAGGTAATTGCACGATAAGGGCCAGCTGGGGTGGGGTTTCCGGCAGTACGAACATCACCGTACGTCAAGGGGCGCTCCACTGGATCAAGGTAACTCTACCAAGTCAAACCATAAACGCAGATATGGTCGTTAGGTTCGAGGCCAATGGCTTCGACAGGAAGGAAAATCCAGTGAATATAGCTCCTGTATGGAAGGTCACCGGTGGCGGTACGATATCCCAGAACGGCACCTTCGATGCGGTGAAGGCCGGTTTCTGGAGGGTCTATGCCAACGTGACGGATGTCTCCGGTATTGCCTCTTTCGAAGTTGTACCAGGTAAAATGTCCGTCATAATGGTGGAACCTCATCAGGTCACCTTGAACATATCGGACGAGGTCAAGTTCATGGCAATGGGCCTGGATTCGGACGGAAATCCCCTGGACCTTTCACCCGTTTGGTCTGTCTCGGGCGGAGGGACAATATCTCCCGATGGCCTGTTCGTGGCAAGTTCTCCCGGTATATGGACGGTCTTCTGCGACTCGTCGGGGATATCAGGGACCGCTTCGATAACGGTCGTTCCACCTCCCGATGGAGGCGATGACGACACGGACGATGATGACGATGATGATGACGATGCGGGAGACGAGGACGATAGCAACGTCGTCCTTATCCTGGCCGTGGTCTTAGTAGTCGCTGTGTTATTGCTTATCATCGGGGGGGCTAGCTTTGTCCTGCTCAAAAGAAGAGACGGCAAAGCCACTGGATCGGTGACCGCTCCCGCCGGGGAGGGAGCACCCGGGACCGCCGACTCAGGGACCGATGCCTCTTTAGGTGCCGAAGGGACCTCACCTGATGGTCCGGTGCCGGATGGGGGAGCGTCCGGCCCCGAAGATGCTGGTCAGACCCCACCCATCGAGAGCGAAGTGAAGTACTCGGGGACTGCACCTCAAATGGGAACGGGGCTTCCGACCGAAGGCCCTTCAGAAAATGGGTCCGGCCCAGAGACTATCGTATAGGGTTTAAGTATAGCCCTTGACCGGCTTCCATCGGATAGCTTTCTATCCAATGGGTACCTTATATGTCGGTATGGCCGATGATTGTCCTTACTGCAATATTCCTCTAACGGTCTACCCTAACTACCTTTACTGTTACAGGTGTTCGAAACAGTTCAAACGCAAGCTATTTGGTCGTGGTCTAACAGAAGTGAAAAGGACGATTGAGGCCGATCAGAGGAAGGCTCTATCCAGATGATGGTCCTTCATTGGACCTGAACATATCCTCGACCAGGAGCGATACCTCCTCCTTACTGAACCTGCCTGTGCTTACCAGCTCCTCGATTATGGACTCTTTTGTCATGCCATCTGCGACCATGGACGCGACCTGCTCTTCGAGCAATTTCCATTCCCTACCCTCCTGGGCCTCTTTCAATATCAGGTCCGCCTGTTTGCGCTCTATCCCCTTTCCTACAAGTTCCGATATGACCTTATCATTGGACGCTCCGGAATCGAGCATCCTATCGACCTCCTCCACCAC
>CAZLVP010000007.1:0-1485 GCA_964563055.1 uncultured Thermoplasmatales archaeon | reverse complement strand
TCCATGCCCTGCCCCATCTGCTCCCTTATGAGCCCGAGGATGGGACTGATGTTCACATCGTAGAAGGCCTCTTGATAGACAGTGTCCCTCAACCTCTCGTCCATACCAATGGATGAGAGCCTTTTCATAATATCTTCTTTAGGGACGAAGTCCCTGACCTCTTTTATGGTCTCTTCTATTGCTGGACCGATATAGAGGTCCATCCAGGCCTCTTTGACCAATTGGTCAGGGTCGCTCTCATCCTTTATCATCCCTGAGGCCAGGTGAAAGGCCTCGTCAAGAGAAGCGCCCGATCTGAAGGCGGCCACGAGCCTCTCCTTTATCTCATTGGGTCCGTTCTCAGCTACCATCTTCCCCTTCCTACCCTTCCTCGAACTGACGTTACCCTTCGCTGTCCGTGATCCCTTACCTTTCCCTGAGGCCTTTCCGCTTACCATGAAAAGACCTGAGGCATGGTCAGGATAAATTGGTTGTGGTCCGGAAGGTCCTTTGTTCCATCATTGACCACATGGGCCCATCTCGTCCACTTTGCAGAGGAGAGGTTTGAAACCTTTATCAAGTATGGTCAGCGTAAGCCTCTTCAATTCATCGTCCGAAAGCCCTGAGAGATCGATGTCGAAGGTCTTTCTGATGTCAGTTCCGTCAGGGTCGAACTCCTCTTGGAAGGAGCTCCATCTCTCCTCCTCGTTCGTCAACCATGGTTTCTTCAGTATGGAATAGATCTGGATTGATCTCCTGAATAGCTCCCTTATCGATCTGAACTGGTTCTCCATTTCGCCCCTTCCCCGCATCCCATGTAAGAGGGATCTCCTTGCTGAGAACAGGTTCTCTCGCAATCTTTGCTCGGTCTGGGCCCGGAGATGTTCATGGTTTATGGAAGAGAGGCCTTTGAAGAGGGACCTCCCGTGTACGGTCTGGTAAGACAGAAGGATATCAAGGAAGCTCGATGGGACCGAGTCCATCATACCTTCGATCTCATCGGTCTGGACCATCAACGGCACCTTCATACATGAGAGGTCGCAGGTGTTCAGGACCACTTTGACCGCCTCCAACAATTGGAGGTCTATCCGGTCGAAGACAAGAACGAGATTGCAATCAAGTGCCAAAGCGCCATCCTTTCCTATGTCCGAACCATAGACAAGGGCGGAGACCAGTCTATCCTGGACAGCCTTGGATATCTCATTTGCGATCCTTTCCCCGGTATCCACAGCATTCATTGATATCACGCCGGAACATCGATATATCCATGGAATTACATTAAAAGGGTTTCCATCACAATCCATCCTGTTGGGAATAATCCATTGAGTATCACTGAGATATCCATCCTTTCCATCGAACTGGAAAAGCTGTTACCTTATGACAATGTTTAAATATCGACTTATTTTAACCCCATTCCGCATCTAAAAGGACGGGCCTGTAGCTCAGCCAGGTAGAGCAGTCGGCTCTTAACCGAAAGGCCAAGGGTTCGAACCCCTTCAGGCCCGC
>CAZLVP010000006.1:122611-126117 GCA_964563055.1 uncultured Thermoplasmatales archaeon | reverse complement strand
GCCCTTGACCAAAGGGAGCTTCTCAGAGAGAGGTTGAAGGGAATCTTGATAGGGATATCCTTGGAAAAGTGCGGCAAGGTCGAGGATGGGTCCACCCTGGATTACCTTGACAAGATCACATCATTAGAAGGTAGCGAACTGTTCAAGGACGATCCTGCACTAATGGAACTCATCAACGGTATTGAATGGTCCAAGGAGGAGAGCAAGAACATCTCCGAGCTAATCTTGAAGAAGGATTGCAGTAAAAAGAAGAAAAAATGATATCTTCTTCTTGAAATATCAAATATCACAAGTCCCTTTTCATACAATATAATGAAAAATTCCATATATCACCTCCGTTGCTTCAACTGTAAGTGCCCTGATGCCTCCCGAAAAGATCTCGATCAAGGTAGTTGTCCTTACCAAGGACTCCGAGGTCCCAATAGTTTCGACCCTTCAACTGTTGAGGTTCTATCTGGCCACGAAGGTAGGGATAGACCCAAACCTGACCGTTATCGATAACTGTTCAGGGGACAGGACCATAGAGCTTGTCAGGTCCCTCGGGATCAAGATATCGGAGCACCTTGAACCAGAAGCCTGGAGCACAATCGTCAAGGAAGCTCTGAACATAGGGAAGAAGGATGGCGTGAAGACCCTGGTGATCCTTGACCTCAAAGGAGGCAATGATGCCGAGGATGCCATCAGCCTTATCTCAAGGAGCATCAAGGAAGAGGACCTTTTCGCTTCCGCTTACATCCTTCCATTATCTAACACCGGTGGAATAGGCTGCTGGGCTTTGGACAGGGGCCTCCTGACCATGATGGAAGGTGATTTCGGTCAGGATGTCGAGAAGAAGATGATGGACCTTGCTTCCAAAGCTGAGCTCGAAGTTGAGAACGTGAGCGAAAGGTTCAGGCTCAATTCAAAGAAGGTCCGCAGGAGGTTCCTAAGGTCGTTATTGAAGTTTCCAATAAAGACCATCACCTATTTTTTCAGGTCTCATCCCTTGACGGTCTTAGGAGGGATAGGTCTGTCCGTTCTCCTGGTCGCCACCGGCACAGGCATTTATACCATCGATTATTTCTATCATTACAACACGCTCAACTATTTCCCTGCGATTCTGACCATGGCCCTTATAATGATAGGAGGGTTCCTCATGGTCGCAGGTTTGATGCTCAATGCTTTGAACGTCATTGTGGAGCGGTTGGAGGCCATCAAGAAATGGGTCAGATAGGTGGAACAAGATGAAAGTAGTAGCTATCATACCGGCCAGGAACGAACAGAAGGCGATAGGCTCAGTCGTGATGCTATCAAAGAAATACGTTGATAGAGTATTGGTCATTGACGATGGTTCTTCCGATAAGACAGGATTGGTAGCAAAGCTCTCCGGGGCTGACATGGTCAGACATAGCGTGAACAAAGGTAAGGGCCAAGCTATGCTAACAGGCCTCAAATGGGCGAACGAGAACGATTTCGAGATAGTTGTCTTCATAGATGGTGACGGACAGCATGACCCTGCTGCCATACCGTCCCTAGTAAAACCTATCAAGGACGGAGAGGTGGACATCACCATTGGATCCAGATGGCATCATGTCGAGGGACTTTCAGAGATGCCTTTCAAGAGGATCCTTGGGAATTGGATCCTGTCCACGACAACATCTTTGTCCCTATCGAAGGTCATAAGGGACTCCCAATCTGGTTTCAGGGCATTCCATATGAGGACCCTGGAGAGCCTTTTAACAACATCAGAGTCCGGATTTGCGATAGAGAGCGAGATGATCGCTTTGGCCGATAAGGCCGGATTCAGATGGAAAGAGGTCGGCATCAAAGCCTCCTACAAGGACCTTAACACGAGCACTCATACAGCCTGGTATCACGGCCTAACCGTTCTCGCCAAGGCATTGAGGGTCATGAGGTTGAACAAACCAGGAAGGTTCTTCGGCAGTTTTTCTATCTTCTGTTTCCTGATTAGTCTCGGTTTTGTCATATGGGGTAGGTATGCCTTCCCGGACGAGAACCTTTTACCTATCGGTTATCTGTACATCATTTCCTTTTTCATAATCGTTGGCGGCTTTTCAATGTTCTCTGCAATAATGCTATCAGGTCTCAATGTGGTTTCCAATAAGATATTCAAGATAGTCATGGAGATGGTACCGAAAGCAAAATAAAGTAGCGTTTAAGGACCTTCTATCTCAGGTATAAAATCAGTTCACGATAATGCATTCAGAGGCTTCTTCTGAGGATACCTGAACACTAGAATGTTCCTTGAGCCCATATCCTGCTCGAACTGGTCCTCGGGTCCGACGCTATCAATGTTCGAAAGTAAAGAGTATCTCTCTACCTCCATGACATCGTATAACAGATTAGGTCGGGTTCTTTTATTCATCATGTTCCCCCCGGACGATTTCCGTTGGATGAGATGCACATACTCATTCCTATACCATTATATATAATTACCCCCAGATTATTTCTACATTCATGCACATATATGTACGCATTAATGACAAATATGTACATTTCGTTCATTTTTTTTTAAGTATATTTTTATTATAAACATTTTAGATTAATAGATGATTAACAATTATCATTATTTAAATATCATCAAGTGACTAAATGTGATATTCTGCACTTTCCTGGCTTCTTGGGACAACCCAAGGAAAACATAATAAAGGGTTACTCCTCTCTTAGACCTCGCTCCATTCATTCCTTAGAGGTCGAACGATTAAGCATGTTAATAGAATAGGTGATCGAGTGATATCAAGGATCGTACTCCTCTCCATCAGTTGCATCATAGCTTTCCAGGTACTGGCCCCTGGTTTTCCTATGGTCAATTCTATCTCATCGAACACCACTTCTGATCAAAACAAAGAAACCCTATTCTCCCCTGCCCCCGCCGCCGGGGGAACGCTGAACAACTTCAACTCCGGGTACGATAAGGGACTCCCTCAGAACAAGGTCAACTTCAGGGATTTCAGCTCCTTAGCTGTCGGTGACATTGACGGGGACAAGGACCCTGACCTTGCATTCGGAGGCGGGGACTATTCCCCAGGGACAACTGAAGGGGTCTATGTTTACACTGGTGATGGGAAGGGGAACTGGACCTCAGCTTCCTCCGGTCTTCCGACCTATGACGGCTGGGGCGGTCTCGCCTTCGGCGATGCTGACGGGGACGGAAAGATCGAGCTCTATGCAGGTGACGAAGGATGGGGAGCCACTGCCGGAACTATCGATGGGATCGGTGCCTGGGAGTATTCATCCGGTAGCTGGTCCACCTCCGGTATCTCTTCACCCGTGACCTCCGGCCACTTCAACAACCTGGTCCTCAAGAACTTCACCAAGGGTTCAGGGCTTGACATGGCCGTTGCACATTCGAACAAGGATACCTATGGTATCAAGGTCTACTACAGCAACGGTGCTTCACCCATAAGCTGGACATCGTATTCCAGCGGTCTCCCCACCTCTGGTGAATACACTGGTCTTGCAGTGGAGGATATCAACAACGACGGACTCCCTGACATCGCAGGGGT
>CAZLVP010000006.1:0-122511 GCA_964563055.1 uncultured Thermoplasmatales archaeon | reverse complement strand
CTGGTCTTGCAGTGGAGGATATCAACAACGACGGACTCCCTGACATCGCAGGGGTGAGCTATGGTTCTACTGGATTGAAGATATTCACACAGAAATCGGATGGTACAGGTTGGACCGATAGGACAAGCTCACTACCAAGCGCGGCAACGAGCGGAAGTATGATGGGTGTTGCTTTGGCCGATCTGGACAACGACGGCAACACCGACATCATCTATTGCACGAAGGATAATGGGATGAAGATATTATTAGGCAACGGAGGAGGAAGTACCGGAGGTACATCCTTTTCCTGGACCACTCCCACAGGTGGGTTCCCCTCGAACTTCGGAACGAGCGGTAGGTTCTCCCAGATCCAGTTAGCTGATATAGACCAGGACGGGGACCTTGACCTCCTAGCGCCTAAGGCGGGTTCTGGGCTCTACCTCTTCCTTGGGAACGGTACCAACAAACCGGGGAAAGGGTTCGGATGGTCCCAGGTATCGAACAAAGGTCTCCCTACTAACATGACCATATACGGGTCTGCCTTCTTCGACCTTGACGGTGACAAGGACCTGGACCTGGGAGCTGCTACATGGGGAGATGGCGTCAAGGTCTACAGGACCAACCTCCAGCTTTCCGCTGTCAACAGACCGCCCAAACCCAATGCAGGTAATGACCAGACCGTAAAGGCCGGCTCCACAGTTACCCTGGACGGGACAGCAAGCACTGATCCGGAGGACGCACCAACCGGCGATACGGCAGGGACAATTCTCACATATGAGTGGAACGTTACATCGTATCCCAAAGGGTCATTGATAAGGGATATTTCGCTCAAAACGACTGACAAGATAGCAAAACCAACTTTCAAACCCGATAAGGAAGGTACCTACCTCATCAACCTCTCGGTCAAGGACACAACAGGAAAATGGTCCAACCGGAGCGATGAGGACCAGGTAAGGATCACAGTTACAAATGCCCCCCCTATACCCAATGCCGGGCAGGACATCACTCTCTATCTGGGCGAGACCGTCCACCTCAATGGTACCCTTAGCAATGATACGGAGTTCGCACCAAGTGGGGACCCTAGGGGGAACCTTCTCTCCTACGACTGGAACATCACCAAGTACCCTCCGGGCTCCATGGTCCGCGACCTCTCACTGATCCCTAACGACAAGAATGCAACGCCGAGCTTCATCCCCGACAAGGTCGGAAAATATTCCTTCACACTTGCTGTCAACGATCCGTTCAAGAAATGGTCCAACAAGGCCAAAGAGGATTTAGTCATCATCGATGTCCTCAAACCGAACGACCCCCCTATAGCAGATGCCGGGGTGGACCTGCACAGACATAACAATACCCATGTAACATTGGATGGCAGCAAGAGCTATGATATCGATGGGTTGGTCATTGGTTACAACTGGTCATGTTCGACCCATGACATAGACCTGGCGTTCGAGAATAGCTCTTACCCGGCCTTCACGCCGAATTCGACAGGTCTCTACACCTTCTCCCTAAAAGTATTGGACGATAATTCGACATGGAGCGCTTCCTTTGACATGGTGAACGTGACCATCATAGAACCGTGGGAGAACCTGCCTCCTTCAGCGGATGCGGGCGAGGACCGATCGGTCATGGTAGGTGATAACGTCACCCTGAACGGTACCAAGAGCGCTGACCTTGATGGGAGCATCGTTACCTGGGATTGGTACTGCAGCACCGAACCCGGATTGTCCTTGTTCAATTCTAACAGCTCTCGACCATTTTTCACACCAATGGAAGCGAAGACCTATCGCTTCACATTGAAGGTTATGGACAACAACGGCTCCTGGTCCCAAGAGGACCAGGTCCTCATCAACGTTCAGGAACCCACAGTCAATCTCAAACCCGTAGCGGTCGCAGGGGATGATGTGACGGTCAGGGTTGGGTCGGTCGTATTCCTGGATGGTTCCAATAGCTATGACCTGGACGGATTGGTGACCTCTTTCAACTGGACCTGTCCTAACAGGACCGTGGACCTTAACATCTCTAACCCGGCCTACCCCTCTTTCGTCCCGAACGCAACAGGTCTCTATAAATTCTCATTGAGGGTAATGGACGACCATGGCCTCTGGAGCGATGAGGACCTTGTCAATGTCACTGTTGTGGACATACCCCAACCACCCCCTCCACCACCGCCCAAGAACGTTTCGGCAATTATTGGGCCCTTCAAATTCGAGAACGGTTCGTATGTGATAGGAGCTACCGTGACCCTTCAACCTCTTGATACATACAATTCTCACTTCGGCATCATCCCGACCACTTCGTCGACCGATATGGGCTATGCTGAGTTCATGGCTGGTATTGCCCCCGGCAACTATTCCTGCCTCGCCTACTTGAACGAGACCATTTCAGTAGGACCATTCGGTCTGGAAGTACTTCCTAACGGTTCGATCAGGATATGGAACGGGTCCATTCCATTGGCGCCAAGTCCGCCCATTGAAGAACCGGACGATGATGACGATGATGATCCCGTTCCGGACGATGATGACGATGATCCCGTTCCGGACGATGATGATGATGATCCCATACCAGATGATGATGACGACCCACCAGGAAATGAGACCGAAAATGACAATAGGACATCCATTTTCAATTCTCCTGTCCTTTACATCATCATCGCTTTGGTCGTGGCCACTGTCATCGTGATGATCATCGTTCTGATGATAGTCCGCAAAGATGGACCGGAAGAGGCAGTACCCTCGGACCAAGAAGAGACCATACCCCCTACCATTGAAGAAGGGACAGCTCCCGAGGAATGAGATCGGTCCTCCTGAGCGAAAAATGACCTCAAAATCTATAAAGGTACAAAATACTGGTAAGGTAGAGCACCATGACCGAAATCCTAGTAACTGGGTCCGCTGGCTTCATAGGTTTCCACGTTTCAAAGCACCTCCTGGACAGAGGGGACTCTGTCATAGGCTATGATAATCTGAACCACTACTACGACCCTACGCTGAAACGGGCCAGGCTCAAGCTCCTGAGCAGATATCCGAACTTCAAGTTCCATAGGGCGAACCTGGAGAACAAGAAAAAGATGGATATGGTCTTCAAAGAGCATGTTCCCGACAAGGTATGCCATTTGGCCGCACAGGCAGGCGTCAGATATTCGATAGAGGACCCGGATGCCTACATCCGCTCCAACATAGTCGGGACGCAGAACATACTGGAGGCCTGCCGTAACTTCGAGGTGACCGACCTCGTCTATGCATCTTCCTCATCCGTCTACGGTGGCAATAAGAAGGTACCTTTCTCTGAGAAGGACCCCGTCGATGATCCGATCGCACTTTATGCCGCAACGAAGAGAGCGAACGAGCTCCAAGCACATGTCTATTCACATCTGTTCGGCCTGAACACGACAGGTTTGAGGTTCTTCACCGTTTATGGGCCTTATGGACGTCCCGACATGGCCCTTTTCAAGTTCACGAAGAACATACTTGAGAACAGACCCATCGATGTTTTCAACCACGGGAAGATGGAGAGGGATTTCACCTACATCGATGATATTGTCAGGGGGACAGTGGCAGCCATAGATAGACCGTTCAGGAACGAGGTCTTCAACCTCGGTAACAACAAACCCATCAAGCTGACATATTTCATCGAGCTCATCGAAAAACAACTAAAAAGGAAAGCAAAGAAGAACTTCCTTCCGATGCAGGAAGGAGATGTCCCGAGAACATGCGCCGATATCGACCATGCCAAGGAACTACTGGGATACGACCCCAAAGTGTCCATTGAGAATGGCGTGAAGAATTTCTTGGTCTGGTATCAGGATTATTATGGATGAACGGTCAGCAATGGAGAAAGCATTATCATAGACCAGGGAGAGGTCCGTTCCATAGCAGGACCTTGCTGTAACCTTGAATAGTACCGGTCTTGCTTGAAATATCCCCCAAAGGAAGATAGCCTATGAAAAAGAGCTCTGTAAAATTCATTGCAGCTCCTCTCATATGCACTGGCACATTAGCTATCGTTATAGTAATGCTGCTCTTCTTGTCAGCTCTCACTGGCATCGTATTTCTCCTTGGGTCGGAGAGGGAGGATGGTGAAGAAGATGTGGGCATCTCCATCGAATCCCTAGGGACATCGAGCGTTCGACCTCTGGACCTCCTAACCATAACCGGTTCGGGTTTCGAACCGGAAAACTCAGCAATATCGGTCGTTTTCATGGACCGATCGGGATCCCCCATGACCGTTCCGGCAACTTATAGTGACGAGGACACAGTGGAAGTGGTCGTACCCCCAATCACGAACAGGACAACGTTCAATAACGGCGATTTCACCGTAAAGGTGGTCCAGGTCTCCGAGAACAGGGTAAGGACATCTAATGTCCTTGAAGGTCTTGAGGTCGGACCTATGCTCGACCTAAGAGGGTCGATGAGGACCGGTTACCTCACATCTTTGTTCCTAGATGCCTGCCTTGACTGCGTGAACAGTACATTGGTGAACGAAACGGACCCTGGGATGGTCTCCGTCCTGACAGATCAAAGGACTTCAATGATGGACCTGAAGTTCCAGGTCGCATTCATGGTGAAGGGATACCTGGGGTCACTTAACTTACGGACCATGGATGGTGGGACCGTTGAGCTCAACGAGGTCCTTGTCCGGGACCTTGACATTTTGCTCTTGAACATGGTCGACCGGCTGATGAACGCCTTCCCATCGAACATTACTCGTTCAGAACCGACCAGAGCGAATATGGACGAGGATGAGGAATACAGACGGAGGGTCACAGAGGATATCGATCATTTCCGTGCAACTGCATTGAAACAGCATCAGATCGGTACCATGCTCCTCGAACCGGCGGCCAAGTTCTGTTTTGGCCTCTATTCGACGGTGACCGGGCTCGTGGGTGGAGCTGCCCTCAGTATAAGCCTTGCCGCTCAAGTGGCCATTGCGGTGGGTTCATCATGGTTGACCCAGTTATCAAGCGGTGAGATACCGACCCCCTCAGGGACCATGCAGACAGCCTTAGAGACCATCACCGATAGCAAGATAGGTTTTCCTATCATTGGGCTCTTGAAGGACCCTTTGACCTTGATGGAAAAGATGAACGAAGGGATCGAGGAGGCAATGAGGTTCAGGAACGGGGAACCAAGGGGCGGGGTGATCATCAACGATCGGAAGAACGTAAGTCCACCGTTCGATGAACAAAGGACGCTCTACAAGAATGCTCCTGGTAGTTATACTCAGAAGTTAGCTATTCCTATTGTCCAGGGAAGCATCTCCTTCAAGGATGCTCTACCATCTGTTCCAGCTGGAAAGGTCGTCTATTCCGGGACATTCGACGGCTCGGCGACCTTCCCCAGGACCACCGATTGTCCTTACTGTGGTCCGGTCACAAACCACTTCGAATATTCTGTCATCATCACAGCGACCCTTTCCGCAGATGTCGACAGGGATGGTAGGATATCGGGTACACTTAAGGCGAACGGAGATTGGTCTGCCATCGGAACGGGAGGTTGCGGTCATATTGTTTGCCAGCCTTCGAACGGTCCTATAAGTATCTCACAAACGGTCTCTGGCAGGACCTCCGGATTCTCAACAAAGACAAGCGGTGGGGACCTGGTCCAAGGGTCGAGCGGTTCAATGGACCCTGATTCAGTATATGGGGAGATGACCTTCGTCACCACCGACGGTAGCTTCACGGTGACCTATGTCCTGACACCAGAATGAACCTTCATTGTTCTGATATCTCCCACATAATGATGCTCAGAACATGTCTTGGTCCATACCGATCGATAATGACCTGATAAACTTTATAAAACAACCTCTCCAATGGTAAAGTGCAGGTGAACCACCTGCCGATGGACCGGCAATCTCGGAACTTACACCTCCAATCTCAAGTTTTTCCCGAGTCCCCCCATTCCGGTCCATCGTTCTTTTGACCATGCAAGGTCCTATCCAGGACCTTAGGAAGACCCTACTTCCATCCTACCCACTGACCAGCGTTAGCCATGAGAAGCTGGGGTCCATAACGACCATTACCAGTCACTTCAAAAATGGTTTATATCCATAAACCATTGACGAAGACAGGTGGTTCCATGGAGGTTCAAAAGTTCTTTGCTATCGTGCTGATGATGGTTTTTTTGACCTTACAACCCATGATCGCAGATGGGAACGAAGAGCCTATTTCAGGTTGGGGGGCGAACATAGCGATCAGTTCGCCCGTCCAGGGCAATGCCGATGATCCATCCATAGCAATAGGACCGGACGGTGAGGCGATCTGCGTATGGTCCCAATACGATGAGGTGAGGAGGAACATATGGGCTAACCGCTTCATCCCCAGACATGGCTGGGACAGACCCGAGCTGATTGAACAGAACAATGCCGGTAATGCAAACTACCCCAGTGTCGCCCTCACCGAGTCAGGGAATGCAATGGCTGTTTGGGTACAGAACGACGGTACCTACTATCGCATATATGCGAACAGATACCAGAAAGGTATCGGCTGGTTGGATGCGATATATATCGACCAAAACACAGGTGATGCTTCATTTCCCAGGTTGGCTATGGACCCTCTCGGCAATGCCATCGCGGTCTGGTCCCAACATGACGGGGTAAGGTTCAACATATGGGCTAACAGGTACGCCACCGGGACCGGTTGGGGTACCGCTGTCCTATTAGAGAACATGAACTCCGGAGGGGCTGTGAACCCTGATGTGGCCATGGACCGATATGGGAACGCCTTGGCCGTTTGGACCCAATCGACCGGTTCGAGAAGCGACATCTATTACAGTTGGTATACCACAGGGGCGTCATGGCAATATCCGGAACTAGTCGAACAGGACGATATTGCGAACTCTGACCATTGTCGTGTCGCAATGACCCCTTACGGGACCGCGGTTGTCGTCTGGCTGAGGGAATACGGTGTATGGGACCTCTGGACCAACACATATTCTCGGTCCGGAGGGTGGGGCACCGCTGAGCTGTTGGAGACCGACGGTGCAGGAAATGTCATGAACCCTGTGGTTTCGATGAACTCTCAGATGGAAACATTGGTGACCTGGTCGCAATCTGATGGTACTACGTTCAACATCTGGGCAAATGTGTTCAGGTCCGGCACTGGATGGGAAAGTGCTGAGATGATAGAACCCGCTGGTGACACGGACGCCTACATAGTCGCAGGATGCATGGATGGGTCCGGTAATGCAATGGTCGTCTGGTATCAGTTCATAAAATACAACCTTTGTTTCCTTTCGAACAGGAACACAAAGGACAGTGGTTGGTCCCAACCGGAGGCGGTGGATGTTGGTGAGGGGACCGGCGGGGACCCTGCTCTGGCCTCCGATAGTGATGGTAATGTGCATCTGGTATTCAAGAAGAACAACGGAAAGTACAACGAAATAAGGTCAAACATCTACATACCAAAGGACGATGAGCCTCCGATGCTTGCCGTTTCCTTCCCTCAAAACGGCCTCAGAACAACTTCATCGGCAACACTATGTTCCGGGATGACCGAACCGGGGTCCACAATCGTTGTGAATGACCTAGTCATCTACGGTGACGATTACGGTGCGTTCGATACCTTGGTCCCTCTCTTGCCCGGTAATAATACCATCACCGTCACTGCCATCGACGAGAGCGGCAATTCTGTAAGTATCATAAGGACAGTACATTACGACGATCCCGTTTCGCAGCTCGTTAATAGGGTGTTGGGGGTGGAGGCGAACTGTAGTTCTCTGCAGACCTCACTATCGTTCATGGATGACCTGGCTGCCCGATTGGAGGAGAACAGCACCCGCCTTGATGATGCCATATCGGAGCTTGAGAAACTGCGTCAGAACATATCGGTCCTGTTCATTCAGCTAGATATAATGGAGGCTGAACTGGCAGCATTGAGGGCTCAAAACGGAACGACCGACCTCTTAGTGCTGAACGCCACTTTATCGCTCATCAATTCGACCATATCTAACCTCAGGAAGAAGGTTGAGGACCTGGAGAGAACGGCGGACGAGCAGGAAGAACGCATCAATGACCTAAAGGGGGCCGGGAACGTCCCGGACGCCGATGATGATGATACCATCGGAGACCTGGCTGTTTTTATCCTATTAGGGTTCTGTCTCCTTTGCCTCTTCGTACTATTCCTGCTCATCATCCTACTATTCGTCCGGACAAGGTCCAAACCATCCCATGAGGAATGATGAAATTAAATATCATGGACCTCCTATCACATAAGGGAGAAAAATGAGACCGAGGAGCCTTCTTTTCATCCTGCTGGCACTGATGCTTTTTCCGGTCCTGGACATAGAGGGCAATGTCGTGGGAAGCGATAGCAGCACGCTTGACATGCCGCCTTCTAGGGATTTCAGCGGGGGCACGGGCCTGCCGGGAGACCCCTACATTATAACGAACATAACCCAGCTCCAGTCCATTACCGATCTGATAGCCCACTACGCCCTCGGGAACGACATAGACGCGACTGAAACAGCCTCATGGAACGGTGGTAAGGGGTTCATCCCATTGGCCTGGGAGAACAACTTCATGGGAACGCTTCACGGCAGGAACCATACGATATCAGGCCTTCACATCAACGACCCGGACCGGTCCAATGCCGCCCTCTTCTATAAACTGGACTTCATGGCAAAGGTCCAATACCTGAACCTTCTGGACATTGAGATCGCAGGTAAGGCCTATGTCGGCGCGGTGGCTGACAACAATGGTGGTTTGGTAAGGAACGTTTCGGTCAGCGGGAGATTGTCAGGAATTTCGATGACGGGGGGTATAGCATCCAGGAACTACAATGAGGTCAATAACTGCTCATTCAGTGGCAATGTGTCCACACGCTCCTCGAGCTTTACCGGTGGCATATGCGCATATAATACGGTAAGGGTCATAGATTGCATCGTCCGTGCCGATCTGTTCTCACCGATGGACTATTCTGGCGGTGTTGCGGGATATAGCTCGGGTACGATCTCCAGATGCCAGATGAAAGGAACCGTGGCAGGTAGGACTTTCACAGGCGGGATAGCCGGGTACAATGAAGGCCTCATCACGCTGTGCAGCTCCTCGGCGAACGTTAGCTCTTCCACGACCGACGTAGGCGGGTTGATAGGTATCAATACCGGACCGGTCTCTGACTGCTATTCCACGGGAAGTGTTTCCGGTCAGAATCTGGTCGGAGGCCTGATAGGTACCGCATCAGGTTCGGTCAGAAGATGCTACAGCACCGGGATGGTCACAGGGATCAATTACGTTGGAGGACTGGTCGGCAGTGGTTATACCAACCCAAACTGCTTCTACGACAACATGACCTCGGGCTTGACCACGAGCCCTTCTGGGACCGGTAAGAGCACCCAGGACATGATGAAATACGAAACATTCCAAACTGCAGGATGGGACATGGACAACGTCTGGAACATAAGACCGGCCGTGACCTATCCTTTCCTCAGGGTACACCAGTACGGTCCCTACATCTACCCTTTCATCATGCCTGATGCGGTCGAGGACCGGATGTACGAGTTCGACGTTTCGACCCTGGTCAATGTCTTCGACTACCCCGGGGCTTCGAACGCGGTCTCTTTTTCGATATCGACAGAAGCGGATTGGCTGGAGATCTCTCTTGACGGGCTCATCTCAGGCACTCCAACCAACGATGACGTAGGAACGGTCCAGCTGACCATAAACGCCGAGGATGCGGACGGTCTCACTGGTTCTAGGACGGTCCAACTGACAGTTGCGAACACGAACGACCCGCCGGAGATGACGACCCTTCCCATCACCGAGACACTGGAGGATGAGCCCTATTCCCTGGTACTTAGCGCCACCGACATGGACCCCACCTCGGACATCTTGAGCTTCCATCTCGATACGGATGCCGGTTGGCTTGGTCTAGAGACGGAAAACGAAACCGTCTTCGGCACCCCGACCAACGATGATGTCGGTACATACTGGGTGAATGTCTCCGTGGATGACGAGAACGGGGGACAGGATCACCTCAACTTCACTCTGGAGGTCCTGAACGTCAATGACCGTCCGGTGATAACGTCCCTTCCGAACAACAATGCAACAGAGGACCAGCAATATTCCATGCTCCTTGAGGGATACGATATCGACCCAACGGGCGACGTGCTCACATTCTCGTTCGTTTCGAACGCGGATTGGCTCTCCCTGAACGGTTCCGTCCTGTCGGGGACCCCTACCAACGACGACGTTGGTTACTGGTGGGTCAATGTGTCATTGAGCGACGGGAACGGGCGTTGGGACGAGGTCACCTTCGGCATAGATGTGGAGAATGTCAACGACCCACCAGTGATCATGACCGAGAACGTCGTCACCGTACTCCAGGACCAGCTCTACGCGGTCAACTATTCGGCTGTTGACATTGACCCCACCGATGATGTACTGATCTGGGAGCAGGACACCGATGCTGACTGGGTGACCCTTGACGGGTCGCTCTTGAGCGGGACCCCTACCAACGACGACGTGGGAAAGTACACGGTCCTCATCACGGTCTCCGACGGGAACGGAGGCACCGATTCGACACAGTTCAGGCTGGAGGTCATCAATGTCAATGATCCTCCATACTGGTTCATGGTCCCGGGTAACACCACGACCGAAGAGGGCGAGACCCTGTTACTGGAATGTCTGGCAAGGGATGTGGACAGAGACGATGTCATAGTATATTCCATAACATCGGACCCAGTGTCCGGAATAACTGTCACGAACCTGTCGGGCGTCATCAGGTGGGAGGACCCCGAACCCGGGACCTATCTGGTCACTCTCTCGGCGACGGACGGGAATGCCACAATCCATCACACCTTCACTATTGTCGTAACACCGTTTGACCAGCCCGAAACAGAAGAGGAAGAAGAAACGACGTACGAACCCAGCCTTTTCGCCCTGATATGCGTAGGGGTCTCCATTCTGATCATCCTCTTGGTCATCCTGATAGTGGCCCTCCTCATGCTAAAGGCCGTAAGGACTGGAAAAACCTCTGAAGAGGAGTGACGCATCGATAGGTTCTTAATTTCAAATAATATCATAAAAAGATATATATCTCATGGGTCAAGTGTTATTCCGGAGCGCTCGCTCCGGATGGTAGGTGTTCTTCATGAACAGCAAGTCTGTGATAATTCTGACAATAATGTGTGTTATGATGATGGGATTGTCCGTTCTACCCTCGGGTGTCGATGGGGCGGGAACGGGGTTCTTCAATGTCTTGGTCGTTTCATCCTCACAGGTCCCAATTGAGAATGCGATCGTCTGGATAGATGACGATATCGCCTGGACGACACAGAAGGATGGAAGATGCACCTTCAGGGACGTGGACTTCGGCAACCATACCCTGACAGTCCTTGCAGATGGCTACAAGCCAACAAGCATGGTCATTGACTTCCAGAAGAACGCTACTGAGTACAAGTTCACGCTGGACCCTGTCAAACCAGTTAACCAGGGCATCATCAAGGGAAGGGTCTTCCTGGATGTCTATAACCCCCCCTATGATGCGGGGGAATCGATTATCGGTTTCGAGACATCGATCGGTGCGACCCTTCCCGGTCTCGTCGATGTCCACACGACATCCGATCCGTTGATAGGGGAGTATTACACCTTGGAGGCTCCGGGCGATCATTTCCTCTGGTGCTTCGCGTACGGGCATGTCCCGGTCCATTCTGGTGCAATAACTGTCCTTGCAGGTGAGGTCGTTTATTACGATTTCCATCTGAAGTACACCGGAATGCATAACAGCGGCCTTGCCGGGAACGTTACCGATGTCTCGGACGGTTCACCTATTGCAGGTGCAACGGTAATAGCAACCGATGGTACGACGACCCTTGTGACATCAACTGACACCTTTGGCTTCTACTTCTTCATAGGCCCCAACGCGGGGACCTACACGCTTATAGCCGCTTCGTCCTCCTACGAACCTGGTACCGCTTCCGGAACGGTCAACTGGGGCCAGATAACCTATGTTGACATAGAGCTCAAGAAGGGCACGGAGAACCGTACCATCCTCTGGGGCTTTGTTTACGGGGATGGCATACCCCTTTCGACGGCCAATGTGTTCACAGATGTTCCCCATACCGTCAACAGCAACGTGATGGGTATAGCCGGCCTCTATGCGATAATGGACTTCCCCGGTGATGAGGACCATCTCGTTGGGGCAATGGCCTCAGGTTACTACCCTGTATCTACCATGGTCAATGTCCCAACAGGGACCATATACAGACAGGACCTCTATATGCAGAAGGGCAAGGAGAGATACGCCGTTGTCATCGCCTCCACATGGGAGAAGACAACAGGAAATGCGATAGACAATTCTACCATCATGCTCAACAACCCCGGTGTGTTCTCCGACACGCAAAGCACCGGACCATCGACCAACATCCACGTTTGGGTAGGGATCCCTGCATGGGGCAGCTACTCGGTGAACTGTGTCAGGTCGGGGTACATATTCGTCGATTATTCCATATACCCTGGGACTGGGATTCATCCTCCATCTGCAACGTTCACGCTCTCTACGACGACCGTGAACCACTTGAAGCTCTTCATGAACAAGACTGACAACAACGAGAAGACCAATATCTGGGGATATGTGACCAATGCAGGGACCGGGCTACCTCTATCAGGATGCCCCATACTCGATATCACCGGTGTGATGACCACCTTCTCCACCACCGACCCGACAGGGTTCTATCTGGAATACGTTTCCCCTGCGACCTTCACTCTCGTGGCACTTCCGCCCACCGGGTATTCGCTAATGAACTACGACCATGCGACAGGTGTATGGGGCTGGGGACCTTGGACCGGGACCGTCTCACCAGGCGAGTCCAGGCATGTCGATTTCATAATAAAGCTTGACAAGGAGTCCATGGTCATAGCCGGCCAGGTGATCATGCAGGGTACCGGAGACCCCGTAGCCGGGTTCGACCTGGAAGCTAGCGGACCCTCTACTCCGATCCAATATTCAACTACCCCCTCCAACGGGTTCTTCATCTTCTCGCCCCTATGGGGGCCAGGGAACTGGACGCTTAACGGACACCATCCTTCTTTGTTCGTAGTAGATGTCGAATACTGGCTCCTCATGTCGGGACCTCATTCGAACTCACCAACGCTCCCCATAATGTTCGGTCTGACGATCCCCAATGTCATGTGGGTCAGGATAACGGTCCAGAAGGAGTTACCACAGAACAGCACAAGGATCTGGGGTTATGTCTATACCGCATCAATCGGCGGCACCCCCATCCCTTCGTGCGGCATCCTTGAAATGACCGGGACCGCGACCCCGTTCTCTACGACCGATGTGTTGGGCTATTACAACGAGATTGTCTCACCCGGCAACTTCACCCTCATGCCACTTGCCGTTGGTGGTTATTCCATCCAATCTTACGATTGGGGAACGGGGGCAGTATCCATTGCACCCTGGTCCGGGACAGTCATACCCGGTGAGTCCAGACATGTTGACTTTATAATGAAGCAGGATAGGGAGGCGGCTATAATCGCTGGCCAGGTGATCATTGAGGGTACCGGCGACCCGGTCCCCGGATTCAATATAGGGCTCTCAAGCGGATCGTTGAACTACAACTCTGTAACACCTGCATCGGGTCTGTTCATATCACCGCCCATCTACCTCTTCTCGACCTGGCAGGTCTCCGGATTCCATCCCTCGTATGTGGTCGTTGAGGTCAATCATCACCTCTTCCCCGGTGGCGCGGTCTCCACATCGACTTCGCTCCCTGTGAGCTTCCCCCTTAGCTCCTCCAACATCATGTGGGTCGAGATAGTGGTCAAGGAGGGGCAGCAGGACATGGCCCGCATCTATGGGAAGGTCTACAAGCTATTCTCATACGCTCCCGCCTCTGGTGCGGCAGTGAAGATCTATCAGATGCCTGGGACCATACTAACTTACACCCTCACGGCAGATGCCAGCGGGTATTACGAACAGGTCCTATCGCCGGGCGACTACTACGTTAAAGCTTCCTTAACGGGTTACGGGGCATCATCCGCAACGATAACCCTCCTACCTGGTGACAACATCTATCAACCGTTCTACCTGATGCCCAAGATACCCATCCATCTGCCAATCAATCTTACCATGAGGTTCGTGCAGAAGGATAACGGGACTCCCATTAAGGACCTGAACGTCGAACTGGCAGGTATCGCAAAGGGAAAGACCGACCAGAACGGTGAGGTCAAGTTCAGCCTCCCGGAAGCGGGGGAGTACAGCATTTACATAGCAGCGGCACATGCGATCATATACGACCCCAAAGGGAACGAGCTAGGGTCCCTTGACGGCCCCGTGAAGCTCGAATCCAACGGGACCTATACTATCAAGGTATCCTTCTATCAGAAGGTCGAAATAACCAAGACCCCTAGGAAGGCCGAAGGTATCGGTATCCCTCCGCTGGCCGGGGTGGGGATCCTCCTGGCTGCCCTTCTTATCGGTGCAGTCGTTGGCTATGCTATCAAGCGGCCAAAGGTCCACGATGTTGAGGAATGATCACCGTTTAAGGAACTAAGGAACCAATATATCCAAGGCCTGCAATCACTGACCGCCGGAGGATGGCCCGGCGGGGTACCGAAGGATGTTCCCTGACAGCATATTCTTCTCCATAGCCGTGGTCCTGGGCCTTGCGGCCCTTCTAGGAGCCATAGGCCAGAAGCTACGTCAGCCCCTCATCATCATGTTCCTCCTGACCGGCATCCTTGCAGGGCCAGGCGGTCTCGGGCTCATGGACTCCGCCGGGAACTTCGAGCTCCTTGCCCAGATAGGGGTCGCCCTGCTGCTGTTCATAGTGGGGCTCAAGCTCGACATCAACCTGATCAAGAGCATAGGCCCCGTTGCATTGGCTACCGGTCTGGGACAGATAGTGTTCACGAGCCTCATAGGCTTCATCATCACGATAGTCCTCGGGATGTCCCTGGTCAGCGCGCTATATGTCTCAGTGGCCCTGACCTTCTCTAGTACCATCATTATCGTCAAGCTGCTCTCGGACAAGAAGGAGATAGACTCCCTCCACGGCCAGATAGCGCTCGGCTTCCTCATCGTCCAGGACATAGTCGCAATAATTGCGCTCGTTGCCCTGACGACCCTCGGGGCAGACATCTCCGAGGGCATGGCACCCCTGGTGACATACCTGATAATGGCGGGCAAGGGCATCGGGTTCCTGGTCGCGGTCGGATTGATATGGAAGTTCGTCATCCCCCGCCTCACGGCCCAGCTCGCACGCTCCCAGGAGCTCCTGGCCCTCTTTGCGATAGCATGGGCCGTCATACTGGGCTCCATAAGCGAGGTCCTCGGCTTCACCAAAGAGCTGGGAGCCTTCGTCGCAGGGATCTCCCTGGCATCAACGGACTACAGGGACGCCATAGGCGCAAGGCTCACCGGTCTGAGGGACTTCCTCCTGCTCTTCTTCTTCATAGGCCTGGGAACGCATCTCCACTGGGACGCCATAGGTGCAAAGATAGGGACCTCCGTAATCCTTTCCCTGTTCGTTCTCATAGGCAATCCGCTCATAGTGGTCGCCATCATGGGCCTCATGGGATACAGGCGGAGGACCGGTTTCCTTGCAGGGCTCACGGTGGCGCAGATCTCGGAGTTCTCCCTGGTCGTAGCAACTTTGGGCCTGGGCCTCGGCCACATAAACGACGAGACCATGGGGGTCATAACCCTGGTCGGCATCGTCACTATCTTCGCCTCCTCATACATGATCCTGTACTCAGAGAGATTGTACAGGTTGTTCTCCCGGCCTCTGAAGATTTTCGAAAGGAAGGACCCCTTCAGGGAGATGGCCATAGATTCCCTGAGAGAAGCGAACAAGGCCGATGTCATCCTGGTCGGTCTCGGACAGTACGGGAGCGAGATAGCGGAGAACCTCATAAGGAGGGACAAGACCATAATCGCCGTTGATTACGACCCTGTTGTGCTGAGACGCTGGAAGGCCAGAGGGGTCCCGGTCCTCTACGGCGACATAGCGGACGCCGACATCAATGACCATCTGCCCATAGAAAAGGCGAGATGGGTGGTCTCCACGGTGAGAGTGCTAGAGCTTAACCTTGCCCTGATGCAGAACCTGAAGCTGAGGGGTTTCAAGGGCAAGGTGGCCCTTACCGCCGTCAATCAGAGGGAGGCCCGCATATACGAGAGGAATGGTGTCAACCTAATCTTCAGGCCTTTTAGGGATGCTTCCGAACAAGCTGTGGAATCTCTGAGTCACATGATGGACCTGCTCCCTGAGGGTTCGAATTGCGCCGTCTCATTCAAAGAGGTGCTACTCACAAGATGGCCAGGGACGGCCGGCAGAATGATCAGGGACCTTCCGCTCAGATCGGTGACCGGGGTATCGATCCTTGCTGTGAAGAGAGGAGGGAGGGTCAACAACGACCCAGGACCCGACTTCAGGCTGTTCCAGGGTGATAGGCTCGTCATTGTCGGGCTACCAGATAAATTGGACCTGGCCGAGAGACTGTTGAACGAGGTCCAGGACATGCAGGATGATGAGAGGTCCGAGAGGTTCCAGCTTGCTGAGGTCCGAGTGGACAGGAACCCGAAGCTCAAAGGAAGGACACTTGCGGATATGAGGTTCCGTCAGAGCTACGGAGTGACCGTCCTTGGTATCAAGCACAGGAATGGCCCTGTCTCCGGACCGGACCCGGGTTACAGGTTCCATTCGGGGGACCGTTTGATGGTGATCGGGCCCGCAAGTGCGGTAAGCAAGATGAAGGCGAGCGACCTTGTCTGCTCTCTTGAACCCCGATAGACCAGCATATCTATTTTAATACCATATGGAACAATAAAGGGTTGGATGGTATTCGGACCGGAGATGTCAGGGGGATGATATATTGGAAAGAGGCTACTTGTTTGCCGTATTATTGTCGACCGCCTTGTTGCTCCTCTTGATAAAATAGTGCGGGCCCAAGATAGGAGGGGGAGTGAATGAACAAACCAACATTGATAACGGGAATTGCTTTATTCATGGTAGGGCTCCTACTTGTCATAATTGGATTTGCCATAGGCGGCTCTTCCCTGGATGACCAGGTGTACGAAGAGGTCGCAAATGAGGGGGACTTCACCTCTCCCAGACCTGGGACCTTCATGTACGACTACTCATCTGATTCATCGTTAGGAACGAAGATAGAGATAGCTTCGAGGGCGGAGCGGGTCCTGGTCTTCGATCTGACCGTAGAGGACAACATGGGATCCTCCGTTCTTACCCAAAAGACCAGAATGACACCTTATTCCAAGGAACTGGACCTTGCATCGTTCAGCATATATACCATTACCATCGACTTCGACGGGAATGAATCATTGTTGGACTTTTCCATCATCATATGGGAGAAGACCCTTTCTGATTCTGCCCTCGGTTCCTGCTGCATGGGCCTTCTCCTTCCGGGTATAGGTGGTCTTCTGATGCTCGTCGGCCTGATACTTATCATAGTTGGGCTGGTCGTGGGTAGGAAGAAGCAGATCGTAGATGACCCGTGGAACAAGCCCCAGGAGCTTTCGGACCCGTCTGCACAGATCGCATCTCAACAAGCTCCGCCACCTCAATCCCCTCCTCGACCGGTCCCACCCACGCCTCAACAGGCTCCGCCTCCACTGGTTCCACCTCCTCCTCCCAGGCAAGCGGAAGTGACGCCCTATCCTGAGAGAGGTTCCGACCCGCCCTATCCTGAATCCCAGGGACCACAGTACGGGCAGACAATAGTCGCCGGGACCGGGAATTCTCCCAATGTGTTGAGACCTCCGCCTGGACAATAGACCGATCATCTGAGGACGGACCCCTGCGATTCAGGGTCCTTGAGCTGCGGTCAACCTGCCAATGATGTCCTTGAACTTCCTCTGGTCCTCAGGCCTTATCGAGACTATCAGGTCCTCCACCGACCTGACCGTATCCTTTGCGAACGGGTCGGTAAGGCTCTTGATGGACCTCAACTTGGGGTTCCATCCCTTGACCTTCACAGGTCTCCTCATCTCTATCCTTACCAGGTGGTCCAAAGGCGGGAAGTTGGAATAGAGAGAACCGGGATAGTTCAAGGAATTGGGGGCCTTCTTCCCGAAAGGTCCGTACAGGACGGGCAGCCGGACCCCGTTCCTCTTCAGGAAATCCGGGGCGTCCAGATGGACCGCCTTCACATCTCTCATCATGATGACATTGGTCCTCTCGTAGAACACCATATTGAAATAGAGTATCATAACGGAGTCGAAGACCTTGACGTAATCGTAGAGCTTGATCTCAGGCTTCGTTATGCCCTTAACCTTCTTCCTTTTCTCCTTCCACCTTTCTATCCTCAACATAATGACCACTATGAGGATCAATATCTCCATCACCAGTGATATGAACAGGAAAATGAACAGTACGAAGAGCGGGTCCTCTTCGAAGAATTGGGGGACCAGGATGATCCCCGTCATCACGAACACTATGATCCCTATGACCGTGAACATGAACCTCTGTTCGAGGCCCGTCATCCGGGCAAGGGTCCTCTTGCTGGGCATCGAATTGAAGTAATACCCTTTCTCGCCCTCGACCACCACCCTCTTCGGGTCCCTCAGGTCAAGCATCCCCTTCCACCTCCACCTCGGCTTCCTCATCTTCCTGGAGCTTTCTCCTCTTAACACCTTTTAGGAGCAGGTCTATGTGCCCTATCTCGAACTCGGAATCTATCCTTGTATGGGGGAAAAGAAAGGAATAGGGGTTCGCAAGTATCCTTTCATGTATCTCCCTCTGCCTCAGAAGATGTCCTTTGCTGTCGCTCTCTCCATCATGTGAAAGCGCCCTGTAGGCATTCAGCAATAAATCGGCCAGCCTAAAATAATCATTGGACGATGTATCTATCTCCGGGTCATCGAATAATGCTTCCAATTTGGGAACGGCCTCTTTGAAGTCCTCCTTGGCCTTAACGCGGTCTATTATGGGTTTGACCTTGTCGAAGAGTGCCTTGCTCATCTCATCCGGCCCCCTTCTTCAGTCTCTCCTCCAGCGCCAAGTGCCTGAGGAGTCTCTTCACGTCAAGCAGGAAGTGCGGGTCCGAAAGGACCTCTTCGTCGCGGAGCAGCTCCAGTGCTATCTTCCTCGATTCGATCAATGTAGACTGGTCCCCTTCCCCAGACCTTGTCAAGAAGTGCAATTCGTTGGCCTTTTTGTATAATAGGAACTTCTTCTCGAAGTCCGTAAGTCCATCCTGATACCTTCTCATGAAGATATCATAGGCCTCCAGACCAGCCTTTGGCGAGCATCGGTAGAAGATCCAGTATAGTCCTCTTTTGGCCTTGTTCGGGTCCTTCTCCCATTTTAGCTTCTCTATGGCCTTGGAATCCAATCTCATCTCCGTCTCTTCACGCTCTTTCATTTTCGTCTTCAGGTCTGTGAAGGTCTTGTCCAGTTTCTTCTGGCTCCGTTTCATATGGAAATAGAAATAGATACCGGCCACTATTCCCAATGCGCACAGAACGAGGATGACCAGGTCCATTATCATGACCGCACTTCCGCCATCTGGAGCGTCTCTCTTACTATTTCATACTTGGTCAGTTCAGACCGTCACTCCTCGCCCCAACCCTCCTCCCTAGCGCCCTTCCTCCCCTTCATCACGATGGCAAGGACCGATATGAGGATGATGACCAGAAGTAACGCCCCTCCTAACACAAGACATACCCACCAGTAGCTCCCTTCATCATCCGCCCCTCCCACCTCTTTTGCTCTCAACTTACCGGCGAATGCTGGGGCCTTGTCAGGACCTCCGCTTGCGTCAGAGAACCAATAATCGTACCAATTGCCAGGTTCGAACCTGTCGGCCGCCACGCTGGTCCGATAGGTCCCTGGATCGACCTCGGTGAGCTTGAACGACCCTATCCCCTCTATGACGAACCAGATATCTATCCCTGAGTTCGCCGTCACATTGACCTGCCAATTGCCTTCAGCGTCCAGCTTGACCTCTGCCGAGCTGATCATCCACACAACTGGTTCCTTCGGGGTCCTGAAGCTCCCGGACAGCATTGGTGCCCTGTCGCTCCCGTTCATCTCATCCGAAAAATGGTAGTCATATACCCTGTCCCATTCCAGATCTCTCCCCTCTATCGCTCCGGAATACGTCCCTGCTTGACCCTCGACGAGCTCACCCGAGCCGAAACCGACGACCACTATGAAGACAGAGATGTTCTCGGCCCCCGTCACCTCTATGCTCACAGTCCTGTCCGGTGAGACATCTATGTCCTTCGAATCGAGCCACCATGTCCTCTCCTCTGTCCCGGTCGTGAAGTTCCACCTGAAGTAGGAGGCTCCATAGAGCCTGTATCCCTCGGAAGAGAGCAGGGTACCAAGGACCGCGACGGAATAGGTGGTGTTCGGCAGCAGACCCGAGTGGCCTACAACGAGCGTTGTGTTGTCTTCGAGCCATTCGATGTCCATGTCCTTAAGCTCGGGGACCACGGAAAAGTTGCCGGCAAGGGTCGCCGTGTCCATGGGATCAGAGAACCTCACCATCACGGGTTCGTTCAGATAGACATCGCGGCCTGTGGGAGAGTGACCGGTTATATTGTAATGACCTTCAACAGGGAATTCCATCAGTTCAAGATAGAAGTCCACAAATACCGTCATTTCTGCTACATCGAATGGTCCGTAGGTCGCAGGGAGATACCCCGGCCTCTTATCTTCCACCTCCGCTGCGAACGCTTCGGGCGGTTCGGCCACAAGAACTAGGTCCGAACCATATGTGATGTTTGGAATGTTATAGGACCCATCCATGTCGGTCGTGGCTGTTGCCATTGTCTGGTTGGCGGCGTCCTTGAGGGTCAACGTGGAACCGCCGAAGATCTCCGTGATGCCTCCGCGGTTACCGTAAACGTACCCTGTAATATCCCCTTTTGACCGTTCAGAAAGTGTGATGTTCCTGAACACATACCCCAGCGGGGGTGCCTGGAACTGGTCACTGATGTATTCATCGAAGCTCTCGCTCCCCTCTACCGAAAGGGTGCAGGTCCCAGGGACCGCTTCGAACCGGAACATACCCGTAGCGTCGGTCTCTGACACCATCGGTTCGAAGCCCGCCGTCATAAGTTCAACGGTTATCCCGGATCGTACCGCCCCGAGTCCATCCACGACATACCCCTCAACAATGCATTCGGGAATGACCACCAGGAGCAGGTCATTCATTGTCGATGTGACCTCCAGGACCATGCTCTCCATGTATGTGTCGTTGCCGTACCGGACCTCGAAACGTCCAGGATAGACTCCTATCGAAAAGGTCCCGTCCTGCCAGGTCTGTGTTGTATTGACCAGGTAAAGGTCCCTGTCACGGTCATAGACCTCGACCTTTCCCTGCAAAGGCGCGTCGTTGTAATCCACCATGCTCCCGTTGAGGAACAATGTGTTAGGGAGCAAGTTTTCCAGATAAATGTTCAGGTTCAGGGGTCCTCCCGTCATATCTACCTCACCATGTTCGGGGAAGAATCCAGGAGCGGAACAGATGTACCTGATGCTGTCCTTGCCCCACATCCTGAAACGACCGGTTGTATCGGACACCATATCATTGCTTATGTAGGTCATGGAGTGTGGTGGGATGTCCCAGACCTCCGCCCTGCTCCCGCGGCGCAGGTCCAGGCCCGACCTGTAAACGATCTCTGCCCCTGGGATGGACTCACCTGTCCCTTTGACCTTCAATGCTCCCGTGAACTGCGTGAACGGATAGCTGCTGTAGGCGATCACATCTGGTCCGACCCCGCCCCCTAAGGGAACATGGAATGGAAGGTCCTTAGGAAAGACCCAATGCGGCCTGGTCTGGGATATGCTGTCGAAACCGGGGTCCCAAATGACGTAATCACCTGGCGGGACCGTTATTCTGGCCTCACCGCTCCCGTCGGTGTTGGTGCTTGTTATCCCGGTATAAAAAGAGTCACCTTCCTTCCTCAGGACAGCGAACGGAAAACCTGTTATAGGGTTCCCTGACATGTCCACCAGTCGGAACGTGTACTCGACATCGTTGCTCTTGACATGTTCCCTCCTTTGGGTTATGTAGAGTGTCCTTGATACCGTCTGCCCCTCGGGAACAATTACATCATGGAGAGTTCCTGTACCCAATGCTGAATTGACCGTTATGGTCGAGTACCTGCCAGCGATCACCGACTGATTTAGGTACCCGGAATCATCAGCATCCCCAGAGATGACCGTATATTTTAGTTCAGCGTGCTGACCTCTGATGTACGCTTTGGGTATGACCGCCCCCGTGCTCTGGTCCTTCACAACCAATGATATATTTCCCCATCCGTATGTGTTCAGGCCCGGGTCCCTCTTCATATGAACAGTGATCACAGGGTCATCATCAAGAGGTCCTGCCGGTATGATGACCTCTTTCATGAAATAATAACCGCCAGGACTCACGATCAATCTGATCTCCCTGTCCGGAATGACGGGCAGGACAAGGGTGCCGGTCGTACCTGTGCCACCAAATGAAAATGTCTCGATAAAACCCTTGCTCCAACGATCAAGTACAGGTTTGGTAGAGACTCCTGTGTATGTGACCGGGACCGATGTCCCTTCCTCGACGACATTGACCGTTACGTTCCGGAAGGTCGTCCGGAACGGTAAACCGATCTGGAGCTGGGTCGGGGTATCGTTCATGATCACCCCGATGGTCGTGCCCTGCCTGCAGCTACCATCACCCTGGTACATTACGCTCTCGAAGAGGATATCATATTCACCCTTTCCCCCCCCTGTATAGTTGTACCAGCCGGAAGGCGACACAGGGGTCGTATGGTAATTCTGTTGGTGGTCCCAGTTAACACCCAGAAGGTGGGTGTAGGCGTATGCATCCTTGAAAGGCATTCCGGTCCCTTCATGTGTGAACCGGATGTTCAGAGGATGCCTGACAGGGAAGTTTCGTAGCCAGATGTCCTGCTCGTAGGTCGTCTTGGACCTGTTCAAGTTGAGTTTCATACTGAAATCGTAGGTCCCAAAGCTCTGAAAAGTATTTGTTTCTAGCAAATAACCCCATTGGGAATATGGTACGCTGAAGCTGTAATGGCCACCTCCACCGGATGATCGTTCAATGTACACCCTTCGGCCCAGAACGTCATAGCCCGATATCAATACTGGTACTCCGTCCATAGGGAGGCCGTTCGAAAGGTTCCTTACGGTCCCGATCACCACATTGTCGTAATTGATCCCGGGCGATAGTACTATGTCGAAGTGATGCTCCCTCAAAGGCTCGATATAGGCTTCCACCCTGGTCCACAAGGCCTCTGTCGCGTTGGCGACGGTGATGTAACATGGTCCCAGGTTGTTGGAGGTCGGTATGATCAGGACCTTACCGAGACCGTCTGTGACCATATAGGTCCCGAAATAGGGGAGGTCATCGTACCTGTGAAGATAGACCGTCACCCCTGAGGCGGGAGTTGTGTTCTCGTATGTAACGTTGACATGGACCGTTCCCAGATGGATACCCCTTGCAGCGGTCGTTCCTACCCCGCCACCTACATTGGCGAAAGGGACCACCAAAAGCATGAACATCAAAAACAGACAAGCTGTCACCTTAGACCTACCATCCACGATTTGACCCCCTTTGACCTATTTACCTATGGAACAGCTGTCCTGTTATAACCGTTTCCATGGTCAACGATTATCGATCTCGTAGGTCGAATGGGTCTGGCCGTAATATGTTTTGGACATGTCCTTGTTCAGATGAGGATCATTCCTCGCCCCAGCCCTGTTCCTTCTCCCCCTTACCCTTGCCCTTCCTGACCAGAAGCACTATCACGATGATCACGAGAAGGAGAATGACAAGTATCACCAACGGGATGCAGCAGATGAGACACCAGTTGCCGGGTTCGTCCACCTCCTTCTTCTCCTTGGGCATGGTCTCGGTGTCCGAGAAAGTGGCCCACTCCGCCGGAGCGGCCCCGTTGGGGGAGGTCGAGAAGTGATAGCCGTATGTTTGCGACCAGTTGAAGTTGCTGCCGTCTACGAGAACATAATAGACACCGGGAGCGACCTCGCCCAGCTTGAACGAGCCCACACCCAGGATGACTATATACAGGTCCATGCCGGGAGACCCTGTCACATCCACCTGCCAGTCCCTGTTATACTTGACAGTGACCTTGGCCGAGGTTATCTGGCCCAAGGGTATCTTTAAGGAACCTGCCAATGTTGGAGCCTTGTCGGGACCGCCGGATGTGTCGGAGAAATGGTAGCTGTAGGTCGTGTCCCATTCGAACTCATCCCTATCGATCGTCACCCTGTAGGTCCCCTCCGGCGACTCCGTCATGGGATACGAACCTGTTCCGTCGATGACCATGAAGACAGTGAGGTTCGAACCTCCGGTGACCCTCGCTTCAACGGTTCCGTTATCCAAGACCTCGACGAAACTCTCATCGAGCCACCATGTCATGACCTCGGTCCCCGTAGTGAAGTTCCAGGTCTTCTGGAGGGCCCCGTAAAGCCTGTAGCCCTCGACGGAGAGCAGGTTCCCGAAGACCGTAACTGTGTAGGTCGTGTTCGGCTGGAAGCCCGAATGGGTGATCATCAGGGTCATATTATTATCGCGCCATTCCAGTTCTGGGTCCTCGAGTTCGGGTTGTATTGTCACGTTCTCCATCAATGTGGATACGTTCATCGGATTGGAGAAGTGTATTACTATGGGCTCGTTGAGATAGACATCATCACCAGTTGGTGAGTAGGATGTTATGTTGTAATAGCCCGGGGGCTCTATCACTACATACTCGAGATGGACATCTACGGTCAGCTCGGGCGAGGACAGGTCGAAAGGACCGTATGTCGTGTTCAGGTAACCGGACCTGTATGTCCCCTCGTCCGGTTTCATATATCCCGGCGGGTCAACGGCAAGCGTGTAGCCCGAGCCGTAGGGTACATCTTCGAGCCGGAACTCGCCCGTCTCGTTTGTCATGGTTGGCCAGCTCATGACCATGGCCGAGTCCCACAGCACTACGTCCGCATCGGCAATGGGCTCAGGCGTCGGACCGTCTCCGATCACAAAGCCAAGGATGGTACCTGTTGTCCTGTTCTCAAGGATAATTGTCAAATTGAACTCGTTGAACCCTGTCGCTACATAGGGTCCGCCGCGGTATTCCATATAGAGCTCGGTCTCATCTATCAATATGCTGTAGGTTCCCGGCTCTGCCGCGAAAGCGAAATCCCCCTCGGAATTGGTCACAGCTCCGTTCTCGAACTCGGTCCCTGATAACAGCTCGACATAGATGTCCGCAACGGGCGCACCTTCCCAGTTGACGACCTTTCCGAAGAACATCGTCTCCGGGGTCAGGATCAGCTGAAGGCCTTCCACCCCCTCGGGACCCACGGTGAGCTCCATGGACTCCGAGACAGTATCGTTGCTGTATGAGATCCTGAACCTGCCAGGATAGACACCCATGGAGAAGAGTCCGTCGCTCCCGGTCGTGGTGCTGTTGACAAGGTAATCGTTCCTATCAAGGTCATATACATAGATGCTACCGGTCTTGGTGTTGCCCAGATAGTCCATGAGCGTCCCGTTGATGTAGGTTGTGATGGATTGGAGCGGCTCAAGGTAGATATTGCGGTTCAGGGCCCTTGTGGTCAGGTCGAACGAACCCACTGCGGGATAATAGCCGTTAAGATAGCAGCTGTAGGTCAATGTGTCCTTTCCGTAGGTCCTGTAGTAGCCGCTGGAGGTCGTATAAGTCGTATAGCGGAGATATCGAACGTCCAGGTCATCAGGGATGAACATCGTGTCCCTAGCCGGCATATCCAGGTCTTTGCCGGAAGATATCATCATCTCAACGGAGTGAAGCGACTTTCCCGTCTTTAGGTCCTTGACCGCTCCCGTGACCTCAGTAAGAGGCGCACTAGGATACAGAGTAACGTCAGGTCCGACGCCGCCGGTCGCCGGAACCACTATGGATACGCCTTCCCTTGCGACGTTGTGTATCCTCATGGACGTCAGAGGGTCGTATGTATCTGTGGTCAGTATCGTGTAGGTCCCGGGTCTCACCTTGAGGCGCACCATACCGTTCTCATCGGAGAACGTGGGATGGTTGTCATAACCGAAATCGTACGGTCTTATCACGGGCACATAGACATTGGAAAGTGGGGTTCCCGCTTCATTTACGACCTTGAACGTGTACTCGCAGTATGGGGTCCTGTCGAAGTCCTTTCTCTCCGTCAGAAGGACCGTGAGGGATTTGGTCTGTCCGTCCGCGATGGAGATTGACTCCACATAGCCTGTCCCAAGGTTCCCGTAAATGGAGATCCTGTCGTAGAGACCTGCGGAGATGGTTCCGTTCAGATATCCATCGGGACCGGTCTCCCCCCATAAATATACGTCCTGGCCTCTGCCCTCAACATAATACATCGGTAGGGGTCTGCCTGTCTTCTGGTCCTTCGCAAGTATGGAGACCGTCCCTACCTTGGGCGGGGTATCCACCTCCTTCTCGAGCTTCACATCCATTGTACCGCCGTGCCCTGCGGGCCCTCCAGGGACGGTCAGCTGGACCGTCTTATAACCGGTGGCATAGAGGGTGATCTGGTAATCCCTCATCGGTATCATGGTAAGGTTCGCCAAACCTGCTGGATCGGTAGAGCTGGAGGACCTGGTCCAAAGATCGAATTCGGCCGTCCTGAGCTTTAAATCGGAGGAATACATATATGCCATGGAGATCGGACCGGAGGTGTCCTTATCCATGACCTTGATGGTAAGGTTCCTGTACTGGGCCGGTAGTGGCAGCCGGAACTCCTTTGTGACAGGGGTTTCGTTGACGATGACGCCTCCAGTGGTCGAAAAGCGGACCAGACTATATCCCCAACCGACGGAAGTACCTACATTGAAGAAGTATTCGCCACGCCCTAGCGTCTGGTTCACCCACCCGGAGGGTTCTATCCACCAGAACCAGTTATTGGCGAATAAATGGTCGTTGTAGGCACCCAACCCGAACATGTAGATATCCGGGTTTTTGACCGGTTTTCCGGTGTTGTCGTCCAGGAACCTGATGTTCACGGGAAGCGAACTTGAGGCGGAGCGCAACCTGATATCCAAAGAGTAAGTGTTCTTCGAGCTGTTCAAGAACACATGGTTCGAATAGGAAGTGAGACCGCCCTTGCTAACGAAGATGTTGTACCCGTAATTGCTCTGGGCTGCAGGGACCGAGAACCTGCCATCAGATGAGGTGTAACCTGAGCCGGAGACATCCCTCTGCTCCACATCAACGCCATTCACCTGGTAGTATGCACCGTTCACAGCGGTCCCGTTCGAGAGGTAACGAACGGTCCCTTCAATGGTGAAGCTCTTCGGCAAGGCAGGGCCTAGCACCATGTCCCTATGATAGGTCTTCCCCGGCTCCACAAAAAGCTCTTCAAGCATCCAAAGGTCGTTCGAATATTCAGATGCATGCACGTAGCATGGGCCTATGTCATATCCCGAGATGTTTATCATCACCTTGCCCCAGGGATCGGTCGTCCCGATAGAACTGGAGCCGTAGATCCAACCGTCCTGCTGATAAACATAAACGATGATACCGGGAGCCGCCGAACCGTTGTTGTACGTCAGGTTCAGGTAGAGCGTCGCGATCTTGGGCGGTGTCACCCTTGTTCCGACCTCACCGATCGCCCCGTTCAAGGTCGCAAGCCCAGAGCCCAGGAACAAGATGGTCAATATTAGTGCAAGCGTCCTTTTTTCTAACATTATTATCATCCCCCATTAGGATACAGCGATACCTAGAAAAACGTACTTGGATTTAAGTCCTACCTTCACCATCATTGGACCATTTCTGTCCATAACAACATTTTTTTCCTTTTTTACAAACGGCACCGGAAGGGTAATATCATCAAAGTTGGGGTGGACCAACAGGTGCATCATTATGAACGAAATTCCCAGGAAATGTCGAAGATGCGGTTCTGTTTACCTTGGAGAGCTCGGGACCACATGCCCGGACTGTCTTATGGAGAGGACCGGAAAGTACAGGCTCTTTCCCGATGATATGCAGATTCTAAGATGATAAAAAAGATATTATAATTATTATTAATAATATATAAAAAAAATCCCCCTTGAAGACAGGGGGTATGATAATGTCCTTCCTCAACTCTTCAACCCATCACTATGACCTTTATGACATTGTGCCATGGAAGCAGGATGGTGTTGAACTTTGACCTCCTCTTGGACGGGTTCAGGTTCACCTTTATGAACGAGCCCATGTCCTCTGCGTTCCCGGTGGCGCTCTTCTTCTTTCCCTCGGCCATGTAAATGACCTTAACGGATCCTAGGTTCGACATGATTACAGCCTCGGCCTTGCCATTTAGTTTTGAATATATATATTTTTTCATTCAAATATCGTTTAAAGGCCTATTGGGGCGTTAATTCCAGATAATTTTTAAATGGTAGGAATAACTGGCTCCTCTTTCTATGAACCACAAGATCGTTCAATATTCCAACTTTAATCTTATTAGGGGCCATTATTTCAAGGGCCTGTATCCGAACCCGTAAAATAGTAAATCGACCCTCCAAGATGCGTGGGAAAGGTCAGGGACGGGATCAAGAGGACCAAGGCACACTGGCCCGCTGTAGTGGCCGTTTTTTTAGGCATCGCTCTTAGGGCCGCTCTATCAAGGTTCATGTTCCTCCAGGCAGACGAGGAGATATTCTCCTACGATGCCTATTACTTCATCCTAGGTAGGTCCTTGGATTTCATGGTCGGCAAGATAGGAGCCTACCTACTATACCCACTTGCTTTGGCGGGCTGGTTCAAAATATTCGGCGTCTCTCTGTTCGGTGCAAGGCTCTTCACGGTCCTGTGCTGGGGCATAATAATGCTCGTGTTCTATCTCATCATCCTCAGGCTTACGGGCAATAGAAGGTGGGCTCTCATCGGCACATTGCTCCTGGCGGTCCTTCCCTATCCCCTCAGGTACGGCCATGTCGCCCTTTCAGAGCCCTTCGCTTGGGCTTTCATCACGGTCTCTATTTACCTCCTCCTCGATGGTATGGAACGGGACAGATGGTGGACATTGTTACTTGCCGGTTCCTTGGTCGCAGTCGCTTTTTTCGCAAGAAGGTCCGCGCTGATCCTGCCACTGTTCATAGTTCCAGGACTTATCTGGGTCAATAGAGGTTCACTGGTAAAGGCCGTGAGACATGCTTTGGTCTATGGTGCAGGTTTTGCCCTGCCATTTGCCATAGGGTTAGGTGTCTTCATCTCGCTATTCGGCTGGGACCGGCTTGTAGAGCTCAGCTTTCTAAGTGTACCTAACATGACACAGGAATGGGCACTGGACCTATCAACCTCTTCGACCTTTGATTCCGCCCTCTATGCGATCCAGCCGACCATCTGGAAGTCACTTCCGATCCTCGTTCCGTTCCTTGCTGGATGCATGGTCCTCCTGGCATCGCTCCACCGCAAAATCTGGAGGGTCGTATATACCTCCTGCCTCCTATGGCCTGCGTTCATAAGAATGGCCTTTGACGGGGAGGCTTCATCGATAGAGATCTTCATTGTGACCCTGGTCCCGCTCCTTTCCATCCTGCCGTTCCTCTCCCGCCTTGACCCTCAGAAGGCCGCCATATCTCTCGCGCTACTTTTAGGCTCGGCCGTTGCTTTCTCGACCACAACCCTTTCCCTTGATATATGGAACGTCATCCTTTACACAGGAGTCGGAGCCATCCTTCTCATCTATCTCGATGACAGACTGGACAGCCAGCTAGGCTCTTTCGTTCTGTTAGGGGCCGGCCTCTTCCTCCTTACGCTAATATGCTTCAGGGAGCCCCAGATAACCACCCTGCTCTCCTATCTGGTCCCTATCGCAGGAGGGGCCTTCTTCCTCCTATTGCCGAGGGACAATGCCCCGAACGTTCCGTTGGTCCTTAAGGTAACCGGATTGGTCCTTTTGCAGATAATGGTCCGACTCCCGGACCTGACAGGGCTCTATCTCCCCTTTGTCCTTATCCTCCCACTTCTTGGCATCTTAGCACTGGGAGATAGGGGTGAAAGGCTTTGGAAGGTCTTAAGGTACTTATCCGTCCTGGGAGCCATAGCTTTCATTCCAATGTTCCCTCAAGAGATCTCTCAACCTATGATCATTTCGGTCTTGCTGATCATTCCTTTGCTTTATGTTTCCCACCTGCTTCCCCGGACCGGCTGGGCCAGGCTCCCAGGGTCAATGATCGCTGCCGTTGTCACTTTGGTGATAATTTGGAACGGGTCAGGTTCGCTGGTCCTTGGAGGGATGGCGGCCGTTCTAAGCGGCACCGCCGCCGCCATCTCAACATCTTTATTGGACCTGTCAAGAACATGGAAGCACAGGGTACCGGAAAGGGCTTCGGTGGTCCTCTTCCTGATGGTCATTGCCTATATTGCCTTCTACATCTATTATGCCTGGACCGAGGTCTATCTGATGGAGCTCATAGTACCTGCGTCCATGATCACGGCCCTTTTCCTTTTCGTCCTGTTCGGTCCTGGGATAAGGATCTCCCAACCTCGGCAAGGAAGGGTCAGGTCCGCTCCAAGGACGTTCCTTCCTGAAAGAAGGCTTGCGGTCATGACCGCCGTTCTAATTGTGATATCGGTCCCCATCTCTATAGGGGCGTTCCTTGAGGACGATTGGTTCAAGGAGGGACCAATGGACCAGAGGCCATATATGAGGACGATAATAGAGATAGCCGATTGGATCAAGGAGAATACTGAGGAGAACGAGAAGGTCCTTGCATGGCACTGCTATGCCGTTCAGGCGGATAGGGAGACCATTATAGAGGTCTCGAACGCAGCTAGGTACGATGGGAGGAAGGTCATTGACATCATGGGATCGGAAAAGGTCTCTGTCTTCGTCAGGTGCTATTACACTAACCATGGGCTCTGGGAGGACCAGCCTTATTTCCAGGACTACATACTTGAGAACTTCAGGCTGGACAGAACGGTTGACGGGAACGAATGCTACCTGAGGGCCCACCGGCCATGAGAAAAGAATATGACCCACGTAAGGAGATTGACCCGGGAGCGTGACCCCATATGGCCGAGAAAAGGATACGGAACGAATCCACCGGTAAATACTACAAGATCAGGGAGAGGTCCTCCCGCTACGGCCGGAAAGGGGAGATAATGGGATTATGGCATAATGACAGCGGGAAGGGGGGTAAGAGGAAGAAGCTACCACCCCGGGACGAGAGCGGGAAGTTCAGACGAAGGGACCGGGACCATAAGGAACGGAAAGGGTTCTTCCGGAGATTGTTCGGTTGTTGAGGGATGGGACGCTCATGGAAGGGAAGTCAGGGAACAATGCTGTAGAGACCTATTCCCTGTCCAAATCGTACGGTAACATCCAGGCCCTCAATTCGGTCGAGGCTAAGATCCCCAAGGGCGCTGTAGGCCTCCTTGGGCCGAATGGGGCCGGAAAATCAACTTTGATCAAGACCGTTCTGGGCCTAGCAAGACCAACCTCTGGCAGCTTCAGCATATTGAACGAACCCTCTGGGACCGGCAGGGCGACCATCCGTCAGAAGGTGGGTTACGTCCCTGAGGCCGACTGCCTGATACCCGATCTGGATGCCCTTGCGTATGTCCGTTATATGGGCGAGCTCTCAGGACTTCCCCCTATGGACGCCATGCAGCGTGCCCATGAGGTCCTCCATTATGTTGGGATAGGAGAGGAGAGGTACAGGCCTATCAAGACCTATTCCACAGGCATGCAGCAGAAGGTCAAGCTCGCTCAAGCTTTGGTCCATGACCCGGAACTTGTCATACTGGATGAGCCCACTAACGGTATGGACCCTAAGGGAAGGCAGGAGATGCTTGACCTTGTCAGGGACATCACCAGGACCCACGGGAAGGCGATAATACTCTCCACCCACCTGCTCCCGGACGTCGAGTACGTTTGCGACCATGTCCTCATCATGGACCAAGGCAATATCGTCCTCCAGGGAGGGCTCAAGGAGCTGACATCGCAGGTGGACCATTATGATATCAGGATAAAAGGGGACGACAAGGTCTTCTCGAAGGTCCTTTCCGACCTGGGGTTCAAGTTCGATAAGAGCGGTTCGTTCTTCAAGGTCAGGACCGATAGGGACGTTCTCCCGGTCCTTTACCCTGCGCTCAAAGGGACCGGGATACAGGTCAGACATGCTTCCAGGACCGGTCTGACGCTTGAGGACCTGTTCATGATGAAGGTGAAGGGGGGTGGGACCGGGTGAGGGGACCTACGAAGGACTATAGACCCTTCAGGGGCAGTTACGGCAGCAGGGGCTATAAGGTCCTCCGCCTTACCTTGAACACATCCGTCCAGTTGTTGAAACGTACGTCCTCCATAGTGCTCCTTGTCCTTTCAAGCCTCTTCGTCTTCATCAATGTCATAGCCCTTGCCTTAACACCGGGAGGGATGTCAATAGATGATATCGGTACGGTGGAGACTGGGGCTTACTTCGAGGTACACCCTGTATCGGAGAACGACCTTTACAGGATGGTAGAGCTCGGTTCGACCATTGAACTTGACTATATAGTCAGCAACATGGGGAACAAGGCGGGCGAGGCCCTTGTTGCGATCGTTACTCCATCCCAGTACTGGACGGGTGAGGCTATAGGAAGCTCTACCATTGAGCTCGAAGCTGGTGGCCAGGAACAGGTGACCTTCGAGGTCACAGTTCCACCGGACCAGGGTAAGTTCGATTCGGTCTCAGAGGAGCTCCGATTTGAAGATAGCAGGCCAGGGGTCTATTCACGACGGTCAGGCGAGCAGTTCATAACTACTGTGGCCGCTTCTACGGAGTCATTGGAGGACCTGTATGAAAAATATCAAGATGGTGGTGCTGTCCCAAAGGGGGTGGACATTTCCTCCTTCACGGACCCGCGCATGGGGGTCGCTCCAACCCTTCTGGTCCTGAGGACGAGAGAGAAGGTCATAAGCTACGATCCAATGGAAACGGTAGATGTTCCCGTAAGAGGCTCCAACCTCACATTTACCATCAAGGACGATCTCATACGGACCATCAAGGTCAAGCAGAACGACTATATGGAAAGGAGCGTGACCGTCAGGAACGGAGGCGGGACAGAAGAGGTTGCCCATATCAGTTTCTATCTGAGCCCATTGCAGTACACATCTGTATATATTGAGCTCTTGGAACAACCGACCAGAAGGATGGTCCCAGGACAATCGATTGAGTTCAAAATGATGCTCAATACCGGACAGTACCCGTTCAATAAGGCCGTGAACGTGCTAGCTGTAGTGGACGATGGGAACACCCCTTCTAACATTACTATGTTGGAGATCGAGTACCATACAAGGGAAAAGAGCGAGAACGAGAAACTGGGAAGACAGTACTATGACATGATCTGGGGCGGAGGGATGAGGTACGAGAGGTTCCTCTGGCTCGTCCTCTTCATGGCCATATCAGGTGCTGCTCTGATCTCCGATGATATAAAGAACAATTCCATTGCCCTGTACCTATCAAGGCCCCTATCGTGGGTCGATTATATCATTGGCAAATCCGCAGGATTGTTCATCGCCCTCCTGCCCATCTCTCTCCTGCCAGCGGTCCTCCTCTATATCACCGGCATAGCCTTCTCGAACAGGGATGTCGGTGAGGTCCTTGACACCCTATGGCTCCTTGGGGCCATCATATTATCGTACATCATAACGCTCTTCCTCATGGTATCCGTCTCCGTGGCGCTTTCCTCCGTTTCAAGGAAATGGATCTATGCCGGCGTCGGGACATTCTCGCTCTTCCTCTTCTCATCGATAATATCTTCGATCCTAAGGGCCATCTTCGACCAGGACTCGCTGAAGCTGATCGATATGAGGATGCTCATGAAACTGATGTACAGACCGCTGTTCGCAATACCTTACGACCCCGATGGCATAGGTTTCCAGTGGTATGTGACCCTTCTGGTAATGGCCGGCATCGTCCTGGCATGCGCTGCATTGGTCATCTTCCGGTTCCACAAGAGGGAGGTCGCTAGATGAAACATCCCATCATCAAGGTCCAAATGGTCTCCAAGTTCTATGGGAGGGTGATGGGGCTCAATGATATAACCGTGGACTTCGGGCCTGGAACGACAGGACTGCTCGGACCTAACGGGGCCGGTAAGTCCACCCTCATTAAGCTCATGACAGGACAGATCAGGCCCTCCAAGGGTAAGGTCGAGGTCCTTGGGGAGAGACCCTGGGACGATCCCTCATTGAACGCCAGGATCGGTTACTGCCCAGAACAGGACGCCTTCTTCAAGGGGATGACGGGGCTCAGGTTCGTTTCATTTACGGCAAGGCTCATGGGATATTCTCAGAGTAAGGCAACGGTGATGGCAAAGGCCGCTATAGAGAAGGTGGGTATGACCGCGGCCATGGACCGGGACATCCAGGGATACTCCAAGGGGATGAGGCAGAGGATAAAGCTCGCTCAGAGCCTAGTACATGACCCGGAGCTCCTCATCCTCGATGAGCCCATGTCCGGGACGGACCCTGTTGGCAGGGTCCGTATGATGGAGGTCCTGAGGGACCTTGAGAAGGAGGGAAAGCACATCGTCCTCTCGTCCCACATCCTCCATGAGATCGAAAGGATGACGGAGAGCATAATATTGATAGACAAGGGCAAGCTCGTCGCGAGCGGGAACATGCATGACATCAGGGATTCCCTTGACAGGTTCCCTCTGACCGTGAGGATCTTCACTGATGAGAGGTCCCGTCTTGCCAAACTTCTGATGGATGCGACCCCCATGAGCTCCATAACCTTCGGAGAGAATGGGAACGAACTGCTCGTTAGGACGCCCACCCCTGACCTGTTCTATTCGGCATTCCAGGACTGCCTGGTCGAGAACAGGGTCAAGGTGACGGCCATTGACAGCCCCGATGACAACCTGAACGCCATATTCGAATACCTGGTGGGGTGACATGGGAAATAGACCTCCTTTCGGACCTGCCGCGACCTACAACAGGGCCTCCACCCTGATAGAGGAGACCTTCAGGTCTGTCCTTCTGAACAAGGGGGTCATCATAACGCTACTGGTCCTCCTCATCCCTACGTTCATTGCCATTTATACGCTCATTGACCCACCTGCGGGCTCGAAGGAGTGGCCTGACCTCTTTTCCCTGCTCGGTGTTCTCGTATTCGTCCAGTTCTTCCTGCTCATATTCCCTCTTATCTATGGGTCATATGCGTTGAACGAGGACCTGGAGCGGCGGACGATGACCTATCTGGTCACAAGAGGCAACCTCAGGATGGAGGTCTTTCTGTATAGGTACATTGGGACAGTGATGGCCCTGGTCCCCTTGTTCACATTCCCCATAGTAACGACATTTCTTGTACTGAGCGCCCATTCGAGCATGGACAGGATGGTCGAGAACCTGGACCTTCTATTCGACCTTCTCTTTGCCATTTATATCGGAACGATCGTCTACACGGCGCTATTCTGTCTCTTCGGAATATCCTTCAAGAGACCCCTCGTCATAGGTCTCCTCTTCGCCTTCTTCTGGGAGCTGGTCATGGCCTTCATACCGCTACGGATCAGGGAGTTCACCATTATGTACTATGTCAGGTCAATGCTCCTATCCAGGGACGATATATGGTCTTCCATGGTCGCCGTTCCGAAATCGGCTACATACGGGGGGTCCATATTCCTGCTCCTCTTCCTTACCGGGATGTTCATAATAATTGGTTGCATTGTCACGCATAAAAAAGAGCTCCTTTAGGGCAACTCAACACCAATATATATTGGACGTTCCATCCATGGTCATGGAGATAGACATAGACAAAGTGAAGTTCGTTTCCGAGACCTCCATGACCATCAGAGGTTCTAGGAGAAGGACAACAGTTCCCAAGGGCATAGTCGATGAATTGGAACTATCCAACGGGTCCAAGCTAAGATGGATCCTGTTCGATGACGGCAGCATCCTTGTCAGAAAGGTCAAAGATTGAACAGAGGTATTGATGAAATGACCGACAAACGATTTCACTTAATGTCAATATATATTGAAGCCAATTAGTATTGGTTTGAAACCAATATAATATACTTGGAGACCAATCAAGAGATGATGCAGAGACCATGGTCCCTTCTGGTCATTACCCTGTTGCTCGCCTTATCCCTACTATCCGGTTGTCTCGACCTTGGAGGGACAAAGGATGAGAGGACCATAACGCTCTATGGTTTCAGCGTCAAGGGCGAGGTCATGGAGACGAAGGTGTTTCCTGCTTTCAAGAGCTATTGGAAAGAGAGGACCGGAGATGATGTGAGGTTCGTATCCCAGTTCGCCGGCTCCGGCAAGGTTACCAATGAGGTCATAGCAGGGGCCGAGGCCGAGGTCATGGTGCTGTCCACTGAATGGGATGTCATCCAGCTGAAAAAGGCCGGTCTGACGGATATGGACCTTTCATCACTTCCTTGGAACGGAACAATATCGACCACCCCCTGGGTCATCCTTACCAGGAAAGGGAACCCGAAGTCCATAGAGGACTTCAGAGACCTGGGGAAGAACGGTATAGAGCTCGTACATGCAGACCCTCTGACCTCAGGAGGGGCATGTTGGTCCGTCTTTGCCATCTACGGGTCGGAGATGAGAAGAACGGCAGCGGTGGAGGGATCGCCCAACAGAACGGCCTCTGAGGCATTGTTGCGGAACGTTATGGGCAACGTCATGAGCTGGCAATCGTCGGCCAGGGCCGCACTCTCCCAATTCGTCCTAGGCTATGGTGATGCTCTCATAACATACGAGAACGAAGCTCTTCTTGCCATTGACCAGGGGAACGACATTGAGATCGTCTATCCCAGTTCCACAATTTTCTCGGAGCATAAGGTCACCATCATCGATGAACATGTTGGGGCGGCTGAGAGGGAGATGATAGAGGCCTTCGTCGATCTCCTCTTCACCACAGAGGTCCTATCCTACATGGTGGAATACGATTTCAGGTCCATGGACGAAAGCCAGAACTCTGGCTTCGTTCCCATTGACGATCCCTTCCTCGTCGATTATCTGGGGGGGTGGGAGACAGCACATCCAGAACTGATATCAGGCATCATCAAGGACATAAGGGGTTGAGAGAACTGGCCCAGCTCAAGGATGGAACGCATATCTCATTGACGGGATATGCAGCGATATCGCTTGGTCTCTTCCTCTTCCTGGTCATAATAATACTGCCTATAAGCTCTCTCTTCAGGTATGCTTTCAAGGACGGCATCATGGACTTCTTTCGAGCTGTGGTGACGGACCAGGCATTGACGGCCCTTGGTAACTCCGTACTGATAGCGACCCTCTCGACGATCATCAACCTTCTCACTGGCACCCTGATGGCTTTCGCCCTAGTGAGATACAAGTTCCCGGGTTCGTTCATAATCAAGGCCCTTGTGGACCTGCCCATTGCGATCCCAGCATCTGTCGTTGGATTGTCACTTCTGATGCTTTACAATCCCTCAAGCCTGTTCGGGGGCTTCATCAGGGACAATGGGATCCAGTTGATAGGGCAGTACCCTGGGGTGTTGCTTGGGCATCTGTTCGTGACATTCCCTTTCATGGTAAGGTCGGTCTCGATGGCCGTCGAGAAGCTCGACAGGGAACAAGAGGATGCGGCCAAGGTCCTTGGGGCGGGGGGGGCCTCAATATTCTTCAGGGTGACCCTTCCCTCCATCAGGAGCGGGCTGATGGCCGGGTCCGCATTGACGTTCACCAGGTCCTTGGGAGAGTTCGGGGCCACCCTTTTCGTTGCGGCAGGGATGCTATCGACGGGCCCGACACATATCTATAGGATGACCGAGGGCCTACTGGACTTCCAAGCCGCCGCCTCCATTGCAGTGGTCCTTCTCCTGATACCGTTCGTTCTGCTCCTTATCATGGACCGTGTGGTCAAGGGATTGGAGGTGCCTGGATGAGCGGGGACCTTAGGCTTTCGTCCCTGAGGAAATCCTACGGGTCCGCACAAGTGCTGACCGGACTGGACCTTGAGGTCATATCCGGGAGCATAATGGCAGTCCTCGGGCCCTCGGGATGTGGAAAGACCACCATGCTAAAGGTCATCACCGGGCTGCTCCCACAGGATTCCGGATCGGTGACGGTTGGAGGAAGATGCCTTGATGGCCTCCCCACAAGGAAGAGGGGTATCGGAATGGTGTTTCAACAATTCTCCCTCTTCCCTCACATGAGCGTCAGGTCCAACATAGAGTTCGGTCTGAGGATGAAGGGCGTAAGCTCATCCGGGAGGAGGGAGAGGACCAGGAAGATGCTCGAGCTGATGGGGATCACGGAACTGGAGGATAGGAGGCCATCAGCACTTTCCGGTGGACAGAGGCAGAGGGTGGCCATAGCAAGGGCCCTTGCCCAGGAGCCGGGTGTACTCCTGTTAGATGAACCGTTCGCTTCCGTCGATCACGAGACCAGGAGGCGGTTGAGGAAGGAGCTTAAAAAGCTCCAGAAGGAGCTGGGAACGACCATGGTCTTCATCACTCACGACCAGGAGGAGGCTTTCGAGGTCGGTTATCTGACCGCTGTCATGAACAATGGCAGGATAGAGCAGGTAGGGCGCCCGAGAGACCTCTACGAGGAACCGCGGTCCTCATTCATTCAGAGGTTCATTGGAAAGGCGAACGTCATAGATGCCCCTGATAGGAAAGGGGGTAGGATCATATTCCGACCTGAATCCGTGGTCCTGACAAGGATGGAAAATGAGGTCTTAGGTAACGGTACCATTGGTACATTTGCCAATTACATCTATCTTGGACCCTATATAGACTGCACTGTGGACCTAGACAGCGGAGAGACGATATCGGCACTGATACCACGGACGGAGTTCATGGACAAGGGATTGAGGCGAGGTGATAGGGTCCGGGTCCTCATTAAGGAGACAAAACCCTACGGTTAACTGCTAACAGCCCTGAGCAGGACGATGAACCCCTCAGTTGACCCGTCCTCACCTGGTATGGGCGAGGAGAAGACCTCTACCGCCCTCACGATCCCACTTTTGTCTCTGATGGTATAGACAAGCCCCTTCCTGGGTGTTGGCTCAGAGTCCCTCATGGCCTTGACGGCTTTGTCAATCTCCTCCGGGACCAGGAGCGAAAGCCCCACGGTACCCAGCAGCTCCTTGCGGTCCGAGGCCCCGAGAAGCCTGACAGCAGAGGGATTGATGTCGATTATCCTGCTCCTATCGTCCGTAATGATCATGGCCTCGTTCGAAAAGTGAAAGGCCTTTGAGAACTTCATAAGATCTCTCTCTGCACCCTTTCTCCTTGATATGTCCCTTGTTGCGCCGATGATGCGGACAGGCCCATCCGTGGCTTCGTGATGGACCGAAATGCTGACCTCGGTCCAAACCCTTGTTGCATCCTTCCTGACCGATTCGATCTCAAGAAGGTAAGGGGTGGCTGCGGCCTTCCTGCGGGCGTCAGACCCATGCAGCAGCTCGGAGACAGCTTTCCTAAGCTTCTTCATGGACCTATCAGTTAGGACATTTTCCATGCCTTTACCTATAAGTTCTTCGGGTGTGAACCCGAGGACCCGTCGGACGGACGATGACATAAAGATGAAGTTGAACCCTTCGTCCGTCATCCAGATGATGTCCCTCAACGTCGCGTCAAGGACCATAGTCCTGTGCACGGTCGCCTCGAGCGACTCCCTGAGCTTCCTTTGCTCCGTGATGTCGCTCACGAAGAGGACCAGTGTCCTCTCTTTGGTGACCGGGTCCGTTGTAAGGTCGCTGCGGACCTCCGACCAGTGAGGCTCTCCATCAAGGAGGATACGCACCTCCATCCTGTCCGATCCTCCTGTGGACAGGACCCTGTTGAGGCGGGTTGAGAACTCTTCACGGTCCTCACCGGCCACTATGTCGTCCATCCTGACCACGAGCCCTTTCCTGAAGGCATCACCCAGCCTTTCTTTGGTCCTTTCGGAAGCCCAGAGCTCGGTCATATACCGGTCCTGGTCCAGGAGGGTAATGAGGGAGTCGTGTAGCGATGATGCGGCTTTTCTCAATCTCTCCTCGGCGGCCTTGACCCTGTCCTCGCTGAGCTTAGAATCTGTCATGTCCCTCATCATGGCATGTACCATCGTCTTTCCGTTCAATATGATCGGTCTTACTGTCATCAATGTCAGGACCGGCCCTCTGCCCTTCTTCAACTGGACCCATTCGAAATTGAAGGTCTTGCCCTTAAGGACCTCGCCCATTCCCCACTTGATCATTTCGGCTGAATCGGTCCCATCAGGCTGCTTGGTCGGAGAGAAGTCATATGATCTTTTACCTATGATCTCCTCCTTTGAGCTAAGCCCATAGAGCGTAAGGGCCGCGTCGTTCGCATCCAGTATCCTGTCCTCATCGACTATCAGCAGGGCATCAAGGCTGTTATCGAACAAGGTCCTGTACCGGTTCTCGCTCTCCTTGAGCTTGAGCTCCGAACGTTTCTTGTCGGTCACATCTTCGAGAATGACCGTCACACCCTTGGAACCGTCAGAAAGGGAGGTCGGAAGCATCCTGCCACGAAGATGGACCGTTCTATCCTCTAAGTTCATGTTCACCTCGAACATATGGTCGTTGCCCTTCACGACCTTTCGAAGGACCTTTCTAAGGTCCATTCCCTCGATGATTGGGAGCGGGCTATCGAACAGGTTCGTTCCGACCATCATCTCCCTCCTCGATCCGAGGAGACCAAGGAGGTTCCGGTTCATTTCAAGGACCGATCCGGTCCTGTCAAGGACCATTATGAGGTCAGATGAGAAGTTCAACATGGCAGCGATAGGGACCGAATAGGAAGGGTAATAGAGCTTGGCCTTCCCAAGGTTCCTCATCTCTATCCGTCCGGAGACCTGCAGGACGTCCAGATATCTAGCGGTCGAGTTCCTGTTAAGGCCCGCCTTCCTTGATATCTCGGTCACTGAGAGGCCACGAGGGTCATCCTTCAACATGGCGACTATTTCGGACCTTACCTTTTCAGGGTCTGCCATATAATTGTCCTCCAGATATCCTTGGTTCTGTCATGCAATGCTCTAATGCAATGCATATATATAAATATACCAAATAATCGGTAACATCCTTGGACCCACCTGATTATATACCCGTTAATTACTGGACATTTGAGCTGGGGGTTCGAGAGGATTGGATGTATGGATAGTTGATATCACCCTCTGCTTTGGTCACTTTTTCACACTTCCTTGGGAAAACCATTATTTCATCGCTTGTTCTACGGTCAATGGGGTAGCTTTGTGAAGGCAGTGGTCCTAGCGGGTGGTTCCGGTGATAGGTTCTGGCCTCTCTCAACAAAAGGCAAACCTAAGCAGTTCCTTGACCCCCTTGGTAAGGGGAGCCTCCTCAGGATGACCTATGAAAGGCTCAGAGAACGTTTCGATGATACTGACATAGTGATCGTCACATCATCCGAGCATAGAAAGCTTACCAGAGAACACCTTCCGGAGCTCCCATCCGAGAACATAATTGGTGAACCGACCAGGAAGAACACCTGTCCGGCATGCGCCCTGGCCTGTTCATTGTTCGATGACGATTTCCATCTAGTAGTACCTGCGGACCAATACGTCAGGTCCAGCGCTCCTCTCTGGAGCGGGTTCGACCTTGCCTTAAGGGCCGTGAGGGAACATGACTGTCTGGTAACTTTCGGGATACCCGCAAAGAGGCCCGAGACCGGTTACGGCTACATAGAACTGGGGGAGGAGGTTTTCATTGGTATGCACAAGGCCGTCTCTTTCAAAGAGAAGCCCGATCTTGAGACGGCTACAAAAATGGTGGCCGAAGGTGACTTCCTCTGGAACAGCGGTATCTTCGTTTGGAGGCCTAAGACGTTCCTTGAGGAGCTTTCGGTCCATGTCCCCGAGGTCCATGGTCCGTTATCGTCCGCCAAGAGATTGTCCGGAAGGCCCTTATCCGAGGCATATTCCAGGATGCCTTCGATCAGCGTCGACCATGCCCTTATGGAGCGTTCTAGAAGGGTCTTTGTTGTGAGGTCCGATCTAGAATGGTCCGATCTGGGCAGCTGGAAGACCGTCAGGGAGCTCATGGGGCCGACTCTGAACTCAGGTAAGAACGTGCTTATAGGGTCCGAAGATGTCCTGATCCTTACTGATAGCAAGAGGCCAGTTGCCGTCGTAGGGCTTAAGGATTTGATAATAGTCGATTCCCCTAAGGGGCTCCTGGTCTGCTCCGGGAGGTCCTCACAAGAGGTCCGACATGTCAGGAAGGAGCTAAGGGATAGGGACCTGGAGCAATGACATACCCACCATGGATGGTCGGAGCTTTTAGGACATAGGTTAAATCGGACCTCTCATATAGTGCCCAATATGTCCCTTTGGGATGATCTCAAGGACATGCTCATCCTTGGCAGGTTCCATTTCCTTTTCGGAGGCTTTCTCCTTTTCACTTTAGGGGCCCTCACTGCCACTGCCCTGGGCTCTCCGGCGGACACAATGAGGTTCGTGCTAGGCTATATCGTCTTCTTCCCGGCCCACCTTTCCGTATCCTACAGCAACGACCTTTATGACATTGATGCGGACTCGTTCAATAAGCCCTCACCCTTCTCCGGCGGGAGCGGTGTGCTGGGAAGGAGGCCGGAGCTGAAGAGGGCGGCCTTCGTCATGGCCATCTCGCTCATAGCGGTCTCCCTTGTGATGTCCGTAATCTTCACTTTAATATACGGCATGGGCCCGATCTTCCCGCTCTATGTTCTGTTCGGTTCGCTCCTGGGGTGGTTCTATACGGCCCCACCCTTGAGGCTCTCTTACCGCGGTCTCGGAGAGGTCTCGACGGCCGTGACCGTAGGGCTGCTCGTACCGCTCATAGGTTACTGGAGCATGAAAGGGGGTCTCGATACAGGCCCCCTGCCCCTAGCTCCGGCCATGATGCTCTATGGCGGGGCTTTCATCCTCAACGTCCAGGTCCCCGACGTTGAGGCGGACGTCCGGGGGAAGAAGAGGTCCCTTGTCACGAAAGTGGGCAGGGTCAGGGCCCTCCGGCTTGTATCTATCCTTTTCATCATGGCATCCGTCAATTGGTGGGGACTCTACCTTCTGGACCTCGGGCCCCGCGGTATGGACCTACTGCCCTTTGCCATTGTTTCGCTGATACCCGTCCTCGCCACCCTTCCATCTTTGATCGCTGTTCCTAAGAGCAGGATGGAGGCCGTCAGAATGGTCACAGCGAACATGGGTGCGACCTTCGTTTTACTAGGTATCCTGGACCTTGTCCTCCTGGTCCTATAAGGCCACGCTTTAATAGGGACGCTCCATTATCTGAAAAGAAGGTCACCTCAGGTTTGAAGGAAACGTGAGCAGCATGCAGTTCTGGTCCCTTGCGGCATTGTCCCTGTCCCTTGCCATGGACGCGTTCGCTGCGGCCATAACATGTGGGATACCTGGTAAAGGCGGAAAGCAGCGTCTTGCCATCAAGGTCGGTCTGCTGTTCGGTTGCTTTCAGGCGGGGATGACCGTGCTTGGCTTTTCATTGGGTTCTGCCTTCAGGGACATTGTCGGGACCGTTGACCATTTCATCGCTCTCTTCCTACTTCTGATCATAGGTGGTAAGATGGTCTTCGATGCCGTTAGGAATTGGAAGAGGGGGCTGGAATGCAAACCCTTCAGCAATTCGGCGCTCCTGTCCCTGTCGGTGGCGACCTCCATCGATGCCTTTGCTGTCGGCATCACGCTTTCGCTCCTCCATGAGGATCTCCTCGTGTCCGCTTCCATGATAGGGGCTGTGGCTTTGGTGCTTTCGTTCTTAGGGGTCCTCATTGGGGATAGGGTGAAGGGGACCTTGGCAAGGTATGCCGAGGTAGCAGGTGGTCTATTTCTTATCGGTCTGGGCATCAAGATATTCATCGAACATACATTGCTCTGAGAGCGTGTCAGCGTCTCCCGGACCTGAAGGTCGTACCCTTCCTGGCTCGGTGCTCGTCCTCCTGGAACGGCCGTGGACCGGTATGATCTGGTGGGGAAAGAGGTCTCTTCTTCCTCATCAGAACACCTCGGTCCTTCAGCCAGCTAAAAAGGTTAAAAAACATGAGCAGGATAATTATGACGAACAATACGATCAAAAATATACTCATAGGATCCTTAAGCAGACTATCAAGATAGTCATCGTTCCCTTTTTCCTCCCCCTTGAGGATAATGGTCCCCAATTCCGTGGTCGTTGCAGGTTCAATAAGGACCGTCCTCCGGTAGCGCTGGTGTCCCGAGGCGGTGAAGTAGAAGGTCCTTTCCCCCATTCCCACGCCTATATCGAACGAACCATCCTCTCTGCAAACATAGGAGCTCCCGTCATCAAGTACGACCAACGCTCCGCCCAGGTCCTTACCGTCATCGTCAAGGACCCTCCCGATGACCCTGCCTTCGTCCGTGAGCGAGAACAACCATGAGACCTCGCCCGAAGGGTTCCCCGCAAGGTCTGACGCCCTGATGGCCACATGATATCCGGCCCCGAACAATGGCCTGTCGAGAACAACAAAGGTGACGTTCGTTCCCCCCTCTAAAGTGGAGAAACCTCTCATACCGGTAACTGATACCTCTAATGAGAGCGGGTCTATATCCTCATCGAAGAGGACCCAGACATTTTCCATGGAGACGAGGTCCTCACCCCTTGGCCCGACCGAGATGACCTGGGGGGGTCTTGTGTCCAGTACTAAAATGATATTAGTCACACCCTTATTGCCCGAACGGTCCTCCACCATTACCGAGATGTTGTGGGGCCCTTCACCTATAAGGTGGACCTTCCCTGAATCGAACCTATCGGACCTTTTGAACGGGCCATCATCGACGGAGATATAGCAATACCTGGTCCCTGAACCGGACTCTCCCACCCTCCATGTCACCAACGGCTCGTCCGTACCCACCGGGCGTTCCAGGTCGGGTCCCGTGACCTCAATGGTCGGGGCGACAGTATCGACCATGAACCGAGACCCCGCTTCGATCCTCCTTCCAGCACCATCCTCGGCCGTGACCTCGAACTTATGCCAACCGTCCTCCAGGTCGTGGAAGGTTATGTTGTTCCCTCCCGGGACCAATAAAGGCGAGCCCCAGTCCATTCTCGCTTTGCATGTTACGTTCGTTGCGGAGTCAACCGCATACCAGGTGCAGAGAACGGAAGATGTGTTCAAATAGGAACCGTCGGATGGGTCTAGGATGATTAGAACCGGATTTTCAAGGTCCACGGTGAAGTTAACAGAGACGTGTGCTGAGTTCCCGGCCATATCATTACATTCAAGGTCCACAGAATGTCTGCCGTCCAATGCGACCTGTTCTTTGCTCTGGACATTGGGCCCCAGATCGACATCCCTACTGGAATCGAATCGATAGGTGAATCCCTTTATCCTGGCATGCTCGTCCTCTGCTGCCCAGCTCACTGTGACCTCTTGTCCTGAAATGACCTCATCTTCATACGGGGTAAGTATTCGGATGAGGGGGGGGGTGGTATCGACCGTGAAGTTGACCGTTGCCGCTTTTTGGTTCTCCGCAATGTCGTAAGCCTTGACCCTGACGGAATGCTTTCCGTTCGAAAGTAAGTTGAGCTCCATGGAGGTTTCCTGACCGTTGTTGGAGAACGGTGCGTTATCCAAGGATACCTCGAACCGTGAGATGCCGCTTCCCTTATCCTCCGCGGTCCAACGAACGGTAACGGTCGTCGTTGGAACGAAAGCCTCGTTCGATGGGGAATCTATGGATAACTTGGGCGGCGTCCCATCGGGAGACGCCTGGACGATCGGCGATGGGTCGCTCTCCTCGAGCAGGTTGAACGCTGTGACCATGTAACCGTATATCGCACCGTTCTCAAGGCCAGTGTCCATGTACGAAAGTTCCGTTGGTGGTAGCGTTATCAGAAGTTCGAAGTCACCGTCCCCTATCGCCCTGTAGAGATTGTACCCTAACATTGTTGCGGCACCCAAATCTGGGGCCGTCCAGGATAGGGTCAGGTTACCGTTGCCTATCCTCACGTTGAACCCTTTAGGTTCCGTTATGGTCAGGGCGAAGGGACCATCTGCACCGTACCCGTCCACGATACTGGTCGGGACGAACAACACAAATAGGAATGCAATGCAGCCTATGAGGGCCTTAATACCCGGTGATGTACTGTCCTTGCCCATCGGACAGGGACCGTGCTTCCGGGTCTAAATAGTTTATTTATACACGAGCATTGTATGCTCCGCCATGGGTCAGTTGGTTCAGGACCTGCAATTCCTGTGTGTTGACATTCAGAACGATTTTGCCTCCGAAGGGGGAAAGTACTTCGTCCCCGGCTCATCGCTCGGATTCGTTCGGGATGTATTTGTCCCGTTCTTGAGGGAGAGGGGTTTGAAAGCTGTGGAGATAATCTCCGATTACAGGCAACCAAGGAAAGGGGACCCAAGGGACTGCTGCCGACCCGGGGAATGGGGGTCCATCTCTCAGCTACCAGAGGATGTCAGAAAGGGTAAACGGTGGATCAAGTCCATGAACAGCCCCGTGTGGACAAGGAAGGGGGCTGGGGACCCCGATACGGTGCCGGAAGAACCCTATCAGGACCCGGACGATTTCGGCAGATGGTTATCGGAGAACCTTGGGGTCTCGGAAAGGTCTATGACCGTGGTGGTCTTCGGGCTCACCCTTGACAGGTGCGTATTATCAACGGTCATGGAGCTCAGCTGGAGGGGATACAGACCGTTGGTATTGAGCGAGGGGACCGACCTGTCCAACGGTGATGCCGCCGGCAAGGCCATGTTCCTTAGATCCATACCGTTCATTCACTGGGGGGAGTCTTTGGACTTCAACGAACTGAAACGTATGGTCGGTCCTTGAAGGGTGTGGTTCTATGGACATCTCATCGCTTTGGGACTCATGGGTTTTCATGTGGGTCCTATTGCCCTTGATGATATTCTGCGCTAGAATCGTAGATGTAAGCGTTGGTACACTGAGGGTCGTTTTCATATCAAGGGGCAACAAGTTCATCGCTCCCATAATGGGGTTCTTCGAGGTGATCATATGGCTCATAGCCATAGGTCAGATAATGAATAACCTTACCAATGTCATGTGCTACATAGCATACGGCGGAGGGTTCGCCACAGGGACCTTTGTTGGAATGTGGATAGTGGACAGGTTGACCATGGGGACCTCTCTTGTCAGGGTCATAACCTCAAGGGATACATTGAATCTCGAGGAGAGATTAAGGGCGATGGGATACGGGGTGACCAAGGTAGAGGCGGAGGGAAGGGATGGGGATACGAACATGATATTCACCGTCGTAAGGAACAGCGACCTCAAGGATGTCCTCAAGCTCGTTGATGAATTCAACCCAAGGGCGTTCTACACCATAGAGGACATAAGGAGCGCGGGACAGGGAAAGTTCCCGGGTAAGAAAAGCCCCTACTCGGTCCTCAACCTCCAGCTCTTCAGACCGCACAGGAAGGGTAAGTAAGCAAACATTAGTTTTTGATAGGTGTTTTTATATCAGGGTCCTTGGAGGATGAGAAATCTTATTAGTAAGACAAGTCTTACCTATGAAAGGTGATAATATGGAAGCAGCTATCATTAGGGTCTCATCCAAGGGTCAGATAGTCATCCCATCAAGCTGGAGGAACCGACTTGGTATAGAAGAAGGGACCGAACTACTCGCCGTTGGTGAAGGGGACACGCTCATGTTGAAGTTGATAGAAAGTTCCTCCCTCAAAGAGGAGTTCCTAAGTACTGTCGGTCCAATAAGGAAGAGGATGAAAGACAATAATATCAAGAGAAAGGATGTTAAAGAAGCTATTAGGAAGGCTCGGAAGTCATGATTAGGGTCGTCATGGACACAAACGTGACCGTATCCGGGTTTCTATGGAACGGCAACGAATCCGATATCATTCTTGCTTGTATCTCAGGAGAGGTCAAGAACTGCAGTTCCCTTCTGATGGTGCAGGAATTGGAAAGGGTCCTTGGCTATGATAAGTTCAAATTACATCAAAGTGAGAGGGACAGGTTGGTACTTCAGTATCTCTCATATACTACCCTTATCGATATCAAAGACCATATAGACAGGGTTTTAAAAGACGAAGCGGACAATAATATATTGGATTGTGCGGTCAATGCCGGGAGTGAATTTATCATTACGGGAGATAACGGGATACTGACCCTTAGAGAGTATCGCGATATCAAGATCGTCAAACCCTATACCTTCATGAAGATTATTCAGGGAACTACGAGTAACAAAATTAATTATTCTGGATTGGTAGTTAATAAATGAGGGATATTTCCTATAACGAATCGCTTGTTCCATTTTCATCCTTGCAGTATTAAACAAAGGCATATCCTGGTCCTCCTAACAATCAAGGGGAAAAGGGTATTATGTCCTATCAGTTCGTTAACAGGAAGGTTGTGTGATCTTGATCTGGAGCTACGAAAAGCCGAAGAACGACATGGACTACCCCCTCCCCTGCCGAAAAGGGTCAGATGAGAGGAAGCTCCTGGAAAAGGAGCTCATAACGATGAAGGACAGGACCGAGGAGATACCGCTCATCATAGGAGGGAAAGAGGTAAGGACGGACGATATCGTGGAGATATCAAGCCCTCATGACCATAGCCTTGTCCTTGCGAAGGCCCACATCGCAGGTCCGGACCAGATACATGATGCGATAGAGGACCTTCTCGCGGCCAGAGAGGCTTGGTCCGACCTTGAATGGTACCACCGGGCCACAATATTCAGAAAGGCTGCGGACCTACTATCATGCAAATACAGGGTAAGGAACCTAGCGTCCATAATGCTGAACCAATCGAAGAACCCCTACGAGGCCGATATAGACCTGGCGGAGCTCGTTGACTTCTGGAGGTTCAATACATATTATATGAGGTGGCTCTACGAACAGCAGCCGGACGACTTCCCCGGTGAAAAGAACAGGCTCGATTGGAGGCCGCTGGAAGGGTTCGTGTTCGCTATACCACCATTCAATTTCTATTCCATCTCCGGTAATCTCGCTTCCGCCCCGGCCTTGATGGGGAACGTTCTCCTCTGGAAACCTGCCAGGTCCGTGATTCCATCCAACTACGAGATAATGAAGATACTCCTGGAAGCAGGCCTCCCTCCTGGGACCATCGACTTCGTTCCGTTCGACAGCAAGCATGCTGGTATGGTCCTAGAACATCAGGAACTAGCGGGTGTACACTTCACTGGGTCACATGGGACGCTAATGTCCGTTATGGGGACCATTGGCAGGAACATTGGGATATACAAGAACATCCCCCGCATAGTCGGAGAGGCCGGTGGCAAGGACTTCGTACTTATGCACACCTCTGCTGACCTGAAGAACACGGTCATGAACCTGATCAGGGGGGCATTCGGTTATCAAGGCCAGAAGTGTTCGGCCGCTTCCAGGGCCTACATCCCAGCATCAAGATGGGATGAGGTTAAGGAGCTTCTCACAAGGGAGGTCAAGGACATCAAGGTAGGTCCCACCGAGGACCTGTCCAACTTCATGGGCGCGGTCATCGATAATAAGGCATTCGATAAGATCATGTCCTATATCGAACTGGCAAATAAGGACAGGGCTTCTTATGAGGTCATATCAGGGGGGACCGGAGACAGGTTAAAAGGATACTTCATTAGGCCTACTGTCGTTCTGTCCAAAGACCCTAGTTCAAGACTGATGGAAGAGGAGATATTCGGACCCGTCCTCACGGTCTATGTCTACCCCGATGAGGACTACCAAGGAACTCTTGAGCTCATCGATTCGACCTCGCCCTATGCCCTGACCGGCTCCATCTTCGCAAGGGACAGGGATGCCATCTCCAAAGCAGAGAAGGTCCTGAGGCACAGCGCTGGGAACTTCTATATCAATGACAAGCCGACCGGGGCGATAGTCGGTAGGCAGCCGTTCGGGGGGACAAGGCATTCGGGGACGGATGACAAGGCCGGCTCATGGCTCAACCTGCTCAGGTGGACGGCCCCTCGCACCATCAAGGAGAGCACACAAGATATCTCCGACTGGAGATACGATTTCATGGGTTGATCATATGATGTTAACAAATTAGGTCATAGGTACAGCAACCTTAAAGGAATCATCCGTCACAACCGATTGCGATACTGGACCTTTAAGGCATCATTCCTACCCAGGCCCTTTAGATGATCACTCTTCGCCCCAGGACATCTCCTCCTCATCCTTCCCTTCTCCGGTCTCGCCCTTCTTTCTGCTAAGCACGAACACCAGAACTACCAGCACGATGATGATGAGCAGGACCAATCCCACTATGAAGCATATCCCTGCGGTCCCGAGCTTCTCAAGGAGGTCATCATCGTCGTCTCCCGGGCCTATGGGCTGAGCAGGCGTCTTGAACGTGCCCATGAACGCGGGAGCAAGGTCCGGACCCGCCGTTATATTGCTGAAATATTAGCTGTAGTTTGTGTTCCATGCCAAGGCGGTGCCCTGGACGGTCACAGTATATGTACCGATCTGACCCTGTATCGTCCCTAACAGCTTGTAGGAGCCAACATTCTGTATGACCACATAGATCGTCATGTTGGCCCGGCCTAGCACCTCTACCGTGACGTCCTTGTCGGTAGGGTCAACGCTGACCTCCGCCGAGAAGATCTCCCATCTATCAATGGGTGGTGGCGGAGGGGTTTCTCTAACGGTTTTGAAGGTCCAGCTCAGAACGGTCCCGTTCAACAACCCCACACCTTCCATTGATACGATCGAACCGTTCAGGACCACCGTATAAGTGGTATTGTAGGCGAAACGAGAATGGGAGACAACTACACTTGTCCAGTTCTCATCCCAAGCGAAGCTTGTGTCCAGAACCTGCGGGCTCTCCGAAAAGGCGTTCTCAACGCTGGTCACGTTCATAGGGACCGAGAACTCGATGTTGAACGGAGCATCTATCAGGACATCCATTCCTTTGGGTCCAAAGTCCGTTATGTTAACGAGCGGCGGGGGTGGCAGGACATAGTAGGGCAACTCCATGTCCCTTACGACCACGTGGCCCGATACGATAAGACCCATAACAAGGGTGGGAAGATAGCCTGTTGCAGCACCTTCCTCACCGCTCAGGTTCGCTGGCGGGGCCGCATAGAGCTTGAGTCCGGTACCATGGGACACATCGTTGAACATGAAGCTACCGCTGCCGTCAGCGACTGCTTCCATGAGCGTTGTGTTGTCCTAGGCAAGGACCCTGACGGTTGCCCAGGGCACACCGTACGAATATGGACCGCCCGCACCTGTCACCTTGCCCACCACATCGGCTTGGGACCTGTTGAGGAGCATTATGTCATGGTCCAGATCGTTATCCCCGTCGCTCGTTAGAATGGGGCTCAGGTAACCATCGTATTGGTTGGACCTCTCAATGGAGACCTTGTAGTCTCCCTGATAAGTCTTGAAATCATAGAATCCGACATTGTTCGTAATGGTCCTGGCTATGATCGAAGGCGGGTCTTCTGACGGATCGAGCAGGAGAACCTCCTGTCCGACCATCTTGGACCCTGATGCGTCCTTGACGAACCCTTCAAGCTCAGAATTGGGGCGGTGGACGAGCTTGAGCCCCGAGAGCCCTCCCTCTGGGACCGTGATGTCCATCCAATCAACCTCATCACCGTTGGAATAGAATATGGTGAACTCACCAGGATATAGCGAGATGTTGAACTCTCCATTCTCTCCCGAATATTGGTAGTTGACGGCCACGGGTGTGTCGCGTTCCTTATCAAAGACAGCGACATCAGAACCGATCGGAGCGTCGGTGTCATTGACAACCTGGCCTGAAACGAATGTGCCCATTTCTGGCATAGGCTCGAGCTCGACATCACCAAGAGGGCCTCTTCCGGAAAGGCTTCCCCAAACACCTTTGGGCAGATATCCTTCCTTCTGGAAGACCACAAGGACCTGGTCGTTGCCCCAACCCCTGAACCTGCCGCCCGGTTCGGAGTACGATTCAATATCTGAGAGAAGGATAGAATCAGGGTCTGACAAATGATAACTGAGCAATGGGACCCCCTCATCCGTATGATATGAAACGGTCGATATTTGGACCATGGAGAGTGAGTCACCCGTCGCGTCGTCCTTGACAGTCCCAGTGTAAGGGGATTTGGGCAGGGAGGGGTATGCAATTATTGTCCCAAGGTCCAAACCGCTGGCCCCAATGTCCGAATGTATCTCATGGAAGACGTAAGGATTGACACCTTCAAAAGAGGATTCATAGGATGTGAGGACCAATGACCCAGGTCTGACCCGCAAGAATACATTGCCGTTCATGTCGGTGGTTATTGAACCCCCTACCCAATAACTAACAAAGTTCGTATACTTGATAGATAGGTTCGGAACAGGGTTACCCGATGGGTCAACTACCCTGAAGGTGCAATTTACATATTGAGGATACAGCGATTTTCTTACCAGCATCAATACCAAGGGCAGGTCACCCCCGGCCTGGACATTGATATTCTGCAACGATCTGGAGCCCAAGGAAGAATCCAAATTGAGGGATAGATAATGTCCAGCCCTGACAACCATCTTGAGCACCCCCGTATCATTGGCCTGGGCGTAGTAGAATATCCCACCAACATCGTCTGACCCATATAGGTTGGCCATGAACTTTGGAACGCTTAAGCCCGTCACAGGGTCCTTCAGGGTGATCGTGATGTTGCCTATTGGATAGTTAATAGCTGGAGCCTTAACAGCTGTTAGATTGAGCCTGTACGGCTCAGTGTGCTGCGAAGGATCGTATACATATGAGATAGGTTCATATCCCGGATCATAGGATGTGATGGTCACTGGTCTATCCCTTGGGATACCGAACCGTCCAAAGCCGTTCTCATCCGTCATTGTGATCGCATAATAATCGAATATCGCTTCATCTAGCATCTGAGAGGAGATATGGGATACCTGACGCTCTTGCATGGGCGCTGTACCATTCCACAACCTGATCTCGAGCATGGCCAGGTCTGGTACATCTACATGGACGTCCCTCTTAATATCCTGGCCTTCGACCAATACTGAAGTCTGGAACGTGAAACTTATATTCTTTTTTGGAATATCCCCATCAGCGCTAAGAACGTACTCTCCGACCCCTGCCCAGGTCTCATAATACCCCTGGAGTTGAGGAACGGGTCGGATTGGGAGATCGCATGGTCCAAATGCACTGTGTTTCCGCTCATAAATGTGTTCAATCCATCCATGACCTGACCTGTGGTTGTGTTGATGAACTTCAACTGGATTTTTTTCATGTTGATGTAAAGCGGGACCAGATCAATGTCAAATTCATACTCGTAAACGTCTGGCCTCATGAAGATAGTTGTATATGCATCGCGGTAGTCATCTTCAGAGACACGGATATCCACCCTATAGGATAGATATGGCAGGACGATCTGGTATTTCCCATCGGGACCGGTAGTGTTGCTGGCCAGAACTTGATTATCGTTACGGTCAAAGCTGCCCGTGGACACATCAATACCTTCCACTGGGAGACCAGTGCTACTGTTGGTGATAGTACCATGGACGATCCTGTAAAGGGTCAAAGGGGCACTGACCCTCATCGTTATGTCATATGAGCCGTCCGGTTCGACGAAAAGCATAGTCTTGTCCACCCTTTTATTGGGCTGTTGTACGGCATACAGATAGTTAGGGCCCCAGTAGCTGTAATAGGCGTTAAGGGTGACCTTGCCGGTCGAGTTCGTCAAACCAAAGAGGCCTCCCCATGACCCCTCCGCGCTCGTCATCTGTATCTGATATCCCACCGCTGGCGTCCCGTTCTGATTCAAAAGAGTGACCTTGACGGTCGCATTATGATAATTTGGGGGTGGTGCGAAAACCTCTCCTGTCTAACCCAAGACCCCCAATGGTACCATGACCATCATCAGAACCAACAACGATGCATTTGCCATTCCGCGTGACCTCTTCTAACCTCCTTTACCCCAGTGACCTTATCTTAACCATTTGATATTAAAGTTATCTGGACTAGTAGAAAGGGCCAGAGGTACGGAACGATGTCCTATACCCTTCTGAAGAATATGAGGGAGGCAATGAAACCAAGGAGCAGAAGGACCGCCCCTCCAGTTATCATTATGATGTATGTGACATCCCTATCCCCAGGCGTACCTTTAGGTACTGTGTTCTCAACGGGATAGTGAAGGGCGTCCCTGGGTGCAGTACCCTGGTGGAACTCCTCAAGATTGGTCGCACCGTCACCATCTGGGTCATCACCGGAATCATCGGATGTGAGATCGAGGCCGGTCGTGAGCTCCCAAAGGTCGTCCATCCCATCACCGTCAAGGTCCTCTCCATGTACTGGGACCCTGGGCGTCTCAGGATCGTCATCGATAGGGTCCGGAACGACCAGCGGCGGGATTATCCTAACCTCCATCTTCTTCGTGGTCACGGAGTTGCCGGCCCCATCGGTTATTTCCATTGTCAAATAGAGATAACCATAGGCCTTCTCGTCAACTTCAATGCTCGCTGTGAGCATGTCATCGGACAGGTCCATCTCGATATCCCTGCGATAACCGTCGCCAGAGAGGTACCATGTAAGGACACCCTTGTCCAGACCAATATTGTCCCTTGCTTCTATGAATACGTCAAGGACACCGCCCGCCTCGACTGAGGACATCGTCCTTATCGAAAGGACCCTTGGCGGGTCGTTATCTATTATCGAGGATGATCTCGCAGTGGAACTGTTGAAATTACCGGAACTGTCCAAAGCCTCTATGTGTACAGTGAGCTTTCCCGATCCGCCCGATGGTACCTGGACCAAGGCCACGTATAGATTTCCTTCATCAAGGACCATTCCGACCCTCTCGGACCTCTGGGAACCATAACTGATGATAAGGTCCACCTTACCGACACCGACATTGTCCAATACCGTCGCTTTGACCGTCAGAGGCTCTCCTGTCGTCACTTGAAGCGGTATCTGGTCAGGTAGGACCAAGGGGATATCGTCGTCGGTCATGACCGTATGTGCGGTCCTTGAAAGGTTCCTGTTACCGGTCAGGTCCGTGACACTGAACTTATGCTCTATCATGCCCACCAGATCCGATGGTGCGATGAAAGCATGCGACCAGAGACCTTCAGCGTCCCTGACCATGGTACCTGACCCTATGTACCCATATTCCGGGCTCCAATAATCTACCTTGACCTCGAATATCCCAATATTATCAAGGACCCTTACTTTGAGCGTGACCTCATCGCTTGTGGTCCCGGTCGTGTCCGACAGGTCCTCAAGAATGGTCGGGAGGTCGTCATCAAGGACGTTCACATAACCTTGACCGCTGCTGTTTAGATTGCTGCTCGTGTCCGTTATGAAGGCCTCATAGACCAGAGTGCCATCCCTGCTCGAAGGTACATCTATGGAATGCATGAAAACACTGTCACCGGCAGAGCCCATCTGACCTGTCCAAAAGGGTGCCTCATTCTCCCAACCCACCTTTAGCAGGACCTCCTGGACACCAATATTATCATCGACAACTAACACGACCTCGTGGGGTCCACCTGTCCTAGCATCTACCGAAGTGAGGTCGGAGATGAGATAGGGTTTATCATCATCTATGATATCGAGCTGCATCCAGTTAGTACGGTTCCAGTTACCGGAACCATCCCTTGCACCTATCCTGAACATCATGGGTTCGGTCGAGTTCCAAAGAGCCCTTACATCACCGGTCCAGAACCCGTAATGATCTATCAACTGGACCGAACCGGTCGAATTGAAGCCGCTCGAATTCGTATAATGTTCCACAATCGCGTTCGATATCCCATACTCATCGTAGAGGGAACAGTTGAACTGTGAGATGTCGCCGGTCGAGGCGGCAAAGGGTCCGTTAAGGACAATGGAGGGAAGTATCGTATCGAGGCTAATATTGGTAATGTAGGGCAAGAAGTTCTGGCCCGTCACCGTTAGGTTAAGATAGGACTTGCCTACGATAGGTAGAGCTAGCTTGGAAAGGCCTTGGGCATTGGTCTGATTGTAGGTCCGTTCCCCATCCTGTTCCAGACATATGAGGGAACCTTTGACCGGTCTCCCTAGGCTGTCCTTAACGGTGATATCGATATCCGTCGTGTCCAACCCTATCCTCTCTGGCAGGGTAAGGTTCGGAAGGGTCGGCTCTGCGGTCCTCACGAACATCTCTGGGTCACCTATCAGGTTCAAGCACATCTCTATCCATCTGTAGGAATTGTAACTGCTTGACGATCCCGCGTAATAATTCTTCCCTTCGGAGAAATGGGTCCCTACCCTGTTCCTGCCGTTCTTGAACAGCTCGTAGGCGATCCTGTACTGGAAGACATCGGACGGACCACCGCCGGGGTTCCCAGGGGAGTACCATCCATAGTTGCTGTTCCCAATGTAAGCGATGGTGCCGCCGTCCGCTTCCATGACATGCAGTTCGGCAATGCAGTCGTCCTGGTCGAACTTGTTAGCTATGCAACCGACCGAGCTAATGACACCTACCTTGTATCCGCCGTTATAGTTCTTGATATCCCCATTATAGAGGTCGCTATTACTACCCGAACCGACCGACATAACGTTCCAGTTACTGTGACCTGCATGGAAGATCAGGGAGGCGCCTTTGTTGATCTGGGCCATGAAGTTGGGTTTGTTCAGGTTCCCAAAGACCCCGTTCGACCTATCATAGAGCGATGTGCTGATGTAATTCGAGGTCAGAAGGCCTGCCTTGATATTGTCAAGACCCCTTGATGAATTGGTATAGCTGTCAAGGAATTCACCAGCAAGGGTGGCATTGTCCAGGTAACCCTTCGGGGGGTCCTTCTCGTACTTGAGGGTCTTTGTGACGAACGTGTTCGCCTCCGCAACGGATTGTACCGAGGCCCTGCCGACGATGACATCGGGCCTCATATCGACACTGTCAGAGGTCTCGCCCCAAGTTGAATCCCCATCGCCGTTCCAAGTGCCGTCCAGGTCCGAGTAGTACAGGTCCGTCGGGTCAGAGGTCGATGAGTAACCGTTGGCGTAGTTGTATACCTTCCTAACGGGGACCACACCCGTGTCACCGCCTATCAGGACGAACTCCGTATCCCATATGTTCATCGCATCTATGATGAACTTCCTGACCTTCTCAGCATTATCGACCCCTGTGTAGTTGGCGTAGATCATGGATACATCGACGATCTTCGAAGGTATCCCTTTCTGGACCTTCCAATCCACAAGGGGTTTCAATGATGTCCCGGTCTTGGTCTTGTCTGTGATAACGACATATTGAACATCCTCCGACTGGAGGGTAGCGAACAAGACATTTGGTCTCATCGCTCCGAAACGTGATAGGTCCTGGGGGTTCATAAGGCCGGTCTCGAACATCTCCCTGAAGACGGAGGTCGATCTGAGGACAGGGACCTCGGTACTAAGGACCCTATCCTTGTTCACATTGAACGTAAGCCTTCCATGGACCTCCTCATGGACCAGGAGTTGGCCACCGGTGGTCAGGAGCATTGGGTCGAACCTGATGGTAGCTACCTTGACCCCCCTGATGAGGCCGTCGTTGAGGAAAGATACCGGGGCATCGACCTTCTTTGTGGGTCCGGATGGTTCCATCTCCGAGGGTTCGCTGTAAGGTGCGGGTCCAGGGACCCCCATTACTGGAAGTCTGACCGGATTGATGGATATCATTGCGGACCTGAGTTCGAACCTTATATCAGTCGCATACGGATGGACGATATAATCATAATAAAAGACCGGTAATGCCGGTTCGCCCGGAACAGGAGAGAGGCTTCCCTCTGGATGGTAGAACCACGAATACCCATTAGAGTCGATGACCTCTGTCATCGATAAATCGAAGGTCAGGTCAACAGGGACCGATAGGACCATGGAATTGGCAGGGTCGGACCCTTTGATAGGTAATGCATCATCGTTCCTGCCGATCATCGGTAGGACCGTAAGGATGAAAAGGGTGATAATAGCTAATGATAGTGTCCTAGATAGGTCCAAGCAGCAGCCTCCCGCTATTAAGTGGGGCAGATAACCTAATCTGCCAGGACTAATTATGATTTCTGGTGGTTTATATGATTATCCAAACCAGTCCTTTGTTTTAAAAATAATGCATATACAGGCATGTCCCCTTCATTACATACCATGATGGGCTTTATTAATGGCATGTAACATCAAATGATTTTACGCTTGTCTATTACCCTCTTGGCCTTCCCCTCGGTCCTTGGAATGGTCCCGGGAGCAACCAATTCCACCCTGGCCCTGAGCGTGAGGGAGGCTTGGAGCTCCTTCTCGACCTTGCCGGCCAGGGCCTTCAGGTCGATGTTCCCCCACCTGGCCGGGGACACCTCGACCTGGATGTGGAGATGGTCCAGCCGGTCGGTCTCAAGGATTATCTGGAACTGCTCTCCGAGCTCCTCCTGGGACATGAGAACGTCCTCTATCTGGGAGGGGAAGACGTTCACTCCTCCCACAATGAGCATATCATCAGAGCGTCCTCTGATCCTCATGACCCTGGGATGGGACCTGCCGCAAGCGCATTTCTGCCAGTTAATGATCGCTAGGTCCTTGGTCCTGTAACGAAGTAGGGGCATGGCCTCCCTGGTCAACATCGTGAAGACCATCTCTCCTCTTGTACCAGGTGGGAGGACCTCCTGGGTATCAGGGTCTATGGTCTCTATGAGGAACTCGTCGGCCCAGATGTGGAGGCCGTCCTGTCTCTCGCACTCAACTGCCACCCCAGGACCGTAGAGCTCCGACATTCCATAGAGGTCCTGGGCCCTAATGTTAAGCGATGACTGGATATGAAGCCTTGTCTCCTCGGACCAGGGCTCTGCCCCAAACATACCTATCCTTAATTTCAGTTCAGAGGGGTCGACCCCCTCTTCCTTGAGCGACTCGACCAGAAAGACAGCATAGGAAGGGGTGCAGCATAGTACTGTTGAGCCCATGTCCTTCATCATCTTGATCTGTCTCTTTGTGTTCCCGGTCGCTGTTGGTATGACCAGGGCACCCAACCTCTCCGCGCCCATATGGAACCCGAGGCCTCCTGTGAACAGACCATATCCGTATGCGTTCTGGATCAGGTCATTCTCGGTGACACCTGCGCAGGAATAGCACCTTGCCATCAGGTTGGACCATGTGTCAAGGTCCTTCTTGGTGTAGGACACGACCGTCGGGATACCGGTGGTCCCGGACGATGCATGGATCCTGTTCAATCTTTCGACCGATACAGCCCTTATCCCATAGGGATAGTGGTCCCGCAGATCGTCCTTGTAAGTGAAAGGGAGTTTCGAGATGTCAGAGAGCTCCTTGATATCAGAGGGCTTGACACCTGCCTCATCGAACCTCTTTCGGTACATGGGGACGTTCTTGTAGGTCCTTTTGACCTGCTTCTTCAACCGCTCGAGCTGCAATTCTTTTATCTCGTCCGTCGTAAGGAACTGCTCTTTCTCTTGGAACATGCTCTGCCTTCCCCCTACGTGATACCGTCTCACTGGGTTGATTATCTTCCCGTATCGAACAGGGACTGGATGGGACGGTGCGATACCCAAGTGGCCTTTCTTTATTTATGGTTTTAGATTGGACCATGCGGTCAGGAAAGATTATTATCCGGATTTGACGTTCGCGTGGGATGTCGTTCTAGCTCCCTTACGATACCTTACCTGCGGAGCGGGGACGCGACCGCGGTCATGGACCTAAATAATACGGGGGACACGGGATATGGGATTCGAGCTTAAATGGGGTAACAGGACCTGGATTTACGGACTGCTTTTGGGATTGGGCCTCGGTCTGCCCATTCTTCTCTTCATGTACAACATGAAAGGGCCTTCGTTCTTCTTCAACTACTACTCGCCCATGTTGGGGTACTATGTTCTGATATCCATCTGCCAAAGCCACTACTTCAGAAGACCCACTGAGCCACAGATGAGCGGTCTCTTCAGGCAGTTCGTTTCCATCTTCGGAGCTGTCCTTATCTTCTTCATCAATGAGATGATAATGATACATATATTGGGGATCCCGACCCCAGACCATGCGCTCCTGAACAGCGGGAGCATCGTGATGTCTGGGCACTTCACCTTCATTGTCTTCGGCTTCTTCATCTACGGGTTCGACGACTTCATGTTCAAGGGAAGGCTCGTTGGCTGGATGAAGAACGATACTGCAAAGGCGGTATTTTGGTACTTCATCGTCTGGCTCATCTGGCTCCCACTCTACTACATGAAAGGGGGCGTCGTACAGGCCTATTCGGCCGCCGCCTTCGATGAGCTGCATCTGTTCAGGATGCTCGGTATTAGCCAGTGGACGATCATCATGTCGTTGATGATAGCCCTGACCTTCAAGGACTACATACCCGAGCTCAAGATAGAGAACGACTTCCTAAGGGGGATACTGCTCCTTGCGGGCTCTTTCATCATCGGAGGGGCCATTGCCTATATATGCTTCGGGCTCACAGAGTTCGTTGCCCCGTGGGACGATATAAGCGCAGCCGACAAATGGCATCATGTCCTATACATGGGAACATATCCCCTGATACCCGTGATACTGATGGGGGTCTATTCCAAGAACTTCTCTGATGTAGAGAGCCCGGGGATGAGGGTCGCATGGAGATTGGTCTACCTCGTACCCCTAGTGGTCCTAAGTTACTTCCTCTTCCACTTCGTGATCGCCCAACCGGAGCTCGTTCCCAACTGGATCTTCGGAGAGGGGACCTTCTCGAAAGGCATGGGGCTCTTCGGGGAGCAGCACGGATGGTACCACCATCTGGACCTATACTTCAACTTCACGATATCGATCATTCCGCTGACCCATCACTGGTTCTGCGGTAAGGCGGGTTTCATGAAGGAGTCGGAAGATGAGCCTCCGGGACCGGGCCAGAGGAGGCCATGGACCAGACCTGAAAGGGTACCACCACAAAGACAGGAAGGCCCTGTGGAAAGAAGGGGCTCCCCGTTCCAGAGGGGACCTCGACCGGATGATGGTGGGAGAACCCCCTTCAAACAATGGAGATGACCGATACATAACATAACAAAATATTATATACCCCTAAAAAAAAACTACTAGTTAGACAGTGTTTTTATATATACCATCTAACCCCCTCTTCCTTTTGTCCAATTTGGATGATAGGGGGTAAACAAATGAGAATTGGAGCCAAAATGGAAGTTACAATAAGAGACAGGGGGATCCAAACACCGGCTATCGTCATCGTCGTCCTGCTGTTCGTCACAACATCCGTGCTGACCGTATTCGTACCGGACAACGTCCGCTCTGAAGAGGTCTCGGGGGATATCATATTCGACGAGGATTCCGATTTCATCGGCTCCCCTTACATAGACAGCGGCTCGGGGACCCCTGATGATCCATATGTTATTTCAGACCTTTCAATGGGAGACAATGCAATACATGTTAAAAATATTACAAAATATATTATTTTTAGAAACATTACATTCTATGGAGATACTTATTCCTATACCTATTCATACAGACAGGCGTTTTTCATATACGGTGCCAAAGGGCTAATTTTTGAAAATATTACGGTCAATGCAAATAGAGGTTTCCTTAAGATTTTTCAAAGTACTGAAATTAGTATTATAGGTCTCCAATTCTTTGGTCGTGCACAAGTAATATATGCAGTTGGTTTTTCGAACATTGCTATTATTAATTCAACATTCGATTTTCCATACTATCATTCAGAGTATAATTTTATGTCAATAGGTTCTGCGACTCAACAGATATCGATGACAGGTAATCTTTTCAATAATACTTTATTATATATTTCATCAATGGGAATGAATAACTTAATGATTAAAAACAATACATTCCATTATTCTTCCATCCAATTATCACTCTATGATTGCACCATTAATCAAAACAGGGAGATAAAAAATAATCATTTTTATGGATTCAATATTTATCTAGGATGTTCGATATGGTTATCTAATTCATATGGCTGCGATATCTTTAACAATCTTTTCGAAAATACAATAGGATTGTCTTTAACAATTTTAAACTATTTTTCGGGTGATATCAATCAAATTCACAACAATACATTCATATCATGTAAATCCGGCATAAGAATGGAATGGTACAATCCAACCCATCCTCCAGTTGAGAAACCGTATGCAAAGATCAAGGACAATCACTTCATCAATGGTTCTCTTGAGGCTATCAAGATAGAACAAAAGTATGTCGGAAATTTGATTTATAATAATTATTTTATTAATAATAACAATAACAATGCACAAGCGCTGGACCTTAACGACAAATTACCTTTGAACCAATGGAACCATTCAGGTATAGGCAATTACTGGAGCGACCATACGGGGCCTGACAACGATGGTGATGGAGTAGTGGATGTTCCTTACAATGTTGGAACGACAAATGACTCCTACCCGAGCTCAAACATCCATTGGGATAGGAAAAGACCTCAGCTAGATGTCCATTATCATCCAAATCCTTGTCTATTGAAGAGGTCCTATATCTGGACATCTTGGAATGCCAGCGATGAATATGGGATCGCCAAATATGAGCTCTCACTGGACAACAAGACTTGGACGAATGTGACCGGGTCCCTTAGAAAGAGCGTCTATATCACCCCTGAACACGATCACTTCTATATCAGAGCCACCGATGGCAACGGTCTCTTCAAGGTCCATCATGCCGAGTTCGATATCGACAAGGAATATTCCCCGATCGAAGTCATCCATCCCGTTCATGGGACCTACATTCCGGATGACCCCTTGATCCTATCATGGTCCATCGAGGATTATTTCAACGTGACCAAACAGACCTTCACCATCGACAGTGTGAGGACCAACATATCTGCTTCGGCCAGGACTTTCAAGCTTGACCTCAAGGAGGGAGCACACAGCGCAACCGTCACTATAACGGATGAGGATGGACTTACCCTTACTAAGACAGTTGATTTCATAGTTGACAGGAACGCTCCCAACATCTCGGTTATGTCCCCTAGACCCGATTCCGTGCTCAGCAATCAGATCGTCAACATCAGCCATACCGTATCGGACGAGGTGGACCTTGTGTCCGCTCATATAAGGTTCGATTCCGGTGACTGGACCGATATCATGGGTAAAAGCTCTACATCAAAGCTATTGCTGGAGGGCGAACACCTCATAGAGCTCAAGGCCGAGGATGCGGCCGGACACATCAGTGAGATGAAGATACCCATCACCATAGGGGAGGACACGAACATAGAGTTTATATCTCCGACACCAGGCGAATTCACCAACAAAGGGACCTACATCGTCGAATGGGACTACTCGGGTCCGCTCGAATGGGTGAATGCGGAGCTCAGGGTCGGAAAGGAAACGGAGCTCTTCGACATAGGGAGCCAGAAGAGCATTGAGGTCACGCTCCCAAGGGAAGGGACCTTCGAGATCACCCTCAGGCTCAACGATGCCTACGATAACTACTGTGAAAGGACGTCCTCGCTCATCAGGGACATTAAACCGCCTCTCTTATTCCTCAAGGACATTGGGGAGTTCGTCAACACCGGAGACTATCTCCTCGAATGGAACCCGCAGGACTACCACGGGATCGACAGGTCCATGGTCAAGCTCGACGATGGCGATTGGGTCGATGCCGGCTCGAGCACAAGCCAACTTCTCCGTCTAGAGGACGGCCCCCACTCTGTGGAGGTCATGGTCTTCGATATGGCGGGAAACCTGGCAGAGGTATCCGACGAATTCATTGTAGATACCGTCCTACCGATCGTGACCATCAAGGAACCCGTGAACGATATCTACTCGAACAAACCTACCATGACCGTCTTGTGGACCGTTTACGACGAACACGATATCAACGTCACGACCCTGACCTTGAACGACGGGAACCCCATCGATGTGACAGGAAGCACTTCCTATTCCATAACCACATCGACGGAAGGGACCTCCACCATTGTCATATTCTCTCAGGACATGGCAGGCAACCTGGGCAGGGAACAGGTCAGCTTCATCATCGACCTCACTCCTCCATCCATAGAATGGAAGAACCTACCCAATGAAAACTTCAAGGAGCCCAAACTGATCCTCGAATGGACCGTGAACGACAATATCGCACTCGATTCATTGTCGCTCTCCTACAACGACGAGACCTTGACGATCGACATCGATCGGACGAAGATCGAACTCGACCTTGAAGAGGGCCTATACACCTTTACTTTGAAAGCTACGGACAAAGCGGGCAACTCCCGCTCCACAAAACTGGACACGGATATCAATATCGACAGGACCAGACCCGCACTTGACCTGGTCGAAACTGGCTGTTCCGTAGAAGGGAACATGATGACCATCGAATGGACCTGCGACGACGGCTCCGGAATCGACCGGATCGAGGTTTCGATGGACGGAGGGGAGTTCTCGGAACTTGAAATAGGTAAGACCTCAACGACCCTCGGCCCGTTCGAATCGGGACCACACAACGTCAGGATAAGGGCCTTCGACCTTGCCGGGAACATGGAAGAACGGACATGGAACTTCAACATCGAGAAGGAGGCCGAGGCATCTGAAGATGGCGGAGGGACCCTGATCGCTGTCATCATCATCGTCATAGTTATCATAGTTCTGGTGGTTATAGGGGTTGTCATATTCCTTATGACAAGAAAAAAGAAAGGAGAAGATACGACCAAAACCGAGGTGAAGACAGACCAGGAAGTCCTCCCTCCGAACGGACAGACACCGCAGGAGGCGCTCCCGCCTGCAGATGCCAAAGAAAAGGATGCGTCTATAGCTCCGAAGCTCCGGCCTACAACCATTCCAGTGCTCCCTCCGATGATCCCTGCACCTATCCAGCAACCCCCGATCAACGCCCAGACACCGCAGTCCGCGAACGGTTCCAAGATCGTTACACCTTCAGGGGATGCCACTTACACCCATCCGAGAAAGTGATGTATGGTCAACGAAAAGGGCGCGCATTTCGACATAATTGATTTACCGATTATTGACAGAATGTCCATTTTTTAGTAATAATGGACATTGCATATGGAAATAATGACCGTTTATCCGATAAGGACCCCTAATTATTTATTGGTTCATATCGTTTTGTCCCTCTGGAGCGTGGGAATACGGCAAGACGGGCGATACGTGAATACGATGCTAAGCGGATTTTTTACAAGATGATGCCTAAGTACGGCGCTGAAGGATCCTATATCGAAGCGGATCCTGTCCAGGTGACAGCGGATACGGACATGGACAAGCTCTCTGATGAACACCCCTGGCTCGAGAACAAGCGGCTCGTGGTCAAACCCGACCAGCTTTTCGGCAAGAGAGGAAAATCAGGTCTTGTCCTCCTGGACGCATCCTTCAAGGAGGCCTCCAAGTTCATCTCCCAGAAGATGGGGAAACAGGCCAAGGTCGGCAAGGTCTCAGGGACGCTCACCCACTTCATCATAGAGGAGTTCATTCCCCACAAGATAGAGTACTATGCGGCAATCAAGATGGACGCCGATGGGGACCATGTCCTTTTCTCCATCAAGGGTGGCATGAACATAGAGGAAGTGTGGGACACCATCAGAGAAGCGGTCATCCCACCTCTGGGAAAGCAAGAGCTGGACCCGGAACCTTTGATCAAAGAGATCCCCGTCGAGGAGAGAAAGGTGGTTGGTCCCTTCCTCATGGGTATGTACCAGTACTTCGCAAAGCACGATCTTACGCTCCTTGAGCTGAACCCCTTCACCATCGTGGATGGGAAGGTCAGAGCCCTTGACATGAGGACAATGTTGGATGACACCGCAGCGTTCCAGAACGCTGGGGTCTGGGACGGGATCGAGTTCCCTTCACCCTTCGGTAGGCAACCGACCAAGGAGGAGGCTTTCATTAAGTCCCTTGACGAGAAGACCGGCGCCTCCCTCAAGCTGACCATATTGAACCCCGAGGGCAGGGTCTGGACCATGGTCGCCGGAGGCGGTGCATCTGTCGTCTATGCAGATACCATAGTCGATAAGGGCTTCAGCAAGGAGCTCGCCAATTATGGTGAGTACTCCGGAGACCCATCGACCGAGGAGACCTACCTCTATGCAAGGACGCTCCTCTCCCTCATGACGAAGGAGAAGCACAAGAGCGGTAAGGATAAGATACTGATCATAGGCGGAGGGATAGCGAACTTCACCGATGTCGCCAACACCTTCACGGGCATTATTCAGGCCCTGAAGGAGTACGGCGACAAGCTCAAGCAGACCGGGGTCAGGATCTATGTCAGAAGGGGTGGGCCCAACTACAAGGCCGGCCTTGACAAGATGAGGGCGTTGGGCAGAGACCTTGGGTTGAACATCAAGGTGTTCGGGCCCGAGGCACATATGACCCACATCATCCCAATGGCCCTCGAAGAAGATGAGAAGGGGGTGAAATAGATGGAACCGTACATACTCTTCTCCAATACCAGCAGGGCGATAGTGTTCAACATGCAGACAAGGGCCGTCCAGAGGATGCTGGATTTCGATATCCTATGCGGAAGGGAGGTCCCCTCGGTCGTGGCCATAGTGAACCCGGGTAACTCCGGGACCCACCAGGCCCACTGGGGAAAGGGCGAGCTGCTGATCCCGATCTATTCGACCATCCAAGAAGCCACGGATGCCCACCCGGACATCGATGTCATGGTGAACTTCGCCTCTTTCAGGTCCGCTTATCCCTCGACCAAGGAGGCCATCCTAAACGATAGGATAAGGGTGGTAGCGGTCATTGCCGAAGGGGTCCCAGAGAGAAGGGCAAGGGAGCTGGCCCACTTGGCAAAGTCCAAGGGAAAGGTCATAATCGGCCCAGCGACCGTCGGAGGGATCGGAGCAGGGGCCTTCAAGATAGGGAACACGGCCGGGACCCTTGAGAACATCAAGGAACAGAGACTTTACAGGAGAGGGGCGGTCGGGCTTGTAACGAAATCCGGTGGGCTCTTGAACGAGATGTTCAACATCGTCTCACACAACACCGATGGTGTGTTCGAGGGCATAGCCATTGGAGGGGACAAGTTCCCTGGCTCTAGCCTGTTGGACCATCTCCTGAGGTACGAAGCGAACCCGAAGATCAAGATGATGGTAGCCCTGGGCGAGCTCGGAGGGGACGAGGAGTACAAGGTCGTGGAGGCCATGAACAAAGGGCTCCTGACCAAACCAATGGTCTTCTGGGTGATGGGTACATGCTCAAAGGTGTTCCCTACGGAGGTCCAGTTCGGACATGCTGGTGCAAAGGCAGGTAGCGATAAGGAGACCGCCGACGCAAAGAACGCTGCGCTTAAGAAGGCAGGGGCAATCATCCCAAGCTCTTTCGATGCTCTCGGGGATGAGATCGCAAGGACCTTCCTCAAGCTCAAGGACGAGGGGAAGATAGTCCCCGTTAAAGAACCGGAGACCCTGCCCAATATCCCCATGGATTATGCGGATGCTTTGAAAAAGGGTGTTATCAGGAAACCGACCTCGTTCATAACGACGATATCTGACGATAGGGGCGAGGAGGTCAACTATGCCGGGTATCCTATATCGGAGCTAATTCACAACGGGAAAGGGATAGGGGACGTAATATCGCTCCTCTGGTTCGGGAGACCGTTCCCCAAATGGGCCACAGATTTCATGGAGATGGTCCTCATGATAGTGGCCGACCACGGACCGGCCGTCTCCGGGGCGCATAATGCAATCATAGCAGCTAGGGCCGGAAAGGATGTCATCTCTTCGCTCGCATCCGGTATGCTGACCATTGGCCCCAGGTTCGGCGGGGCCATTGACGACTGCGCAAAGTTCATGAACGATGCAAGGACAAGAGGGCTCGATCCAAGGGCCTTCGTCGAGGAGATGAAGGTGAAGAATATCCTAATCCCAGGGATAGGCCACAGGGTCAAGTCGCTCGAGAACCCTGACGGGAGGGTCACTCTTCTCATAGAATATGCTCGCAAGAACTTCCCCAAGACCGACACCCTGGACTTTGCTATAGGCGTCCAGGCCCTAACCACACAGAAGAAGTCCAATCTCATCTTGAACGTTGACGGGACGATAGGTGTGATGATGGTAGATATGTTACGTTCGGTCGGTTACTACTCTGACGAGGAGATCAAAAGGATCATTAGCGACGGATATCTGAACAGCTTCTTCGTCATAGGCAGGTCCATAGGTCTGATAGGGCATATCCTGGACCAGAAGCGCAACAATCAGCGTCTCTACAGGCATCCATGGGAGGATATCCTCTACATGGTCGAGAGGAAAGAATAGGCTGATGGTCGATATTATTCAGGTACCGGGAGAGAAGGAATGACCAGCGATAGCTCTCCTATCAAGACAATGGGGATAAAAGAGCTCACCTTATACCATTCCAAAGGTAGGGTGGTCTTATATGGACTGGACCTAGTTATGGTCTATGGCAGGAGAGTGATCCTTATGTCATGGAAGGCGATGGCCTCACCACCGTCGTCATCTTTGACGTTCAACTTGACGGTGTATGTCCCAATCATCTCAAAATTGTGGGTGACACTAGGTCCTTCTGCTGTCGTTCCATCACCGAAGTCCCACCTATAGAAGTCGATGATACCGTCCGGGTCGTATGAAGATGTCCCATCGAACTCGACGGTTCCACCACGTTGGGCCTGGACAGGACCAGTGATACCAGCAATAGGGTATTCGTTAACGAGCTTGACCATTTCCCCATCAAGCTTCCGGTCTTGCTCGAAAACGGACCTCTTCTCAAGGCCTATGTACCGGAAGTGCAGCTCTCCCTCGATGATCATCACTGAACCTCTGGAAAACCTATCTTCTACATCATCTATCTCAATGAACAGGAGGAGTTCGTTCGCATTGTCCCTACCTATCCTCTCCTTTATATCCCAATAACCTCCCCCCATACCATACCCATCAATTGAGACGGTCGCAATTAGCTCATGGACCGTTATCGATAGCCAGTTTGGATTCCTCATCACCAGGGTCAAGGAAACAGTGAAATCGGTACGTTCGCTGCCTATGTTCGAAAGAGAGAGGTTTATGATATCAGCCGACGGCGACCTGTAGGCCAATAGAAAGAAGACCGCGGCTAGCGCTAAAAATATTAAAAGTAAAATGATGATGGCCGATGCGACCTTGACCATCACTTTTACCTTCATCCGAACTAATATTGATCGATCGGATATTTAGCGGTTCTTATAGGTTGGTCCTTAGGGACCATTTGGGATAAATGACAAATACCATGTTCAGCTGTCATCCATCCATGTCCGAACTGGTATTATACCATTCGAGCTGGTGCCCTTTCTGCAGGGCCTTCCTAAGGCATTACAGGGAACTTGTCAATGGCGGCAAGGAAGTGCTCCTTGATGACACCTCGGACCCCAGATGGACCGAACTGAAGCTGGACTATGTCCCGACCGTCATCGAGTACAAGGACGGTAAGGAGACAAGAAGGCTCATGGCAAGGCCCATGGTCGGGCTCAGGAGGAAGGACCTTGAGGACTGGCTCAAGGGCTGATAATTAGGTCTCATCTGATGTTGGTGATCTAGTTCTTAAACATATCCTGATTCGAGCTAAGCACAATCATTGTGTCACAATGATCTTAAGATCTGATGATCCTCAGTAAATTATTATGTTTATAATAATTATAAAAATAATAATAACAAGCCACCTCTCCGTCCAGCAGATAAGAACTATAAAAAAAATTAAAATTTTTAGGATAAAGAACAAAAACGGGGTCAGCCTGGATACAGCTGACCCCTGATGGATCGGTCCTATCTCAACTCATCATCTTGTCGAAGCGGGCTTTGACAGCATCCATCCATTCCTCGGTCTGATAGACCTTGGAGGGTTTGGGATTTGCGAGGCTCGCCAGGTCACCCGTCATTATCCCGGACTCTATGGTCTCTAGGACAGCCTTCTCTAGCTGGTCGGCGAACTCAACTACCTTGGGAGTGGCGTCAATCTGACCCCTCTTCCGCAGGGCCCCGGTCCAGGCGAATATGCATGCCACAGAGTTCGTGGATGTCTTCTCCCCTTTCTGATGCTTGTAGTAGTGCTTCTGAACGGTCCCGTGGGCCGCCTCGTACTCTATGAACCCGTTGGGGGATACGAGGACGGAGGTCATCATTGCCAGGCTGCCGAAGGCTGAACCGAGCATGTCGGACATCACATCGCCGTCGTAGTTCTTGCATGCCCAGAGCATTCCGCCCTCGGACCTCATGATCCTTGCGACGGTGTCGTCTATAAGGGTGTAGTTGAACTTTATACCGGCTGCTTCGAACTTCTCCTTGTACTCCTTGGTGAAGGTCTCCTCGAAGATGGTCCTGAACCTAGCATCGTATGTCTTGGATATGGTGTCCTTGGCACCGAACCAGAGGTCGACCTTCTGGTCCAGGGCATATTCCATGCAGGCCTTGGCGAAGCTTTTGATGGACTTGTCCGTGTTGTGGATGCCCTGGATGACACCACCACCGGACTTGAACTCCTGTATGACCTCCTTGAAGAGCACCTTGCCCTCGGCGTCGGTGAACATGAGCTCGGCCTTACCTGGTCCAGGGACCTGGAACTCCTTGTTCTTGTAAACGTCGCCGTAAGCATGCCTTCCTATTATTATTGGCCTCTTCCATCCCGAAACGGCCGCTGAGACGTTCTTGACCAGAATTGGTTTGCGGAAGACCGTACCGTCGAGCGCTGCCCTAATAGTGGCATTGGGGCTGGGCCATTCCTTCTTCAGGGTGTATTCCTTGACCCTGTCCTTGTTAGGGGTGATGGTGGCGCATTTCACTCCGACCCCGTACTTCTTGATGGCCTCGGCGGCATCGACGGTTATCTTATCGTCCGTCTCGTCACGCTTCTTTACATGGAGGTCGTAGTACACAAGCTCAATGTCCAGGTATGGTGTGATGAACTTGTCCTTGATCATCTTCCATATGATCCTGGTCATCTCGTCCCCGTCTATGTCAACAAGCGGTGTCTTTACCTTAATTTTCTCTCCTTTCGACATCTTTTACATCCTCCTTGCTTACGAACACGGCATCCTCGTAATACTTCGGCACGACATCGCGGACGACATCTATTATGGTCCCGTCCCTATACTCGATAAGGGCCACTATCTTGTCGCCCCAGTGGTGCTCCACCGTCGTTCCAGTTATATCGAAGGCCATCTTCTGGAGCTCCTCTATGGTGCAGATCCGTAGGTCCCTTGGAACCCTCACCTTGGCAAGTATTTCCAGAAGGTCCTTCCTCAACGGGTTTATTGCCACCCCCCTCTCGGTAATGACGACATCGATCGTCTCTCCTGGGGTCACAACGGTCGTGCATTCCTTCACGATCACAGGATATCTGCCCCGAAACAGTGGTACGGTTATTATTGTGAGCTTGGCCCCAGCGGCAGTATCCGAATGGCCTCCAACAGGTTCCGCGATTATTCCGGTGCTCATGGTGGCGGTGTTGACATTGAAGTTGAGATCTACCTCTGTGGCGCCCAATACCACAACATCTAGCTTGTTCACCGTGCATCCTTTCCCATGGACGTTGGCGTAGGCACCTATTGGTAGGTCAACATGGTTCTTGGGGTCCTCCCTCATATTATTGACAGCTGCGACATCGAACGCCTGCCCCGTGATGAGCTTCTTCACTGAACCGTCTTTGAGCATGTCTACTAAATATTGGGTCGTCCCACCTTGGGCCCATCCCGCCGTGATCTTCTTCTCCTTTAGCAGATCATGCAGGAACTCAGTGAAGGCCAGGGAGATACCACCGGCACCTGCTTGGAAGCTCATACCCTCCTTTACGAAGCCCAGCAGGTCGGCCATCCTCACAGCGTCCTTTGCTATCTTGAGCCTTGTCGGTGAGCTGGTCACCTTAAGTTCTCCCGAAGCAATCTTGTTGGGGTCACCTATCTTGGGAACGACCACCACGTAATCCACAAGCTCCTGGCTTATGGACATGGGGAAGTTAGGATAGTCAACAAGGTGGTCTGTAATGGCGATCACACTATCAGCGAAACGCGCATCGACGTAGGAGAAGTTGATGGTGCCGCACGCTGAAGGACCCCGAATTGCATTGAGGTTCCCCAGCTCATCGGCGGAGGGAGCCCCTATGAAGGCCACATCGATGTGTATCTCCCCGGCCTCTATCGCCCGTACCCTTCCACCATGGGACCGTATCCTCATCGGGTCCTTGAGATGGAGCCCGGAGCTCACGAGCCTTCCGAACTCACCTCTGGCGGACCCTCCTTCGACATGAGCTATCGTCCCGTTCTGGATGCATCTGATTATGGCCTCTTCCTGGCAGGGGAATGTGGAGCTTGGGGCAAGGACCAACCCCTTTATCCCCTTCCTCTCGACCTCCTCAAGGACCAGGTTCATGACCATGTCCCCGTTCCTGAAGTGGTGATGGAAGGATATCGTCATCCCATCCTTCAACCCGACTTTGTCCAATGCCTCGCCAAGGGTCGCCACCAGTTCCGACTCCTCCTTGGCCACATAACCGAGCTTGGGCCCGTACTTGTTCTTCTGGACCGGTTTGTGCGTAAAGGGCCCTTTGTAAGGTATCAGTTCCACACCATTGATGGACTTGGGGACCTTCCTCCCTATCGAATTGGTGACCCATTCGACCTCATCTATCCTTACCATCAATCCTCACCCCCACCAGCCTTCTTCTTCTTGACTGGTTCCATGGCCTGGACCTCTTCCCAGGTTGGGACCTGAAGCTCGGCGGCCTCGGCCAAGGCCAATACTCGTTCGGCCTTGATGGCGACCGGTCTGTCAACCATCTTGTTCCCGAGCGCCACCACACCCAACCCCCTCTGCTTTGCTTCTTCTATAGCATGCATCACCTTGACGGCATGGACTATCTCTTCTTTGGTTGGGTCGAAGGCCTTGTTGATCACCTCAACCTGCGTCGGATGGATGCAAGCTTTACCGTCATATCCCATGACCTTGACCATCTTGGTCTCCGCCATCAGCCCCTCAGAGTCCTGGAAGTCGGCATAGACCGTATCTATGGCCTGTAGGCCAGCAGCCTTAGCTGCCAGTATGACGAGCTGACGAGAAGTGTTTATGGCAAGTCCGTCCGTGGTCCTTTCCCCACCAATATCCGCTGTCAGGTCCTCTCCGCCAATGGTGAGCGCCTCGAGCCTCTTGGAGCATCTGGCTATCTCGTAAGCGTTCATTATCCCCTTTGCCGTCTCAAGTGTTGCGAAGAGCTTTATCTTTCCTATAGGTATGCCTCTTTTCTCTTCAAGCTCGGTCACAAGCTCATCCACTTGGATGACATCCTCCCTTGATTCCACCTTTGGGATGTAGATACCGTCGAGCCTTTGACATACGATCTCCCTGATATCGGCCTTTCCAAAAATGGTGGATAGGGGATTGATCCTCACCGTGACCTCCGTGGCAGGACCGAAATCGATGACCTTGAGCGACTCGGCGACGAGCATTCTGGCATCGATCTTGTTATCTGGTGCCACGGAATCTTCGAGGTCCAGCGATATCACATCGGCGCCATATAGACCGGAAGGGGGTATCATCTTAGGGTTGTTCCCCGGGACATATAACCTGGACCTCCGGAGCTTCATTCGTACACGCCTCCCTTGATGGCTGCGGCCTTGACCCTTGCTGCTATCGTGAAGTTCAGGGGGCTCTTGCCAGAGCTCCAGACCTTGGCATCCTCCACACCCATCCCTTTGAGGGTGTCCTGGATGACCTTGAAGACATCATCCCTGAAGACGTCCCTCGACTTGCCCTCAATCTCTATCTGGATACCGGAACCGAGCTCTGCGGGGGCTATCTTCATTATGCAGTCCTCACGCTCCTCCGTACCGGCCATCCCTTCTCGCTTTATCTTCGATTGTCCCATCTCTATCCCTCAGACATTCTGATGCTCGGAAGGGTTCAGGCCATTTTGGCCTTGGTGTGGTTCAGTGTCCCACCGAGCTTTATTACCTCTAATTCCCTATCGGACAGGTCGTGGACAAGAGGTATCGTTAACCCTTTGTTCTCAGCTTTGAGGCTGATGTTCCTCATGTCCCTAACATCGAGCTTTAGGACATCACCCTTCTCGATCCTAGCATAATCGGCCGGGTCCTTGAATGTCAGCGGCAGAATGCCGAAGTTCACCAGGTTGGCCCTGTGGATCCTGGCAAATGACTTCACTATGACCGCATGTATCCCCAGATATTTCGGGGCAAGGGCCGCATGCTCCCTTGAGGATCCCTGACCGTAGTTCTCACCACCTATGATGAAGCCGCCCTTCTTCTCCTTTGCTCTCTTTGGGAACTCGGCATCCACGGAGTTGAAGACGAACTCGGATATGGCCGGAATGTTCGACCTAAGAGGCAGTATCTTCGCTCCCGCCGGCATGATATGGTCAGTGGTTATGTTGTCGCCTACCTTGATCAAGGCCTCTCCCGATAGCTCAGGTGGGAGCGGGTCGAACCTTGGCAGTGGTTTTATGTTGGGGCCGCGGAGGATCTCGACCTTTTTAGCCTCATCAATAGGTAATGGCCTGACTATGAGGTTATCATCGATATCATAGACCTTGGGTTCTTTGATCCTCTTCATCTTTCCCAGTTCCCTTGGGTCGGAGAAGACGCCCTTCAAAGCAGTGTAGGCCGCTATCTCCGGGGAGACCAGATAGACCTGTGCGTCCTTGGTCCCTGACCTGCCCTCGAAGTTCCTGTTGAATGTCCTGACCGAGACAGCGCCCGAGTTGGGTGCGAGCCCCATACCAATGCAGGGACCGCAACCGTTCTCAAGGAGCCTGAACCCGGCCGAAACGATCTCCTTCATGGCACCATTGTCCGTGACCATCTTCACAATGGTCCTGGAACCGGGTGAGAGCGTCGCTGAGACGTCCTGATGGACCTGTTTCCCTTTGACTATCTGAGCTACGGCCATGAGGTCCCTGAAGGACGAGTTCGTACAGGAGCCGACGCATACCTGATCGACCTTCTTGCCCAATAGCTCCTTCAACGGCACCACTGCTCCGGGGGAGTGCGGTTTAGCGACCATCGGTTCAAGCTGCGATAGGTTGATCTTCATTACATCATCGTACTTGGCATCAGGATCGGGTAGAAGTTCCGTCCATTCATGTCCCCGCCCCTGAGCCTCAAGGAACTTCTTGGTAACTTCATCGGACGGGAAGATAGAGGTGGTGGCACCGGTCTCGGTCCCCATGTTGGTGATGGTGGCCCTGTCCGGTACGCTCAGCTTCTTGACACTTGGACCGAAGTATTCGAGGATATAGTTCCTTCCGCCCTTGACATCGAGCCTCCTAAGGACCTCAAGTATGATGTCCTTACCAGATACCCAATCTGGTAACTTGCCTGTCAATTTCACTCCCATGATCTTTGGGTACTTCAGCTCGAATGCCCCACCTCCCATTGAGACGGCCACATCGAGCCCCCCCGCCCCTATGGCCAGAGAACCAACGCCCCCCGCTGTGGGAGTGTGAGAGTCAGAGCCTATCAGCGTCCTACCAGGCCTTGCGAACCTCTCGAGCATGACCTGATGGCAGATCCCGTTCCCCGCCTTGGAAAGAACGATGCCGTACCTCTTCGCAATGGACTGTAGGTAACGATGGTCATCGGCGTTCTTGAAATCGTCCTGCAGCATATTATGGTCAATGAATGAGACGGAGAGCTCCGTTCTGACACGGTCAAGGCCCATAGCCTCGAACTGAAGATAGGCCATCGTCCCTGTGGCGTCCTGGGTCAGGGTCTGGTCCATCCTTATGGCTATATCCTCACCGACCTTTTCAGTTCCTTCGACGATATGTCCGTGCAGTATCTTCTGTGCAATGGTAAGTCCCATAACGAGCCTCCTGAATCTTTCCCCCCACAAGGGGGAGGTGGGATTAATCCAGTGAAATATATAAACATTACTGAATTCTGAATTATCATAAGTAATATCATAATGTTGGCCATATGCACAGTTTAATATTGACATAATTACGAATTATTTAAATAGAATATCGACCATGGGGTCATCAGATAGCTATGGACGAGCTCTCAAGGACCGAGAAATCGGCTCTTCTCCACTTCACGACATATCCCGACAAGAGCGATATGGAGCTATCATCGCTCCTTGGAGTGCCCAATTCAACACTGGCATCCGTAAAGGCCAGGTTGAAGCATATGGGTTATTTGAGGGAATATTTCATCCCCAACTTCCCCAAGCTTGGGTTCGAGCTCCTTGCGACGGTCTATTCGGACTTCAATCCATCAATATCGGCCGAGGAGAGGGTCGCGAACACCAGAAGATCGGTGGAGATATACCCCGAGGTCATTCTTTCCGTAGGAGAGTCTCACAGAGGCTTTTCCATATCCATTGCTGATAATATAACAAGGATAATGAGGATATCGTCCGAACGGCTCAAGACCCTATCTGACCTGGACCTGCTTGAGCTCGAGCTGCCCCAGGAGGTCTATTTCCCCTTCGAGATGTCATCTGTGTACCGTTTCTTCAATCTGGCCCCGCTCCTCTATAGCAGGTTCCTTAGGACCGATGCCACCATCATCGAGGGGTCGGGGATCTCCCACAAGGACATATATGCCAAGGACAGAATGATGGGGACTGGAGCGGCCCGCAACATGGTCAGGCCATCGGAGGTCAACCTTACATCAAAGCAACTGGATGTTCTTTATCATACCCTCAAACACCCTGACCTGTCCGCATCCAAGCTCTCTTCCATTACAGGTCATTCCAGACATACCATCTCACGGACCCAGGAACGTCTTAAGGAGGAAGGTCTCATATCCCAGCTCAGGGTGCCTGACCTCTCGAAGCTGGATAGCGTCATCCTATCGCTCTACCATGTGCGCCTGGACCCAAAGAACCCGTTCACTTTAGGTCCCATCCCACCTATAGAGCTCCTCCAGGACGAATCCGTCTTCTTCGTGGCCAGACCCCTGGAGATCATAATGCTCGCGATCTACGACAATTATATGCATCATAATCATAACAAGGGCCTCTTCAACCAGTTCCTCAAGACCAATGATCTGATGAAGTCGATCCCGACCATAAGGAACCATTCGCTGGGAGAGGCCATCTGGATCAAGAGGTTCGAGACCCATGAGCTCATCAAGAGGACCTTTGACCTGAGGACACGCTGAACCCTCTTCAGTATTTCGTGTAGCCCAACCTGTTCTCGTACCTCATATGTGAACCGAGCACTTTGACGATCAGGTGGACGAGAACGCAGAGAACGCCCAGGGACAACAGGAAGGGGACCATTATCAGATAGCCCTCGACGAAACCTAACCTGATGAGCAGGTCAATTATGACGGAAACGGAACCAAGGACCAGAACGAGGTTCCTGAGAAACGTTAGCTCCCAGAAGAACGGGACGAATGCTAGGGGCAGTAGGAATGCCCCCGCGTGTATGTTTGGGTACAGGGTCAGGAACAGTAATGTTAGGAGCAGGCCAGTGAAGAACATTCCAAGCCTCTTCTTCCGTACTGTGATATTGAGCATGAAGACCGAGAACAACAGCAGCCCTGGCAGGATCACGAAGGATGGGAGCCCGACCTGGGAAAGTAACCTCCAGATAGATACACCCTGCAAAGAATGTCCCCCCCCTCCTGTCAGATAGAACCCGAGGAAATGGTCAACCCCCTCGGGCTCGAAGCTCCTTATGACGATTATTGGTACTATACCTATGACCAAGGCAATCAGGGTCCGGAAGGCCCTTCTGTAGAGCTCGTCCCTCTCGGCCATCAGTCCGGGGATGAGAAGCGCAGGGAACAACCCTGTGGACATGCCAATACCCACGGCCAAGGATGCCCAGAGCCTCCGTCTTAGCTTGTAGAGGGTCAAGGCCGATGATACCAGGAACAATAAGATGGCGCTGTTCTGGACGATACCTAGCGCCGAGTAAATGGAGAGTGGGTTCAATAGGACCAATCCGCCAATGTAAACCATTCTGAACTTGCCATCTTCCTTCCATCCCCTCATTAGGACCATGGCCGATAGAAGAATGAAAAGACCCATGTACAGCCTGAAGGTCAGCGATGTACCCCCCATCAAGCAGGGGATCGTCCAGAACACATTGGACAATGGTGGCTCATGGGTCGGAACGTCCCTGTATAGGGTCTTGCCTTCCAGGATAGTGTTCCCCCTATCCCTGTTCAGAACGGTCACCCTACCCTCTCCGGCCACATCCACGCTGAAAGATATGTTCTGGGTGCCTTGAACGAACTGGACCTTGTCCCATCCCATTTTCCATGTCCTTCTGGCGTCATACTCATCGGACGTGTAGAGCTTGCCCATTCCCTCTATCTCGAGATCGAGCGGGATATACCCATCCTCGACCTGGACCTCTATCCTCTCGGAACCGGACGATAGGTTCATGATGAGGACCATACCTCTCTCGTCACGCATGAATATGGTCGTATTACCTATCCTGTTGGTCTCGTTCTCCTGTCCAAGTTGATATGTCCTCGTATCCTCTGGGAACTGGGAATCCACAAGGAACGAAAGTGGGACGTAGACCAGGAGCCAAAGAAGAAAGATGGTGGTATAGGGCCTCCTAAGGATACGTTCTATGAACGGGCCTGACATCACGGTCCGCTCTTCCCTCCTGGACCCCATGGTGAGGGGGAATCCAGGGGTTCATATTTCAAGATATCGGATTGAAAACAATGCTGTTGGACCGTTTTGAACCTTCAAGTCACTATCTTGATCCTTGAACCGACCGTGGCAGGGACCACTTCTATCCGTTGGGGTATCTGCCTTCTTAGCTCCTGAACATGGGATATCACGCCCACCATCCTACCGCTTCGGAGCTCTGTAAGGACCTTCAAGGCCAGCTGGAGGGTCTCCTCGTCGAGGGATCCGAAACCCTCGTCTATGAAGAGGGCATCCATCCTGATGCCGCCGGAGCGGGCCTGGACGACATCCGCAAGACCCAGGGCGAGCGCTAGGCTTGCAAGGAACATCTGACCCCCCGACATCGAGTTAGCCGGTCTCTCGGTCCCTGTCAGGTTGTCAAAGACCACTATGTCCAGACCTGCCCTTGATTGACCCCCGGTCGTCCCTTCCTCCTCCCTCCTGAGAAGGAACCTTCCCTCGGAGAGCTTTGAGAGCCTCGTGTTCGCGGCTATGAGGACCTCCTCGAACCTATGGGCTAGGAAGAAGCGCTCCAGGGAGAGTCTAGGCCTACCAAGGCCCTTGACCTGTTCCGACAGGTCCTTAAGGATGGCAAGGTCCGGCTCCATCTCCGTCATCGCCCGTGTGATGTCCTCAACACGCTTGAGGGCCCTCTCGAGCTCCCTAACCTCGTGCTCAAGGTCGGAGAGCTTCCCTCTTGCCTCTTCTTGGGAGGTTTGTTTCTTACTTTCATCATCTCGCTGGACCAGAAGTCTCTCTTCCGAAGGTACCACCGCATCGCCCAGGTGGGCTTTTAGGTCCTTCTCGGTCTGCTCCAACCTCCCCCTAAGCTTAGACAGCTCCTTCTCAAAGGAGCTGATGAGGCCTTTGATGCGTCCATGGTCATCATTCCCCATGATCGAACTTACTATGTCTTCCCTTCCTTTGAAGATGGAATAACGAGGGTCTGATAATCTCATGTAAAGTTCATCTTCAAGCTTCTTAAGGTCTTTTCTTGTCTCTTCCATGTCTTTTACTGTCTTGTCTATTCTTGAACTCAGCTTGATGAGGGATTCAGTTGCCTCATTAAACATCTTTTCGACGAGGTCTATCTTTCCTGGTATGCTCTCTTTCTCTGCGCTAAGGGTTTTCACCAACCTTACAGGGTCTTCCTCTGTCGGTAGGAGAGAGGACAGGGCTTTGAGGTCCTCTTCGATCTTACTGGACGCCTCCAAAAGCTTCTTCCTTACCGAAACGATCTCGGCCCTGAGTCTCTCCAGTGACATTTGTTTGTTGGACCTTTCATCCGTAAGGACGGTCCTCTGCCCTATCAAACATGTCTGATGTTTTCTGAGACCTTCCAGGTCTGTCTGCCGCTTCCGTTCCTCCTGTATGGACCTCACAAGCTTTTTTTCGAGTTTCTCTAGGGCTAAAACGTCAGAGCCTGCAAGTTCTGGATATCGGCCCGTCATCTCGATGACCCTTTGCGTATATCCCTCGATCTCTGTCTGGTCCTTGACAACCAAAGCTTTGAGTTTGTTGCTCTCATCATTTGAGGCCTTAAGCTCAATTTCCGAAGCCTCGACCTCCTCCTTTCTGACCACCTTTTCTGGAGGAGACGCTGGCACAGGGTGGTCAGTGCTTCCACAGACCGGACAGCACTCGCGGGGTCTGAGGCCTACTGCCAGCTCAAAGGCCAAAGAACCTTCCCTAAACCTTTTGAGCTCATCGAGCCTCTCTTTCAGAACTTTCGTCTGTTCGATTTGGGATGCGTGCTGCTTCTTCAAAGAAACAAGCCTAGGCTCCAATTTGGCCTTTCTCCTCAAGACCTCTGTAAGGTCTCGGACCACATCCAACTCGGCACTCGTAGTGCCCAGGTCCGTCACGGGTTCGCCGAGCTTGAGAAGCTCCTTTTCGAGCTGACCGAGCTGTTCCGATATCCCCCTCTCTTTGGAGACCGAACTGATTAGGTCTTTTTCAAGCCCCTTTTCCACTTTCTCTTTGGCACTAAGATCTTCCTTGATTTCCTTTGACCTGTTGATGTCGTTTAGCAGGGAATCGGTCCTACCCTGATTGGAAAGAATGGATTCGAATCTGGCCCTTAGGACCGGTAGCTTGTCTTTCTCACTTTCGACCAATTTCAGCTCACGTTGGCAGACTTTTAGCTCTATGTCGTTATTTCCTATGTCCTTAGTTAGGTTTTCAACCTTCTTTTCCTTGTCGATTATTGCCTTATGGTGGTGCAGGAGCTCGGTCGCAAGTTCGTGCTTTGCCAGGGATGTCCGGAAAGGAGATACCTCATCCTTATCCTTCGTTTCCAATCTTTGGATATCTACCACCAGATCTTCTTTTTTTTTCTTCAGTTCAAGCGCCTGCTCCATCCATTTGGTGAAATTCCTTGACCGCTCGTATTCTTCGGTCAGCTTCCTGACCTCATCTCTCAAAGGTGAGAGGGACCTGATTCGTTCTTCCTTACACTTCAGAATCTGCTCCATCTTGACCTCATCTGATGGCCCCCTCTCATCAGGATGCAGCTTCTCGGCGAACTGCGAAAGGAGCGTCCCTGTCTCCTTCCTCATGTCCAGATATCTGCCGTTTGATTCCTTGAACCTGCCATCGATCCCATTGGTCAGGTCAAGGTAGAGCTCCGAGCGGAAGAGCTTCCTCAGGAGCTTTTCCCTGCGCTCAGTGTCGGCTCTGAGGAGCTCCCTGAACTCTCCTTGGGGTATCATCATGACGCGGGAGAACTGGTCAAGCTCCAGCTGAACGAGCTCCTTGCAGTCCTTATTGACCTCTGTCTTCTTGGTCGCGAGCACTTCCGACACAGGAGCAAGCCTTCTGAGGCACTGGGTCTCTCCAACTTCCTTAAACCCCGTACCCCTCTGCTTCACCTCCTTGTAGGGGAGGGTCCTCACGACCTCATAAGCGTCCCCTCCCAGGGAGAAACTGAACCTTATCGTGGGACGGTCCGTTTCCCTGCTGTGATCGGAGCGAAGGCTCCCTTCCCTGGCTGAGGGTGTCTGGCCGTAGAGGGCATAACATATGGAATCGAAAAGGAAGGACTTCCCCGAACCGGTCCTTCCGCATATGAGAAAGAGCGAGGAAGGGCCGAAATGGCCGAAATCGACGATGGTCCTTTCAACGAAAGGGCCTATGTTCTCGAGCTCGAGCTGGAGCGGCCTCATCATGCTACCTCCCTGAGCGACCTTTCGGTCCTTCCCCTGGCCTCTTCGAAGAGCTCCATCGCCCTTGCCCTTTTGACCGGGTCGTCCCAACCGAAGCGGTCCAGGAACAATGAGAATAATTCCCTTGGAGAGTCCAATGCCCTCCGGACGGCCGATCTGTCCGTGGGACCTCCTGTCAGGTCAGGCATCTTGATCTCGAGCAAGTGCGGAAAGCGTTCCCTCAATTTGGACTGGACCTCATAATGATGGCCCGATCCGGTGATCGAAAGACAGACATAATCGTCCTTAAAACCTTCATATCCTGAAAAGGTTAGAAGGTTGTCAAGGGTGTCGTTGAGGACCGTCATTCTTCTCAATGGTCGTATCTTGACCTTGTGTACCTCTATCTTTCCATCTTCGACAATAAGGGACATCGCTCCCTTCTCATGCGAGCTCTCGGAGAAAGAATATTGGAGGATGGAGCCGCTGTAAACCGCATTGCCCTCTATGGATGCGGTCTGAGGGCCGTGAAGGTGGCCTAGGGCTACATAATCGAATCCGGAGAAGAGCGCTGAGGGGACCCTACCCTGGTCTCCGACAAGCAGCTCCCTTTCCGATTCAGAGCTTACCACGTCACTTCCGGTGTACTCATGGGCCACAAGGATGGACGGGACGCCTCTATTACTTGCCTTCTTCATCTTGGAGATCAAGAAGTTCACGGCCGAGATATGGTCGGTTAGCCCGGCCTCAGGGAACAGCTCCTTCACAACCGCCTCCTCGACGAACGGCAGCGTGAAGACCTGGACCTTCTCATCACCGTCTCCAATGAGAACGGGCTCCAAGCACTGTTCGTACCTGCAACGTAGATGGAGACCTTGCTTACGGACAATGCCGGAGATGAAATCAAGCCTCTCGGGGCTGTCGTGGTTCCCCGGGATGATTATAACCTCTATGCCGAGGGAGCTCACCCTCTCAAGGAAGCCTGATAGGAGCTCCACGGCCGATGTAGGAGGTACCGCCCTGTCGAAAACATCCCCTGCGATCAATATGGCCTTGTAACCCTCAGAGAGCTCACGCTCTACGGCGAGAACGGCATGCTCCTGGTCCACATCCAATGACTGGCCATGAACGGTCTTTCCTAGATGCCAGTCAGAGGTGTGGAGTATCTTCATGAGATCGATCCCCCAGACAAATCGATGGAGGTGGCATATAATAGGTGCGGAGGGAGGGGTGGACGAAGGTTTTCCTAGGAGGCCCTTATCCTATCGTGTTTCAAGGATGTCTGTGTCCAGCAAAGGATGGCAGCGTGGAACTGAACATCCATCGGATATGCTTATATGGGACCCAAATGTTCCATTCCCCCATGCTCCCATCTCCCCCCGATGACATCGCGGAAATGGACGAGGTAGAGGGAGGTGCAGATGTCCCAGATGCAGATGACGGCAAACAGGGGCTGGGTGTCCTTTTCTATAGGAAATGGGATGAGGAGCGGGAGGGCTTCAGCCCAGAGTTCCTTGATTACATCACCCAGCTAGATGAAGGGGGCCATCTGGATTACGGAAGGGTCCTTGAGAGCGATATATCCGACATGGAGGAGCTCTCCATGCTCAAGAAGGTCTCCAATTATTCCCAGGCAGTGAACAACGCCCTCTTCGACATCCCGGTCCAACCACCGTTCTATTACATGGCAGTGCCGCTGCTCAACAGGCCATATGCCCAGGAGATATGCGATATAGTCAAGGGTTCGTTCTCCATCGAGAGCGTTTTCTTCACATTCCCGAAGTGATCCTACCTTGGTAGGTTCGTTGGGATTTCAACTTTGATGGACCGTGGACCTTACCAAATCGAACAATTGCCCATGATTCGTAGGTGGTATCATTCAAGAAGCTTGAAATCCTTGCCGATCCTATCTATCCCATACTCCTTCTCGATCCTCTCGAAATCCAGCATCAGCCTCTCATTGTCTGCCTGCGTAAAATACTTCTTGATTAGAGGAAAATACAACTTCTCTTCCCTACCCAGATGCTCGTTGAGAATACTAAGATATTTGTTAAGGGACCTCTTTAGCTTGATGTTCTTTTGAGAGGCATCTATGGTCCTACCGATTATGGTCGTGACACCGGACCCGCATTGGTCGCATTCACCCTTGAACGCATATGACCCATTCTCCATCTGGAAAAGGGATGCTTTCGATATCCCGACCTTTTTATCGCATTTCAAGCAAAAGGCGGGGTAATCCTTTATATGCTCCATTATATTGAAATCTTTAATATCCTCTTTGGGCTTGGCCAAGGCTTCCATGTATTCGTGGAAATTATCCTTGACGTTCTTTACGACATTTTCGAGCTCTTGATGCTCCTTCTCGACCCATTCAGCGGAAGACTCGGAGATCCCCCTAATTTCCTCACCTTGGGCCTTTACGAGCCTTTCCAGAAATGTTATGGACAATGAGCTTTCCTTGTCCTGATGGACGTCGGTCTCCAGGACGAACATCCTTCCGCCCAACCATTTCTCCAATTTCTGGCTCGATTCTTCATCTATCTTCTCTATGAGCTCTTCCAGTTTCTTGCCCTGGAAGCGAAGGATCTTGTGCTCCATTAGAAGATGTGCAATGGGATCGCTCTCGAGCGGTCTTTCCTCACCATGAGGTAGGATGAAATGAATCATGGATGATCTGAGCCGATCTGTGACAAGGTCATGTGCATAGGGTTTGGTGATAAGGTCATTGACACCCATTTCCATTGCCTGCATGATATCCCATTTACCGCCACGATCTGCGGTAAGTATGATATAACTGTCCTTGCCCCGGACCTTATCCACCTGCCTGATCCTCTTCGAAAGCTCCAATCCATCAAGACCTGGAAGTTCCCTATCGGAAAAGACCACATCAATATCTTTGCTCTGTTCATAGGCCTTCAATGCCTCGGTCCCATTATTGAACGACATCACTTTATGGTCCTCACCCTTAACGACCTGTTCCAACATTATCCTGTACGCATCGTTCGATTCGGCTATCATTACCTTCATTTTCAAACCCCCTATTATTTTTTATTAGGGGCATGTCATTTAAATAATTATACCATAATTTGATACAATGGTCCAATCAACCAACGAATTTAGGTCTCTTGGTCAGTAACTCAGGGACCCCTAAAGTGTCCCAAAGCTTGCCACCTTGCTTTTCGAAAAGCTCAGCTGCAAGCTCCTGGAACGTCATTTCGACTTGGGGCTTACCGGCCTCTCTCTTCCTGATAGTGAGCTTGCCGGTGGTAGCTTCCTTCTCTCCCACCACAGCTATGTAGGGGACCCATTCCTTCTCGGCGTCCCTAATCTTCCTACCGACGGTCCTGTCACTATCATCAATATCGGTACGTACCCCCACAAGTTTCATCGAGAGCTCCTTGCAAAGGGGGATGAACTCCTCGGACACGGGCAGGAACCTGACCTGGGTCGGGGAGAGCCAGTACGGTAGAGTGGTGGGCTCACCTTTCAAAGATTTGAGATGGGCCTTCTCAAGGAGCGCGTACATCACCCTTTCTATCGCGCCGGACGGTGACAGGTGGAGGATGAACGGGTGTTGAACGTTCCCGTCCTTGTCAGTGTACCTGATATCGTAGCGCTCCCCGTTCTCCACATCTATCTGGTCCGTCGTCAGGGCGGATGCCTTGCCCATGGCATCGACGAAGTTGAACTCGTACTTGAGGAGGAAGTAGAAGAACCGCTCCCTCCACATCTCAAGGAGAACGGGGGCTCCGTGAGCCCTTACCATCTCCTTGACGAACTCGGTGTTCTCATCGTAGAACTCCTTGGTGACCCTAATGGCCATCTGGAGCTCTGATGGGATCTCGAACCCCGTCTCTTTCAAGATCGATCGCGCCAGATGGAACCTGACCATCATCTCCTCCTTGGCCTGGTCGAGCCCCGCGCATAGGGCATGGCAGTCAGGCATCGTAAAGGCTCGAAGCCTTCTCAATCCGGAGAGCTCCCCCCTCTGCTCGACCCTGAAGCTGTACCTTGTGAGCTCATAGAGCCTCACTGGCATCTGTTTGTAGGACATGGTCGCATCATGGGCCATGAGGAACTGACCGAAGCATGCGGCGAAGCGTAGGAACACCCTCTTATCAGGGGTATCGATGGTGTATTGTCTTGCCGGGAAGCGGTGGAGGTATGACTTGAGGGATGGGTGTTCGATATCGTACATTATTGGTGACTCTATCTCCATCCCGCCGTATCCCTTGACCCTCTGGGTCACATACCTTTCCAAGAGGGATTTCATCAGCCTGCCCTTGGGGTAGTACCTCAGGTTCCCGGGGTCGGACCCGGGTTCGTAATCGGCGAGCTCAAGGGCCCTCATCGACCTCACGTGCGGTGGCTCATCGGTCACTGCCCTGCTCTTGGATATCTCGTAGTGAAGGAACCTCTTAAGGTCCTCTTTCCCGGTCAGGTCGAAACCTACGACCTCACCGTTCTCATCCCTGACCGGATGGAGCCTACCATCTAGGTCCAGGACGAACCATTCTGATCTGGCCTTCTTCTCGGCCTCAAGGGCCTTGCTCTCCTCGGCCTTTTTAGGCTTTTCCTCGTAAGGGCGGACCTCCTTGGACAGCTCTGAGAGCGGGTGCCCTTTGCACCTGATCTCGAAGGCCTTGTACCAACCGAACGGGGACCTCTTGACCTCGAGCTCCTTCTCCTTCAGGCCGTTTTCGACCCCTTTTAGGATCGCGATCGCCTCATTAGCGGGTGCGAGGTCGGAACTAAGATGGGCATAGGGGTAGAGCATGACCTTCTTGGTGTCCACCTTGATGGCCACATCCACTATCTCCTTCATCGCATTCAGAACGACGGCGTCGAAATGGGAATGGTCCTTCGATTCGACCGTGCAGAACGCCACAAGGCATTCTTCCATCCTGCCTGATGCGTCCATGCCCTCCTCGGCCAGGTTCTTGATCGCCTTGGTGGTGCTGTATTCCATATGGTCGGAATGGATGAGCAAAAGCTTCATATCGAGCCCCGGACGACATCAGATGAAGGATTTACTTAATCCTATCGAATGAGGAGGCTCCCCTCAACGCATTGGAAGGAACCTCTCATAGTACCTCTTGGTCACCTCGGTCAGGTACTCTGCCACTATTACATTCCCCTCCGAGAAGAACTTCTGGGCTCTTGTATATATGGAGAGAGGTTCGGTTATGTCAAGGCCCAGGTCCTTCCTCTTGTAGAGCTCGAACCTGAGGTCTGTGAGGTTGGACTCGATTTCGGCCCTCTTGTCCAGAGGTACCTTCAGGTCCGAGAACCTATTCTCCAATTTCCGATAGCTCTCTAAGGCCTTATTTAGCCTCCCGAGCTGCTCCATCCTCCTAAGGATGGGTATCTGTTTGTTCCGGATATAATAGGTCACGGGTTCTGACCTGTACCTGTCAAGAAGGACCTCTATCGAGTCCCTGTAGATCGAAACATAGTTCCTTAGGAAGTCCACGTTCTGCTGGAGTTCGTCCCTCATCGTTGTATTGACCCGGTCCAATTGCCGCAATCCTTCGACGGGGTTCCCCTCCTTTATCAGGGTCCTCGCCTTCCGTGCTGCCCTCTCGTGCTCCGTAGTGTCCCTGTTCATTGAACGGAGCTTCATCACCAGGAGCTTAGACTCTATGACCGAGGAGGAGATACGTTTGGCCCTCTCGACCGTCAGGGCCTTGGTCTTCTTTCTCATGGTCTCAAGGAGCTCTTTTCCCTGGGTCTTGACCTGATTGTGGTCCCCCATCACGTACTTGGACCTAAGGACACCGAACTCATCCTTGAGCCTTTCCGCCCCCTCCATCTCATCTACATGCAGCATGAGGTTCTCGAGCTCTGTGAAGACCTCCTTGGCCTCCACTTCCTTTTTAAGGTTCTCCATGGATTCCAAGTAAACCTCTATCTCACCACCTATTAGGAGCGCATCCTCATACCTTCCTTCCTGGAAGTAGCTCTTAAGGTAACTTACCTTCTTTTCTACCTCTCTTAGGTCGTAATCGCCCTGGGACAGCCTAGCTATCCTATTTGTCAACCGGATGCTCATCTCCTTGGACCTCGAATAGTCCTCGCCCTTCTTTTTCAGTTCAAGGACCATGGGCCTAAGGTTCTCCATGAGCTTTGTGCAGTTGGAATAGTCGCGTTTGGATATAAGTTCGTCCATCGATCGAACGATCTCCTCAGCCTCTTTCAATCCCTCTAGACCAAGGTTCTGCTCCTTGATAAGATTGACATCGTGTTTGATCTCAAGGACCTTCTCCTTTACCCTGTTCCCCTCCGGCTCTTTTAGTTCCTTTAGGGCGACCATCACTGTCTTGCCCATAAGGTTGGCCCTCTCGTACTCGTTGGTAAGATAGAATTTCATTGCCTTGTCCAACTGCTCCCTTAGGTCCTCTATGACCATCACATCGAAATGCTCATCGGACCTAGCAAGTTCGTCCAGGAGCTCCCTTGCCTGGAAGAGGTCGTTCTGCAGCTGGACATCAATATTGTCCCTTACCCTGTCCTTTATTGTCGAGAGCGCTGAAAGGGCAACTTGGTGAGCCTTATGGAACCTGTTATCCCTGAACAGGGCATTGGCCTCCTGGAACAATGTGTTCACCTTGTCGTGATCAACTCCCACCAGATTGGCGTTTTCTATCATAATCTTGAGCTGGTTCAAGGCGGACCTGGCCCTCTTCTGGAGGGACCCGATCTGTTCTGCGAGCTCCGGGGCGAGCACACGGGCCTCCTCGATCCGCTCAACCTCTTGGACAGGTACCCTCCCTTCTTCAGGGCTCCCATGGGTGTCCACCGGTCCTGCTGGGGGCATCTCTAGGCCAAGTTCCTGTAAAAGGACCATATATTCGCGCATGAACGTCTCGGTGCCACCACCGACCTTCATAGCGATATTTACAAGGTCCCTTGCTTCCTTGAGCTCGGACCTCTGGACCTTCAGCTCGGCCAGCTTTCTGAGCTTGACAAGGACCTTATCGAGATTGGGGCCGTATGCCCCAAGAGCGACCTCGTAGACCGGTTGTATAGCAGGACCGGTCTTGATCTCCGCATACGGTTCGCTCCCTGTGACCTCGATATGGACCTCACCCCCGACCGGGGTCCCTGGAAGTGACTCTATTATGGGTAAGGAAGGGGCAACCTCGGCACTTCCCGTTATTGTAGGAGTGTCCGATATCGGTTCTGCCGCTGGTATGTTTGAATCACCTGGAACGACCGGAGCGATACCCCCCTTATAGAGGAGCCTCTCCATCTGGTTCCTCTCTATGTTCTCTATCCGATCTATGGAGTCAACAACGCTCTCGACCCTTTCGGTGAACTGTGAAAGGTCAAGGTTCAGTTCCTTATTGAGCTCGCCCGTGCTCTCCACCTTCCTGAGAAGCTCCGAGAACAAGCCCATTTCCTCATCGTTGAGCAGGTCCTTCAGCTGGTCCCCGATATCCGGTCCTGACCCACCCCCGGACGGGCTCTCTCCCTCCTGAGGGACCTCAAGGTCCGTCAGTTCGGCCCTCTTCTTACTATCCAGACCTTCCTTCAAATCTACCCACCTTCGATACTGACCATGTATGCTTCCATATTCTCCGATTCACAAACTGCGAGCGTGTTCATAGAAATCTACGTATATTTAATAGCTTCCCAATTCCTAGATTGATGGGCCATTCACGGAGGGTGGGAATACCAGGACGGGTGCCTCACCTTCTTTGAAGGAGCAGACCCTCCTCTCGAGCTTGCCCACCTCCCTCCCGTTCATGAATGCGGTGATGTTACCGCTGCTGGAAAGCGTAAGAGCGACAGTCCTCGTCCTCTCGGTGATGAACCTTGCCGCCCTCCATCTCGTTCCTGACCCTTTCTTCCTGGGTACAGAGGACCCGTCCACCGCGGCCGAACACTCGGTCTCACCGCGGACGTGTATCATCCTGCCCGCATAATGAGCCATACCACGGGAGTCGATGACCATTGCCCCATCTATCTGGCTGAAGGACTCGAAGGTTGATTGGTAGGTGGGGTCCAGGATATTTACCTCGTTCCATCCCTTGAACGGGTTTATTATCATCTGGGTGGTATGTTTCCTTACGCCCTCGATGTCACCTATGAGCATAATGGTCCCTATGGACCTTCCCTCATATCCCTTGAGCGATAGCCCGATGAGAAGGTTCAGGACCCTCTGAATAAGCTTTCTTGGAATGTTCTTCTTCTCCATGTTATCAAGTATCTCTTCCACACTACCGTAGATGCAAAGCATGTGGACCTCGGGCTCATGGAGCGTTGGTCCTCCCATAGTGTGGTTCTTCTGGTCCGACCTTCTTCCGACCAAGGTCCGTTCACCATCCCTTTGAACCGACCAAGAGATCTATAAAGAATGGGGCCTGGTTTTTCAGGCCCCTTATTTCACCCCTCTACGACCTCATCGTCCTCACCCTCTTCCAGGACCTGAAGAGGGTCCAACCTCTGTTTCTGCGTGGTAATGGGCACCGTGGAGGGGAACTCCTTCATCTGGCTGAGGGTCCTTGTCAGGTCTATGGCCTTAATTAGATCTCCACCCGACACATAATTATCGAACGCCTTGTGGAAAAGCTCCTGTGGCTCCCTGATGACCCCTATCCTGACGAGCTGTGTTATCATAGATGTTTCCATCAGCGTCAGGTCCATCCTAAGTTCGTTCGCACTCCCCGGCTCGCTCTGCTCCCTTATGTAGTCTATCACTGCTCTGCGGACACTGTTGCTGACCGTTCCCCCTTCGCGCTCGGCTATGGCCTGGAGCCGTCTAAGGAGTTCCGGTTCGAGCTTTATGGTCATTTTGCTGCTCATTCGTGGCGTGGGCCCACCCCCTTTTCGATGTGCCCTGTTACGGGAGCAATACCCGTTATCCCCCGCATGCATCCCATAGTTCATTCGAGGCACCTTGGCATACTTAGGTCCTACCAAGGTCTGACCTTTATATCACTCTTAATAAATATATTTTTCCTATTGTCCTACCTTGGTCTACCAAAGGTAAGCCATAAAATAAAAACATAGAGTGAAAATTAAAAAAAAAATTTGGACCAGTATCGAGTATCGATCAGAACCTGATGAAGATATGGTACTTCTCGGAGGTGTCCTCCATCTCCTGGAGGATCCTCTTCATTATGAGCTTCTCCGGTTGATGGAGAGAGCTGATCCTAGTTGTCAGGTCCGGGAATGACTTGAAGGGGCCCTTCTTCCGCTCCTCGATTATATGCCACATGGTCTTCTTACCAAGCCCTGGGATAAGCTCTAGCATGTGGAGTCTGGTCGATATTGCCTGGGCGTCATTGAAGAACCTGATGAAGCGTTCCTCGTCCCTCTTGATGATGCCTTCTATTATGAAAGGAAGCTCTGTCTGGGCAGCAGAGGTCAGCTCAGAGAAGTTCACCCGTCTCTTGACATGGAGGACCTTGGTCCTCTGTTCCATATCCTTACCGATATAGACCCTTTCCCCAGGGGTCATTTGGATGTTAGGTTTGGGGGTGAGCTCCAGAAGCTTGAACTCCATCTCGCCCAGCCCGAACGCCATAGGTTCTCTCTTGAACGTCTTCCTCTCCGGATGGCCTTGTGGCAGGTAATCGAGTATGTAAGCGAAATCCTCCAAGACAATCCCTCCCTCGGACCCTACCTGCGTCGGTTCACCGATGCGAATCTATCACATCGAGCATCTTCTTGAGCTCTTCAGGTTCGATCGTATACCTTTCCTTTGCGAAAACGGTCCTGAGCTCGGTCTCGTCCCTGGGCATGAGCTCTGCGATCTTGAGAGCATGGAGCTCCGTGACCCTCTCTATCTTCAGTAGCTCCTTGATCATGACCTGTGCCTTCTTGGAATCTATCCTGGTAAAGTTCTTCACATGGTCCAACGTAGCCCTCTTCTCGAAGCTAACCTTGTCCATTGGGTCCTGGACCGGGACCTCAGAGGGTTCTCCTCCATCCGAAGCCGCCCCATCATCAATGACAACGGTCTTTGGTACGGCCTCTTCGGGACCGTCGTATATCGAAAGAGGCCTCTTTAAGCTCTTCTCGAGTATCTTCCGGACCTCATCATGGGTCAGGGGCTTTCCGCTGTCCTCTTCACCTACCATATTCTTCTTCTCCTTATAACGATCGTTTTTAGATGGTCAGACCGATGGTTCCTGTCAAGTCCTTAGGTCGATTAAATACTTTCTACATAGGATCGAGCAAGGTCCACAGGCCAGTCTACCGGTGTGATCGTCAACCGACCCTCTTCAAGTGCTCGGGACGCGCAATGACATCCTTGTAGCTGTTCGGAAGCTGGACCCTCACGACATAGGCCCGACCACGCCTTTCGACGATGGTGCCTACCAGACCTTGGAACCTCTTGTGGGGCTGTCCTTTCTGGCTGGACGACTCTATGACAATGTTCGCCTTCTCGCCTATCTCGAAGTCCTTAAGGTAGCCGGTTATAGGAGGCATCCCCCTATCTCTCGGTTTCTTCTTGAGGGTCTGCCTTGTGTTCGCCATTATTCCCTTGGACCGCTTCACCATATATGCTCACCCCTTTCGGGCCTGGTTCTCCTGTTGATAGAGGACCTCCACCACATCAAGGCTCAGGACCTTGACCGAGGTTCCAAGTAGGGAAGAGAGAGAGGGATCCGTCCTTCCCTCATCGCCATGGAGCAGCTCCTTGATGTAGAGCCCTCCGTCGGCAAGGAGCTCGATCTCGGCCGTTCCGTCAGGGAAGAGCGTCGCGCTCGACCTGTGTACCGACCTTTCCCGCACCTTGTCTGCCCTTCTATGCGAAACCCTTTCCGGTGTCCTCTGTTTTATAGGGCTTTGAGCAAGTAAAGTGATGTTGTATTTAAGGGTTGCTTCATCCAGGGGAGCACCGAACGTCACCTTGGCCTTATACCTCTTGAGATGCGCCCCGTCCTTGACCTTGGGGATCTCAGAGCGTTGGGCCATCCTAAGGGAGTCTATTTCCACCATACCCCTGGAGAGGACAGCCACTTTTTGGCCTATGGATATGAGGTCCAGGGTCCTCTTCATCGGCCTAGTTAGCTCAAGGATGAAAGGCCTGCCGTTACCTACCGTTATCACATCTATGTCCTCACGACCCATCCCGTGCAGAACATAATCGAGCGCTAATGACGCCTCCTTGAAGGGTTCTCCGATCCGTTCTTCCACGGAGGTATCGTACATCTTCCCGGTCCCTCCGCACCTTTCGCATCCCCGACCACCGCAAACAGAGCATGGCCACCTTGTTTGCGGGATGCCCCTCTCGAGCTTTCTGTACCTGCCAAAGACGAAAATGGGTTTTACCTGCAGGTCGACCGTCAAGAAGAGCGGGTCGATGATGAAGGTTATCTCAGGTGCGCTCCTGTCGAAGGTCCTCTCCGTCCAGATAGCATGGACACGCTTGCCGACCTCCCTATTGAGCTCCTCAGAGATCGGTTCTGCCCCTGTGGCCCCCGTGACCTTAAGCACCCTCCCCTCCCGGTCTGCCGTGCCCGGATCGAGCCTGCAGCCTATCTGAAAGGATGTGTGCTCATACCCATTGGAGGAGGTTATCACCAATTCGCTCAGTGCATCGAGCTTGTCGAAGATCCCTTGACAGGTCCAGCATCGGCCATGCTGGTCCTGATCGTCCTCCTGCCATGGTCTATGGAACGACCTGGTCCCACCATCCACCCAATCACTACCCTCTTTCTCGACACCATCAACATGCATGGCATGGTCCGATTTGGGTTGATGGACCGGTAACCTTTTTACTACGTTATTATCCAACGCCCCGACATCATCATACCTCTCAATTTGTAAGGCAAGGGCCAATCTTACAGCCTTACCCCTCTCTTCGTTCGTGAGCCCGAACCCATATTTCGCAAAGAGCCTTCCCAGGCATCTATCGCAAAGTTGGAAGGACATGGCCTTCAGGGTGGTTTCCAGGACCGTCGAAGTGCCAATAACCGACCCGGCCTTGTCGGTCCCATCAGGGTCTTTCATGTCCGATAGAGAGGGAGGTGACGATAATAAAACCTTCCAGAAGTGCGATAGCTACCTAAAGGGAGGGAATTATACGAGGAAGACCACTAGGAAACCGAGCTGCAATCCCATCAGCATCAGGTACATCTGTTTCCATGCGGGGGAGTTCTCGAAATGGACGTCCTCCCTGTCGCCGGAACGAACGAGCTGATATATCAGGAACAACGACCAGAAAAAGAATATCCCAGCCATGAAGATCGAACTGCTGGGAAGGAGCTCAAGGTACCAATAGAGCACCATAAGGAGAAAAGGGGCCACCAAGAATGGTGCGGAAAGGAGTATGGCCCTCCTCTTGCCATAAACGACCGGCAGGGTCCTCATCCCGAAAGCGCGGTCACCCTCGATGTCCGTTATGTCTTTCGTGGTAATCGACCCCGTCAGGAATATGGCCATGACCGACCCCATGACCCAAGGGGCCGCCGAGCCTATGTCAGCCGTTATGGTCCATGCCGCGACAAGGCCCAACATCCCTCTTGGCACGGCGATGGATAGATTGGAGACCCATACCCTCCTCTTGAGCCTCAGGGGAGGTACCGAATAAGCTATCGTTATCAAGGCCAGAACGCATATCAACATGAGGAACGTCCGGTTGACCATGGCCGCCCTCCATATCGATATCGCGTAAAGAAGGCCTGCGATCCAAATCCCCTCCTTTTCCGTTATCACCCCCTGAGGTATCGGTCTGTATGGTTTGTTTATCCTGTCGATATCCGCATCGTAGACCTGGTTCAGGGAATTCGACCCAGCATTCAGGAACACCAGAGCAGCTATCCCTGATAGTACCTGAAAGAAAGGGAAACCATGCCAGATCAGGAACGGAGGAGAGGGTACGACATCGAACGAGTGTATGTTCCCTTCTACAATGAGCCCCAGCATCGCCCCGGAAAGCCCCCCTATCACCGGAGCTAAAAGGGTGAAGGGGCGAACAAGGTCAACGAACGCCCTGAGCCTCTTGGGGGCATATTCCACCTTGTCCAGTGGGTCCTTCATGAACAGCTTGGCGCACAAATCGGACAGCCCATTGGGGCCAATCCTTCAAGGGCTATAATGCTTTGCGGTCCGATACGAACGGTATATGATACCGAATGACCCTTAAGCTGATGGATGCAAGGAAGGTTCGAGCTGGAAGGGTTGGCATATCAGGAGTCTCTCTTGGTCTATCCTGTCAAGGAGGATACGCTCCTGTTCTTCCATGAGCTTGTTCCCCTTTTCAAGGAAGGAAAGGGGACCTTCCTTGACATGGGTTGCGGAGCTGGTCTGAACGGCCTTGCGGCTGCGAGTGAGGGATGGGAAGTATTGATGGTTGACAGAGAACCAAAGGCCTTGTCACTGGCAAGGAGGAACCTTGAACTGAACGGCCTTAAGGCCGAGGTCTGTTTATCTGATCTGCTGGAAGGGGTCAATGCTAGATGGGTGGCCAGGATCGACCTTGCGGCCTTCAATCCGCCTTATCTCCCATCCTCTGGAGGCTTATCGGAGAGGGAGGGGTTACCGCTCTCGGGCCACCCCACATCCTATGGGTTAGTAAGACGTTTCCTAACTGATGTCAGCCCCTACCTGACCAAAAGCGGAAAGGCCATGGTCCTAACCCCATGGGAATGGGAAATGGAAACGATCTCATCGGGGACAGAACTTGTACCGATCGGTAGAAGAGAGTTGGAGGACCGCTCGTCCGGAGAGAGGTTCAATGTTTGGACCTACTCCCGCCCTATAACGGTTTGACGACGATCGATTAAAAATCATTATATGCCCCACACCTTATCATGTAAAGGGGATAAGATGGACCTGGTCAAGCTCGGGGGATCTCTGATAACCTATAAAGGGTCGGACGTGAAACCGCCCTATTGCTGGAACGAGACATCATGGAGCTATAGGCTAAAGGAGAACCGGCTCAGGGAGCTAGGAAGGGTCCTGCAACCTATGGCTGAGAAAGGTCTTATCCTTGTCCATGGTGGTGGGACGCACGGCCACAGGACGGTCCTAAGATGGAAGATGGGCGTAGCCAGGGGTAAGGAGGCTATGACCGCCTGGGAGGTCAAATGGAGAATGGAGCAGTTGACAGAGAGCCTCCTTCGCATATTGGGCAGGGAGCGGGTCCCGGTGATTTCCATATCCCCTTCCGATATCATGGAAGCGAACTCTGGTTCCATAGTCTCTTTGGACCTCAGGCCTATAAAGAAGGTCTTGGACAGGGGGGGTGTACCGCTACTCAGGGGGGACCTTGTCCCGGATGAGGGCGGTGGATGGTCCGTGGTCTCCGGCGATGAGCTATCAGCGATGATCTGTTCTGATGGACCCGGTTCATGTCTAGGTAAGATAGATAGAGCGATAATGTGCATGGAAGAGGATGGTTTCCTTCTCCCTGATGGTAAGGGAGGTACGGCCCCTGTCAGCAACATTACACCGGAGATGGTCCACTCCCAATGGGAAAGCTGGAACGATATGATAGATGCGGAAGGGGGCACCAGTGACGCCAGTGGAGGCATCCTTGGCAAGGTCCTTGCCTGCCATAGGATCGCCGCAACAGGAACAGAGGCCAGGATCATTGGGGGGGATATCGGTAGGAACCTTGCCCTGGCGTTGTCCGGATCGACCACAGGGACGTTCTTTGGACCATTTGCGGGAGAGAGGACCTGCCAGAAAGGCAGTTGTCTCGTTACCCATTGAGGGGAAGGTTATGGACATTCGAAAACGTAAGGACGACCACATACAGATATGCCTTGAGCGGGACGTCCAGGCAACAAGGAACCATTGGGACGACATCCTACTGGTCCATGAGGCCGTCCCCCGATGTGACCTTGAGGATATCGACCTAGGGACAGAGCTCCTTGGCAGGAAGCTGGCAGCCCCGCTCATAATAGCGGCGATGACCGGAGGGAGCAGGAAGGCCGGGACCTATAATAGGCTCCTTGCCAAGGCCGCCGAGGAGCATGGTATAGGGATGGGGGTAGGTTCGCAGAGGGGAGGGCTCGAGGAGGGCCGTTACCTCGGAAGCTACACAGCAGTGAAGGATTTTGAGGTCCCTCTTCTCCTTGGTAACATCGGTGCTCCCCAGGCAAGCCCTGGTCGGAGGAAGGGCCCAAAGTCTGCGGTTCCTTTCAATGTCGCTCTCTTTGAAAGGGCAAGGGACATGATAGGTGCTCATGCTGTCTGCATCCACCTCAATTACCTGCAAGAGGTCGTCCAGCCTGAGGGGGAGACCAATGCCTTCGGCCTCATTGAGAACATAAGGAACGTTTCCGGTCATGTCAAACTGGTGGCCAAGGAGACGGGGTCTGGCATCTCTAGAGGGTGCGCCCTTTCGCTTAAGCACGCGGGCGTGAGCGCCATTGATGTGGGAGGGCTATCAGGGACCTCGTTCTCTGCCGTCGAATCGTTCAGGAACGACCCTACTGGTAGGGCATCAAGGCTCGGGGCCACCTTCCGAGATTGGGGACTGCCAACCCCGGTTTCCGTCATCGTTGCGAAGGTAGGTCTCCCAGTGATAGCCACCGGAGGCCTACGGACCGGCCTGGACATAGCAAGGTCACTCTCGCTCGGAGCTTCCTCCGGCGGGATGGCATGGACGCTCCTCAGGGCGGCCTCCAAAGGGTATGATAGGCTATCGGAAGAGATAGAGGTCATCCTCGAAGAGCTTAGGATCGCATTGTTCCTATCTGGCGCCTCTTCGGTCAAGGAGATGGGGGACCGGCCCCCGGTGCTGACAGGCGTCACCAAGGAGATCGTCGACCAGTTGGCCCCAGGTAGGGGGACCAAATTCCCTTGACGCGAAAAAAAGGTCGAAAGCATTAATATGCGAACATCCAATGTTAACAGTCCTAAAAAGACCGTCAAAAGGGATGCACCATGGGTTTTCTAGACATGTTCGGCAGGAAGAGAAAGGGCAAGGCGGCCCGTGGAGAGCGCGAAAGGGCGCTAAAGGCCAGACCTATCCCTGACGAGTTGGATGTTAGGACCAAGGTCCAACCTCCCCACACAGAAACAGTATCTGAGAGGGAGCTCCAGAGCGAAAGGGCAAAGACCCAGGAACAGGAGAGGCGGATAATGAAGATGGAGGAGTCCATAACACGCCTCCAGGAACAGTGGTTGGACCTGCTCCAGAAACAGCAGAAGGCCTTTGAGGCCATGGTAGATGAGCGCTCCAGGTCGGTCCCGGACGGTAAAGAGAGAGCGAAAGGGTCTGTCCAGGGTGCGACAAAACTCGATTTGAAGGATTCCACTGGAATGGGTGACCGGACCGATATGGTAGCGGCCTCTACCGCCCCACTGACCCAAACCCAACCGGCCGTTCCAGTAGTAATTGACAGGCTTTCCGCCCCGATCCTCAAGGATAAGACCTTCTCCAACTTCGTCGTTGATGATTCCAACAGGTTCCCTTACCTTGCATCCGAGGCAGTTGCCTCCGGTACAGGAAGGCGGTACAACCCGCTCTTCATCTTTGGCCCTGTAGGGGTAGGAAAGACACACCTTCTCCAGGCGATAGCGAACAGGATGCTTGAGAGAGAACCTGGTCTGAGGGTCCTATACACATCCACCGAGAAGCTGACCGACGAGCTCATAAGGGTTCTCGAGGCGGGGGACATTGGGGTCTTCAGGAACAGGTACGAAGAGATGGATGTCCTTTTGATAGATGATATCCAGCTCCTCTCAGGGAAGGAGAAGACCCAAACGGAGTTCTTCCACATGTTCAATCACCTCTACAACTCACAGAAACAGATCGTGTTGTGCTCAGATAGGCCCCCTTCAGAGATACAGGAGCTTGAGACAAGGCTAAGGTCCAGGTTCGAAGGAGGTCTAATAATCGATATCAAGGTACCGACGTTCGAGGGCAGGAAACAGATACTCGTGAACCTTGCGCAGAAGGAGGGGTTCTCCATATCGGTCGAGGTCCTCGACTACCTCGCCTTCTATCTGGACTCCAACGTCCGGGAGCTGCAGGGAGGGTTCAACAGGGTGACCGCCTACGCTTCATTGATGAAGGAGCCTATAACGGTGAACCTCGTGATGAAGGTCCTGGACAGCGTCGTCCGTGAAAAGGGGCAAGGTATGAAGGAACAGCGCAATTCCCCTCTGCCCAAGGTGGAGTTCCCCCACGATGAAGAGGAGCGAAGGACAGCACAGTCCGAACTCGAGCTGGAACAGGAGGCGGACCGTCTGGAGATGGAGCTCCTACAGGAGATCAGGAAGAGCTCGAATTCGAACAGTAAGGTCACGCCCAGGCCTTCGTGAGTTCGCAAAGGTATCTATTATTTGCAATAGTATTATATATTTACACATATTCTATGAACCTAGGGTGTGTTCCATGCAGAGGGACCTTGAGGAATCAGCTTTGGACTTCGACAGGTATCCGAGGACAGGTAATTATTTTGTTAAAAGGGCCTCGGCCTATGTCGCTGATGTACTGCTCTTCTTCGTGTTATCGTTGATCTTCCTGATCATAATAGGGGTTGATATGGCGGGTTTGGTCGGGTGGGTTCTGCTCTACATCCTTACAGGGCTCCTGACAACGGCTTACAAGATGGTGCTGGATGGCATGGGCACAAGGACGTTGGGCAAGGCGATATTCTCACTAAGGGTTGTGGGACGCGAGGACGGACCAGGGTTCGGTCCAGCCGTTCTTAGGAACCTCTCGGCCACACTTACGTTCATCGGTCCGCTCGTGGACCAGCTCGCGGGAAACGGTACAGCGCTCGACACCAGGCAGAAGCTGACCGACCACCTCTCGACCACCCTTGTGGTCGAGGACATAGAAGAGGTCGCCATCGAGAGACCAATGACCATCATCCCTCCCCAGCCCAATGAGAAGATGTTCCTGGACTATAGGAGCGTAAGGGTGGGCAACTGCCCCAGGTGCGGTGCCCCCTACAGGGTGCTCGCTCCGGGCGATAGCACCTTCTCCGGGCTCTGGAACCACCGCTGCACATGGTGCAACCATCTCATCAGGGAGAACGAGTGAAGCATCGTTCCCAGTACCGTAAACCGTTAAGTAAGCGCTAATGGATTGCCTGCCGATGCCCCTTCCGTGCGACAGCTGTCCCAAAAGATCAGTTATCTACCTTAGGTACTCAGGACAGCACCTCTGCGCCGACCATTTCCTCAAGGACATCATGAGGCGTTGTAAGAAAGAGCTCAGGACCTACGATGCCTTTGGTAGAAAGGGGACCATTGGCATCGCCGTCTCAGGGGGAAAAGACTCGCTCCTGTGCCTTTCTTTGATGCACGAACTCAGTTCAAAGATCAAAGGGGTTTCCCTAAGAGCCTTAACAGTGGACGAGGGAATAGATGGCTACAGGCCGTCATCGGTGGGACTATCTATGAAGGTATGCGAAGAGCTATCCGTCCCTCTGGATGTGCTTGGCTTCAAAGAAATCTACGGAAAGGCACTAGATGAGTTGATCAAAGAGAGCGGGCCCAATCCGTGCACTGTTTGCGGCATATTGAGAAGGAGGACCATGAACTCCTGGGCAAGGGAGAACAGGTGCTCGCTTCTGTTAACAGGTCACAACCTTGACGACATGGCCCAGACCGTGCTCATGAACGTCATGTCCGCAGACCTGGAAAGGCTCCTCCGCCTGGGCCCTCATACCTCAAAGGTAGAGGGGTTCGTCCCAAGAGGAATGCCGCTCCGTACGGTCCCGGAAACAGAGACCCATCTCGCGGCGATGCTAAGGGGGCTACCCATTCACGAGTTCGAATGCCCGTATTCTGCGAGCGCAAAAAGAGGGCTCTTCAGGGACCTGGTCCTCGAGGCGGAGGACCAGATACCAGGGACCAGGCACATGCTTCTCAGGTTCCATCAGAGCCTAATGGCCGATCGATGCATTGCTCCTCCGACCACAAAGGCTTGCCCTCGTTGTTCGGAGCCGGTAATAGGAAGCAAGGGGAACGACCTCTGTAAGGCCTGCGAGGTCCTGGAAAGGCTGGTGGGACCCTGATGAGAAAGAGGTCCCTGGAGATGCTCTTATCCAGGCTGGACGATATGACCGATCCCGTCCCGAACCTAGAGCAGTACCGAACCCCGTCGGCCTCTGTATCGGACATGCTCTTCCTAGCCGCAGCCCTAGGTGACATCGAAAGACGTTCGGTCGCAGAGCTCGGATGCGGTGGTGCCCCGTTCCTTATAGGGGCCGTCCTCCTTGGGGCTGCGAGCGGCTACGGATGCGATATAGATGAGAGGGCCGTTAGATTGGCCCTTTCCAATGTCGATCGTGTCCGATCGGAACGCCCGGACCTGGAAGGTTGGTCGGACCTGACCATTGAACAGGCTGACGTCTCAAACCTAGGATATGCTCCACCCAAGGTCCATACTGTCCTCATGAACCCACCGTTCGGGGCACAGGTCAGGAGGGCCGACCGCCCCTTTATGGAGAGAGCGATGGAGATGGCCTCGGTGATCCATTCCGTCCATAACAGGGTCTCATTTGGGTTCATAACGGATATGTTGGAGGGCAACGGTTGGCAGGTGACCCATCGATCGGATGCCGAGATGGAGATCAAGAGGCGTTTCCATTTCCACGACAGGGAAAGGGTCTCCGTTCCGACGGTTATGATCAGGGCCGTGAAGGGGACATAGAAGCTGATGGAATTTGTCTGAAAAAAAAGGACCGTCCATGGGAACATTAATGTCCCATCAGGTAATTCGGTCGACCGGGTGTTGTCTTGCCTCAGTCCGAATTCTCCAACAAGATGGTGCTTGGAGGAATGGCGTTCAGGAACCAGGATTACTTCAAGGCCATGGACGAGTACAACCAGGCCGTTGCCCTAAGGTCCGATGACCCTGATGCCTGGTACAACAAGGGTCTGACCCTCCAGAACCTCATGAGGAACGAGGAGGCCGTTGATGCCTACAAGACATCTATAAAGCTCGACAAGAAGAACCTCAAGGCCTGGAGCAACCTTGGAGGTGTGCTCGCCAAGATGGGGGAGCCCAAGGATGCCATGAGGTGCCTGGACAAAGCGACCGAACTGGACAAGAACTGCATCAACGCCTGGTTCAACAAAGGCGTCCTCCTGGCAAAGTTCGGAAGGGCGAACGATGCCCTGCTCTGTTTCGATGCGGTACTTGCTATAGATCCAAGGGATACGGAGTCGATCTACAATAAAGGGGTCGTCCTTGAATCCTTGGGGAAGGCTGAGGAGGCCACCTCCCTCTTCGAGAGGGCTCTATCCGAAAAGGTCACCGTCAGCGATGATTCGTACAAGAGGTACTCGGTCGATGTCTTCTCCATGTACGACGTGGACGAATCGGGAGAGGAGATAGGTGACATAGAGTGGCTCGACAGGGGTTCCAAGTTCATGCTGGATAAGGACGTTGACAGGGCAATCTACTGCTTCAACAAATCCCTTGAGATAAACCCCGATAACCCTGACGCTTGGTTCGCGTACGGGAATGCCATGCATATCATAGGGAAGCTCGAAGAGGCCTTAGAATGCTACAAGAGGTCTCTCCAGATACGCCCGAAGAAGTCGGAGACCTGGTACAACATGGGCAATGTCTTCATGGACCTGAAGAGGCTGCACAAGGCCATTGAATGCTTCGACAAGTCCCTCTCCCTGAACCCGAAGAAATGGGACGCCCTTGCCAACAAGGGGGCGGCCCTTAAGAACCTGGGGAGGGTGGAGGAGGCTGTGGCCGCCTACGAAAAGGTACTGGACAACACACCAAAGAACTCGCTTGCATGGTTCAATCTGGGGAACGCATACGATGCCCTTGGGAACTTCAAGAGGGCAGTGGACTGCTTCGATAGGGCGATAGCACTTGAGCCCGACAATGCGGAGTATTATTACAACAAGGGCGTTATCCTCTACGAGAAGGGCAAGGTCATAAGGGCCAAGGAGGCCTTCGATAAGGCGCTCCAATTGAGGCCCGATTTCATCGAGGCTGCCCTTGCAAGGGACGACATCATCAAGGACCTAAGGGGTTAGACTCAAGGTTCATTTCGATATCTTGCCCTCCATCCTGCACCGTGGACATGTGACCACGAGAGGTCTCACATCGGTCTTTATGATGATCTTCTCACCGCAACCAACGCATTTCACGACCTTAGGCCCGATCGGTCCATGACCACTTTTGGCCGTATGGGACTTAAAATGTTCTTCCGGTGCCCTTTTGTGACCTTTGATATGCCCCTTCGCACCGCATTTCCCACATTCGATCTGCAACGGTCTCTTATCGGACCTTATCTCAATAGGTCCCCGGCATCTTGGACATTTGATCTTGAACGGTTCAATCGTCCTCGCCTCGCTTGCAACAGGTCCTTCGGGACCTTGGACAACGTGGACGCTCGTCTTGCATTTAGGACATACCAGATCGATAGGCCTTCTGTCATTGTTTATTATCATCAGGTACGAACAGATAGGGCACCTGACGAACTCTGGCTCTGAGCCACTTAGTCCCAAGGTGGATACCTCCAGCATTGGATATGACCCGAGACCGAGCTGGACATGTCGTGACCATAGACCGGTCCGGTCCTGATGTCACTGAACGCCTTATGTCGATAGCTTGCCCTTCGTTCCGCACTTGGGGCAGGTGATTATTATAGGCCTCTTGGGGGATTTCACGAGTATCTTCTCGTGGCAGTTCTTGCACTTGACTATCTTTGGTTTGTATCCCTGCTCCCCTTCTCCCCCGGCCTCTTTCTTCGGCTCTTCCTCGGGGGGTTGCTCCTCTTTAGGCTCCTCCTCCTCCTGGACCTTCACTTTCTTCTTGACCATGAACATATCATCCTCAGAGGCGCTCTCATCAGTGGGTGGGGCGGGCCTTTCCCTCTGTCTTACTGGCTCCTCATCCTCTTCAATGGAGATCTTCTTCTTCGGTCTGACCGAGATCTCCTCCTCCTCCATCCTTACCTTCTTTTTCAGGACCGGCCTATCCTCCTTCTCCTTGATCTCGCTCTTTGCGAGCTTGTACTCGAGGTCGGAGATGGTGTCCTTTAACCTTCGGACCTCCATCTTATGCTCCTCGAGGGGGATAGTATCGCCCTTCACTGATTCGAAGGTCTGTCTCTCGGTTTGCAGAGCGCTCCTGTCCTTGCTCAAGGCCTTGAGCTCCGAATCAAGCTCGGATTCCTTCTCCAGTATCCTCGACCTGTCCTTCTCGAAGAGCCTCTTTTGGGCGTCCAGTTCCTTCCTTTCCATCAGGAACTCGTCCCTTGTCCTGTCAAGGTCCATCTGGTCCTTGAGGAGAGTATCCTTCCTGTCCTTTATCCCCTTCTCTTCCTTCCTGAGATCGGATTCGCGGTCCTCGAGCTTCCTCTCCCAATCCTTCATCTTTGACTGGCCCAATTGATACTCCTTCCAATCGAGCGTGAACTTCTTCTGCCTCTCAAAGAAATCGTCCATCTGTTTGTTCTGCTCGGCCTTTCTGACCTCGAACTCATCGACATCCTTCTTGAAAAGGCCACGTTTCCTTTCGATGGACTCGGCTTCCCTCTCAATTAATGTCTTCTCCTTCTGCAGTTTGGACTGCAGGGCAGATAGCTCCTCCTGCAGCTTGGTGAGCTTGTTCTTATCCTCGTAATACTGAGCCTCCCTGCCCTCAAGGACGGCCTTGTCCTGTTCGAGCTTCTCCCGGTCTTTTTTAATTGAGTTCCTCTGTGCTTCGAAGGTCTCCCTGGCCTCCTTCATCTCCGATTTCATCTTAATGAAATCGTCCCGGTCGTTCTCAAGGTTCTTGATCTCCTTGAGCAGCTCCTCCCTCTTGTCCATGAGCTCTTTTCTATCGTGAATGAGCCTGTTCTCCCTGGTCTCAAGCTCCTTCTTCTGATCGAAGGTCGCCACAAGATTTGCCTTTATGAACGATTCCATCAGAGCAACGAGCTTCTTTTCCTCATCCATGGTGGATGCCCTGGTCTTGGAGACGGTCTCGTAGGCCTTTTCGATCTCCTCCCTCCTCAAGAGGACCTTCTTCATTTCCTCGTTGAGCTGGTAGGACCGGAGGTCGCCCTCCGGTTCCTTACGGTCCGAGGTCTCCTCCATCTCGTCAATGTCTGGTTCGTCCTCCACGACCACCTTCTTCTTCGGTTTTACGGTGATCTCCTCAGGCTCGTCCTCGAACTCGACCTTGGGTGTCTTCTTGCCCTTCTTGACGGGTTCGGGTCCATTCTCTTCCTCTTCCATCTCATCATCGGCCCAGTCTATCTTGGCTTTCTTCGGCATGAGCATCATCCCTTTTTCATTTATGACATAGTCAGTCGGACCTTCTAGAACAATCCTGCGTGTAATGTCCTTCATTGGATATATCTATTTTGTTCTGTTCTGCAATTTTAAATGTAATGATTGATTTTTTTTAAACGGAGCTAGATAATAGGAGGGTCCGAGCGGGAAAACAATATATCATCCGTCGCACCCTCCCGTCAACAGGGCCGGAGGTCAAAACCGGCCAAGGGGTCCAGTGAAGATGGAGGAGCAGAAACCTGCAAAGGACGGGATGGACATAGGGACGACCATGCCCAGGTCACCGACCTGGTCCCGTGTGGACCTGGAGAGCGAGGGAGCCTTGGCCGTGGGCACCCAGGTGAATGCCCTCAAAGACGCTTCCGATGGCTATTTGGTCCTAGGAAGGAGCGGTTCCTCGCATACGAAATGGGGGAGGAAAGGCCTGCTCGAACTGGGCGCTGTCGGTGAGCATCAGACCTCTGGTGAGGACCTCTTCGGAAGGAAGGTATTGATGGACGCGGCATTCCCCCACATCATCTTCATCTGTGGGAAGAGGGGGAGCGGGAAATCCTATACGCTAGGTATACTGGCCGAGGAGCTCGTTAGGTCCGCAATAGGCGTTGGGGTTGTTCTCATCGACCCCATTGGCATCTTCTGGTCGTTGAAGAAGGAGAACACCTCCCAATCAGAGAAGGATGAGATGTCAAGGTGGGGCCTCAGGCCACAATCGTTCCCCGAGGCCCGTGTCCTGGTGCCGAGCGGTTCAAGGATGGAAAAGGACGGGGCCGAGGACGGTCCATTCACCATAGCCGTCGGCGAGATGACGGCCGACGATTGGTGCCAGGTGTTCGAGCTCGAGAGGTTCAAGACCCAAGGCCTCATGATAGGGACCATAATCGAACAGGTCCAGAACGGTTATGATTCGGTGAGCGATGGCCGGATCCTCCACATCGAGGGCAAGGAGGCCAGGTTCTCGATATCCGATATCCTACAATGCATCGATTCGTCCCTCTTGATAAACAGCAAGACAGGTGGCTTCAGCCCCCAGACAAGGAGGTCCATATCAGCAAGGTTCACTGCTGCCTCCGGATGGGGGATATTCGACCTTGAGGGTACGCCCCTAAGGGACCTATCGTCCGCCAACAGGATCACTGTCCTTGATGTCAGCGATCCCAACCTTGGTGATTCCAAGAGAAGCCTGATAACAGGGATGGTCGCGAGGAAGGTCCTATCCTCAAGGATACGAACGGTGAGGCTCGAGGAGAACGGCACCGTCGATGATGCTGACCCGGACAACATACCCGTTACTTGGTTGCTATTAGATGAGGCACACATCATACTGCCCCATGGGAGGCAGACCACAGCCACCGAAGCGCTGGTCGAGTATGCCAAACAGGGAAGGAAGCCGGGCTGCGCCCTCATACTGGCTACCCAGCGCCCCGCATCGACCAGTGACGAGATCCTGTCACAGGTGGACATACTCATAGGTCATAATCTGGCGCTCGAGGATGATATGACCGCCATGAGGCGGAGGGTCCCATCAAAGCTACCGGCCGAGTTCGCCAATTCCGATTTCATAAGGGCGATACCGGTCGGTACCGCTATTATCGCCGACCAGAGGACACAGCAAAGGGCCTTCCTTCTCAGGGTCCGCCCAAGGCTCTCGCACCATGCCGGTTCATCGGCCATGCCCAGAGCGTTCATGGAAGCGAAGCTCGCCCACCAGCCTCTTCCCATATCATCAACTTTCACAAAGGACATGGGTCCTACCGCTCGTCCCGCAGGCCGCACGGTTAGACCGTCTGTCCCTGTGGAAGGGGCTGACATGCAACGGTCAGGGAATCCTCCCAAAAAGTTATGGTCAGCAGTCGCGTCCTCAGGGTCAATGCCATCCTCGGGCGTGGACCTTTCCATCGGGCTGAAGGGAAGGTCCTTGCTCATGCTCGATAATGACGCCAACAGGACCCTCAAAGCCCTGGTGGCCTCCGGTGGCGTGAACGGGACCGTCACATTCACACGGTTGCATCCAGACCGGCTCTCGGTCCCCCCGGAACTTGGGGAGACCTCTAACTACTGGCTGTCATCCACCCCTGGTGAGAGGACCATACCCCCGACCGACCTTCAGTCCATCTCTATGGAGGCACAGGCCTTCCTGGAGGGGAGGAAGGGTTCGGCCATACTCCTCGAAGGGGCCGATTTCCTTCTCAGGAACAACGGGGAAGGACCTCTGAGACGGCTCCTCCAATCCCTCCACGAGAAGGTCGTACTAGGTGACCATACCCTTCTTATCGTGCTCGAACCCGGGGCCGAGGGAGCCCTCCTGGAACTGGTCGGTTCCGAGGTGGACGTCATCCTTGGAAAGGGAGAGGTCCCGACAGGACCCGCTGAGAGGACAGGGCAGTCACCACAGGGTGCCCTGACAAAGAGCGAGCTAGTCTGGATGTGCAGTGTCCTGGGCCTTCCGACCGATGGCACCGAGGAGGAGATGCTGCAGAGGATGGACGCTCTCAGGAAAGGAGAGGGCCCAAAAGGTGATGGTGCCATAGGAGACCCCTCTCCCTCAAGCGTCAAGGACGCTGTTGACAGGACCCGTCAAGCGCTCGGTGAGAGGATGGCGGTCAAGAACGCCATATCGGAACTCGAATCCAGGGTGACCGTTGGTGATGGGGCCTCTGAACCTCTCCTTAGGACAGGACAGAAGAAGAGGGCCGGGAAGGTGAGGCCTCGACGGCTCGTGCTCGTCTGGGACGACGTCAATAAGGTGGCCAAAGAGGGGAGCAAGGAGGAGATGGAGGCTATCATCGACGAACTTGATGGTATCAAGGAAAGAGCGAACGTTCCCCTCCTCAACGGCATTGTGACCCCCCCTCAGGACCCCATTGTGATGGAACTGATAGAGAGGATGGAAAGGGACCGAAGGGAGGATATTCGAAGGCTTAGTGAGCTCGAAAAGGCCTTGAAGGAAGGTCTGGAGGACCTTAAGGCCGTATCCAGGAGCGAACCCACCCAACCATCTGGAACGCCCGAGGAACCATCCAAAGGGGAGCAGAGTCGACTACCATATCCAGAAAAGGCCTCGAAGAAGACCAGGGTAGTTAAGGAAGGACAGGAGGGCGTCATCGTCAGGCCAACCATCTCCGAAGGAAAGGCCCTTGAAGCCGCAAGGGGGGACCTGAAGCGATCGTTCTTCAGGGGGCCCAGAGAGATGGTGGACGAGCTGATACCAGTGTTCGCACCGCTCTATAGGTTCAGGGTCCGCTACAAAGGATGGCTGCCCGGGTCGAGCAAGGAGGGGGACATCCTCTTCGACGCGCTCCTATGTGAGATAGCATGGACGGGCGGCTCAGGCCTCAAACGTAGCCTAGGCCTGCCAAGGCTCCTTATGCTCACCGAGAGGGAATCTGCGCTCATGGTCAATCTGACCAGGTCCGCCAAGACCGATGAGAGGCTCTCGGCCGATGCCTCCCTCACCCTAAAGGATACGAGAAGGCTCCTTACTTCACTTTCTAAGAAGGGACTTGTCAAGCGGACCACAAAGGAGGCAAGGACCTACGAATATTCGTTGCCCGATGACCTGGTCCTACCGGGTAGGCCATGGTCGAAGGACCCGGGGCTCAGACCTGAGAAAGCATCTATCGAGGAGAAGCTCCTATTGCCCCTGTTCGGTCCAGTGGACGCTGAACGCGTCATCTCGCATTTCCTGGTCGGGGCCCGATTGATCGAACATGACATCGTGCATTATCCCTACTACGTCGCAAAGGTCTCCGGGGAGGGTCGTTCCCGCTACATAGCCGTGGATGGCAGGACCGGCAAGGTGGACCGCGAGATGTCCTCGGTCATTGGGAAGGCACTTAAGTTATTATGACTGAGCCGGGCGAGCTCCTCGGTCCGTGGGGCCTTTTGCCACGGACCATGGAAACCTTTTAGAACAATGCCCCTCCTCCCCAATCCCAGTTCTTTCGGTCGGTGACCCTATTGGCGCGCAGGAGAAGCTTAGATAGCGAGGCCCCAGAGAAGGAGGAGGAGAAGAGGTCCTTCAAGCCCGAGGAGTTCGATGAACTGGACCATATGCAGAAGGAGAACCGTTCAGCGAAGATGCTGGGCATCTCCCTGGGCGTCGCCATTATGGCAGGGGTAGGTTCGTTCCTGCTCATGCGCCTGGCCCTTCTCATAGGAGGGGGCTTCCATCTCTATCTGCCGCTCATCTCCCCTGTCCTGTCCTTCGCCCTGGTCATCTATCTGTTCTCAAGGTTCGGGATAGTGCTCAGGTCCCTTGACTGGAAGAAGTGGCTTGAGAACGGTGCCATGTACGTTCTGACATGGTTCGTTATCTGGATGCTCTCGATGAACCCACCGTTCACCGACCTCTCACCACCGGCCATCTCCAAGGACCTCATCTCGCTGGACCTGGAGAACCAGATGAACATATCCTATATCGACTACAGCGGTGAACGGAAAATGCTGATAGGGGACGATACCGCATCCGAGAACGAGATAACGCCAATAGAGGGTATGAACGGTCTGAAGAACATATCCCTATTCGTGGTCGTTACCGACAACTGGGACCTTAAGAGCGTCGATCTGTCCCTTCACAGGCTCGTCCAGGGCGAATGGAAGGTGATGACCGACCATCCAGCATTGAACATCACACTGGGGCCTATAGAGGATAAGGTCTCTTTCGACCCTTCTAAAAAGGAGGAAAAGGAGCTGAAGATGGTCTGGAGCGGCGGTTCGGAGGAGGTTTGGGAGAAGAACCTGTACGGGCTTCGCATTGAGGTCTTGGACCCCTCGTCACCAGATCTCAGGGACCAGATGGACCTGAGGCTCCTGATAAAGGCCTCCGATGCATCTTCAAATAGGGCCGATCATGAGGTCGTATTCTCAATAAAGGTCAGCTGAACCAGGTAGGTCGCTTTTCATCGTTATAAGGCCCGAACGTGAAAAGATTGATTATCTACTGGCGCCAATGATGTAGTGGCCGATCGAGAGCGCGGTCGTTCTGGAGGTCCTCCTATGCCTAAGGTGAAGGTCCTGAATGATGATGAAGAGGAAGAATGGGACATGTCAGATGAGGACCCTCAGAACACTGATGAGGTCCCAGTTAGATCCGGCTCGCTGGAGATGGGGTCAAGGAGGACGGGGCAGGTGAGCAAGGAGTCACCTCCTGTAAGGAAAGGCCCAAAGAAGACCGGTCCGCCTAAGATTAAGCCAAAGGCAGAAAAAGCCCCTTCGAAGGTACCACAAGGTAGGAAGAAGGGGATGGGGGTCCTCAAGTGGACCGCACGCATCGTATTCTCCCTTCTTATAGTCTTTTTGCTCTTTGCCCCGGGGTTCCCGTTCCATGATATCAGAGAGGCCACCGGCCTCAACAAGCTCAAAGACCTCATGAGACCTTACAGGGACTTCCCGGAATGGGTCAATGTTTCCATGGAGATAGTCTTCGACCTCACTGTGAGCAATGGGCAAGCTGATGAGGTCCAGATCAGGGTCGCTCCCGCATTTGACATTCCTTCGGAGACCGAAAGGGAGGATGAACCCGGTTTCATCATCCAGGATGTACTGGACGTTCAAATGACCCCTGACCCGACGATCCCACTACTTGATTGGGACACCGAGATGAACAAGATGACCGGTTGGGAGCTCGAGAACGTTAGGGGGGCCCGGCAGTACAAGGCCAGGTTCGATGCGACCCTCCACTCCCATCGATGGGACATAGAAGAGGAGGAATCGGGGACCCTTAGCGACATCCCTCAGGACTACAAGAACGCATACCTTGACGACGAATGGGTCGTCGAGAAGGGCGGGGAGGCCATCGATGAGGACAATGATGGGGTACCTGACCTCTACCGGTACCACCCGACGGACCCGACCATAAGGAGCATCGCAAGGTCCATAACCAAGGACGAGGACACTGTCCTCGGTATGGTCAAGGAGATATACCAGTGGATCAAGGACCATTTCAACTATACGACACCCTCCCAGAGGATAAACGATGAGAGGGAGTACGGGTCCTATCCGAAATATCCACTAGGGTGTTTAAGGGACTGGTACGGGGACTGCGACGACCAATCCCTTCTTATGGCCTCACTGTGCAGGGCTGTCGGTATCCCCGCTTGGCTCGAGATAGGTTACCTCTATGACCCGGTCGAGGGTACCTGGGGAGGGCACGGTTGGTTCAATGTTTACATACCCTTGAAGGGTGGGGACTACGTAATTGCGCCCATTGACCCTGTCAACAGCGAGTTCCTTTTCAGGGACCCATACAGGATCACAGATTGGATAGATACAGGGAACATGGTGAGGGTCAACGGAGAGGACATATTCAATCTGGACTATTACTACAACTTCTTCAGCATCAGAAGGTCATCGGGCGTGACCCATGATATCGAGATAGCCATGAACAGCATCAAGTTCGAGGAGCACGGCCATCTTAAGATGTACGTAAATGAGAAGGTCATGCCAGGGAACCTGCCCGGCAGCCGGACCCAGCTATCGACACCTGGCCCATCGCCTCTCCTGTTGGCACCCCTCCTGCTCCTGGTCATGGTCCCCGCCATCAGGTCATTCTCCAGAAAGAGAGACCCATGAACAAGGGGTGAGTATTATCTATCCCGTGTTGCATGGACCGTCATGGAGCGCAGGATAGAGATAGACGGCTGGAAGAGCGGAATAAGGTTCTCATCCTGCCACATGCTCCTAAGGCATGACAAGTGCTCCAGGCTCCATGGCCATACCTACTGTATCCACCTGAGGATCACTGGTTCTGTCAACGACGACATGATGCTCTTCGATTTCGGCAGGATCAAGGACGAGCTGAGGGGGCTAGCCAGCGCACTTGACCATAGGACCATAATCCCCACCGCGAACGAGGAGATCAGGGTAACGGGATCGGAGGATGGAAGGAACGTGGTTGTGGAACTTGGGGGCAGGACCTATTCGATACCCAAGGACGATGCTATACTTCTGCCTATAAGGATGTCAACGGCCGAGGAGCTCTCGAGGTACCTTCTCGAGAGGTTCATAATGGATGCAGGGCTTGGGGCCAATATCACGAGGATAGAGCTTGGTGTGGACGAGGGGATGGGACAAGGGGCCTGGTGCTCTATGGACCTCACAGCTCGAGGCGCCGGATAGGGGGTGAGCGGCTGAGATGCATAGTCCTTCTATCGGGAGGCATTGATTCCTCCACGACACTTGCCATAGCAAGGAGCGAGGGATACAGCTGTACCGCGCTCACCTTCCTCTACGGCCAGAGGCACGACAGGGAGGTCAGGAGCGCCAAGATGGTGGCGGCCTCCCTCGGGGTCAAGGACCACAGGATGGTAGAGCTGCCTTCAACGGTCTTCCACGGAAGCGCCCTGACCGGGAGCGGTGATGTCCCATTGGACAGGGAGGTCTCACTTGCGGACGGTATCCCCTCAACCTACGTTCCTGCCAGGAACCTGGTATTCCTCTCTTTGGCCGTCGCATTGGCCGAGTCCATTGATGCCGATGCCATATTCATCGGAGCGACCGCTATTGACTATTCAGGGTACCCGGATTGCAGAAGGGAGTTCCTCGACTCGTTCCAGAGCACAGTGGACCTTGCGACCAAGAGGGGGGTTGAGGGAAGACCTATCAGGGTCGTTGCCCCGCTCCTTGAAATGACCAAAGACCAGATAATATCGAAGGGTGCAGAGCTCGGTTTGGACCTCTCCCTGACCTGGTCATGCTACAGCGGCGGCGATAAGCCCTGTATGAGATGTGATTCCTGTCTTTTCAGGCAGAAAGGGTTCGAGCTCGCCGGCATCAAGGACCCACTGCTCTCGAAGGGGGTGGCAGAGCGGACCTTAGTATAACTGAGGTCTTCCCCTCTTTCCAGGGGGAAGGGGTGCACACAGGGCTCCCTACCACCTTCATAAGGTTAGCAGGGTGCAGCCTTGAATGTAGTTGGTGCGATACCGGTTATTCCAGGGACCCTGAGGCCGGCATGAAAATGTCCATCGATGAAGTGTTGCAAGAGGTCCGGAAGTTCTCTCTCCCACTAGTCTGCGTCACTGGGGGGGAGCCCTTGGAACAGCCGACCTGCATCAAGCTCCTTCAAGCCCTCATCAAAGAGGGTTACGGTGTCGACCTTGAGACGAACGGGTCTCTGGACATAGGTCCTGTCGTCGAATTGGCAGGAAGGACCTTCCTCTCGGTCGATGTTAAGACACCCTCGTCCGGGATGTGCGGCAGTTTCCTCATGGGAAACCTGATGTTCATGGGTGAGAACGGTCAGCTCAAGTTCGTTGTCAAGGACCAAATGGACCTGGATTTCACAAAGGCCTTCATCATTGACCATGCACCATCGACCAACATAGTGATCACACCATGCGGAAACAGGGATGGAGCCTCGATTGCCGGACCTTTACTAAGAATGGTCCGCGACCTTGACTCCGAGCATGACCATCTTAAAACCAGGATCAGGTTCATGGTCCAATCTCACAAGGTCATATGGGGCGAGGAGCAGCGTGGAGTTTGAACTGAGAAGGATATTCTCCATCGATCAAGGACCGGACCTTTGGTCCTCCAGAATATTCAGAGGCTCCTTTAAGACCCTGCCGTCCGATGCGGCCATGATGCCGTTTCCCTTAGGGTCCTCCAGGACCAGCGTCAATGATTCACCCTCTTCCATCCTTCCTGTGACGAACCTCTCTAAAAGTTCGATGAGAGCCCTGGCCTTATCAAGGCGTTCTATGTCATCGCCAAGGTCCCTTTCCATGGTCCTGACCACTTCCAATAGCCGTAAAAAGATGCCCTCAACGTTCGTAATATGACCTTCCAGAGAGGGACCTGGCTCCACCACCAACCCTATCTCGGGGATGGACAATCTCGAAGAGGAGGAACGGACCACCCTTACATCCAGATCAATGGTGGACCGGACCTTCAGTATGTACCTGGCCGGTTCCCGTTCCTTTACAGGGTATACTTCAGTGCTCCTCATCCCGCAATTGGGACAGAGCATGGTCGAAAGAATGACCTCTCCGAAATAAGGGATTTCGACCGTGGTCAGGTTTATGGTCACCCCTGATAGGTCACATGAAGGGCATTCAAGCCCGTCGGAGGGCCCCATTTTCAAAGCCAGTTCCCATCGACTACCTTTCGGTCTTCTGGACCTTCTTCATCTTCTTCTTGTCGATGGAGAACCCTTTCGGCGTCACCAAGAGAAGGTTCTGGCTTATTCCGGCGATATCGCCCTGGACATCCTCAACGACCCTCTTGAGCTCGTTTATGGCCCTCTTGAGCTCCAGGTCATCATTGGCAATAGGTGTGAAGTCCAGAACGAGGATGTTACCGTCGTAAACATAATTGGACAGGGCTGGTATCTCCCTGTACCCGTCGATATCAGCGAACCTGATCGACGGTCCACCGGTGGACTCCGAGAAGTCCCTCTTTTTCAATATGCCTAGGTCGATGTACGCCCTGCCGAACTGCGCATAGTTCGCTTGGTCTTCTTCTTCTTCAGCAGCCTTCCTTCTGAACAGACCCATCTTTTTCCCTCCATCGGGAGCAATGTTCCAGCTGGGAGGTCATCCAGTTCTACATTAAAATACTTTATCCCCCCATTAATGAAAAATTGCCATGGTATCGGACCCTTCTCCATGAGGTCTTTGATGGTAATGTTAAAGCATTGGTCCGATCACGGGAGCTGCTGTTCATCTGATGGTGGGGCTTCTGCAGGAGGCTCCATCCCGCTCTCTGGGGAGACATCCTCTTCCATCACAGATGCTGAGACCTTGGCCTTGGCAAGGAGGTCCTCTGGCACATCGACAGGGACGTCATCGATGCATTCCCTCTGTATGTTGAGCGGTTGGAAGATGGCATCTATCTCCTTGCTTCGTTCGCACGGCCCCATGTCCATGACCTCCATCTTAGTGTAATCCTTACCCTGGTCTATCTTCCCGGTCATGGTGAGGAACTGGTCCATCTCCTTTCTAGATGCCGTCAAGGCCTCCTTCTGCTGTTTTGATTGTTCCTCCTTGATCTTCTCAAGGTTCCTCTTCTTGATAAAGAGGAAGAGCATCACACCGCAACCTATGAGCACTATCGCCACCAACAGGACCCCGAAGACTAGCAGGAATGGGAAGGGTTCTTCCTTGTTCTTCACGGTCATCTCGATCGCCAGATCGTTCGAGAAGCCATGTCCGTCGAACGCCCTGAGATAGAATATGTGCTTCCCATCCTTGACCTTCCTGGTATCAATGTCATGGGTCCAGTAACCCTCTGTCTGTGACAGGGTGCAGTTAACCCATTCCCCCTGGTCCATACTGAACTCGACGGTCTCTACCTTTCCTGGGTTCACTGATACGATACCACCCAACCTTACCTTGCCCTTGAGGACCTCACCTTTACTATGGCTGGTCAGTCTCAGCTCCCACTGCCTTTCGGACCTTGAAACGGTCAAGGTGAAATTGTGGTACAACCTGAAAATGGTAGACCTGATAGAGAGAGATACATCGAAATCGCCCAGCTGGACAGCTGTTGGTGTCCAGGAAAGGTTATTGTTCCAATTGTCATAGAGCATCCCCTCTGGACCGCTCTCGATCTCGATCTGAACGACATCGTCGTTGGGGTCCATGACCTCTACGATATAGGTCCATAGCCTGCTGTCATAGAGGTTCCTAATAGGGTTCGATGTCACCGTCGGTTTGTCGTCCTGGACCAGAATCCTCAAGGAGAATATCAGGTCGGCCTTCAAACCCTCCTGGTCGAACGCCCTCACCTCGAACAGGGCAGCTTCTGAACTGAACAGTTGGGGTGTCCATACAAGGAGACCTGTATCGGACCCCAGGACAGCCCCGAAAGGTCCATCCAGAGAGTAGGATATGGTATCGCCGGGGTCAAGGTCAACGGCTTTCAACTGGTAGGTGAAGGTCTCTCCTAGAGGGACACCTGTGATGTTCGGGGGAGGTGAGACGAAGTAGGGGGGGTCATTAACGTTCAGGACCTTGACCGAGAAATTGTATGACCGGGTCGAATTTCCATCCCCCAACAACAGTTCATAGACCATATCGCCTACTTGCCATGGGGAGGGGGTCCAGGTAAGGACACCACCTGAACTAATGGTCATGTTCTCAGGACCTATCACCGAGAAGTTGATGGGGTCCTTCTCAACATCTACGGCCTCAAAGGTGTGCCTATAGATGGTATCCTGCTTTCCGATCGAGGGAGGTGAACCATAGATCGAGGGTGCATCATTTATGGACCTGACCCATAGCGTGATGTCCGGGCTGATGAACCTACCGCCAATACTATCAACTGCTGTCAATGTCAGTGTGACCTGACCGGACCAGTTCCTGAACTCCTCTCGGCTCGGGGACCTAACGGACAACCAATGACCGTCCAGTATCCTGACGGTTACCTTGCTAGCATTGGCACCCCTTGTGGAGGCATTGTAGTCAAGATAGACGCTCGAGGTCCTGTCATCCGAAATTACCGTCCTTAGGTCGAGCAGGTCGTCTACTGTCTCATCCTCGTCCATAAAGAGCTCGGTTATAGGAACCTTCAAGGAAGGGACAAGGTCAAGCTCTATCCCGAACGAGAACACATATAGCTTGCCTGGTTCTACCGACGAAAGCTCTATTGGGACATGGTATGTATTATCCGCCTGAACGGCCTCGGGGTTCCCCAGCATGTAGGAATTGAACGCCTTTGCTATGTCCTGGTCAAGATCAACATTGTAGGAATACCTGAGATCATAATCGAAGAGGTCGAACGTTCCCGAACCCTCCCTGTTGTTCAGGGCCAGCGTGTCTATCACGATCTCCACACCAACGAACTGGTCCGTAGGGGTGGACATGAACGGGTCCCTTTCCCTTAGGGCCTTATCGATGGCCGAGGCAATATCAAGGGTTATGGTGGATTCCCTAAGGTGGTCCCCCGAGTACCTCCAGACCTCCTGCCCCCCTATCTTGATAAGAGGGGTATTGACGGTCAATGAGGTGATATCATAATATTCGCACAACCAGAGAAGACCATCCCCCAATGTCGTCGGACCTTTGAACTCGGGTGCCCCTATGATGATATCGTTATAGCCATCGTTCCTGAGGTCGGACGATGCGACCAGTGCCGTTCCGAACCTGTCCCCGTTCCTTATCCCAGGTAGGCTCCTTTGGACCGTCGGCGAGTTTGCCCTTACGTCCATGATACCGACCCAACCAGGTGACGAGAGGGGGCCCGGTGCCCCTATGGCGATCTCATGGTACCCATCAGCGTTCATATCCCTGAACCTGGATATTGAGGTCCCGAAGTCCTTTGCCCCCGGTGGTGCATTGACGAGCTTGTCAACTGTCGCATCCGGGGTCGATGCCCCGTAATAAATGGCAACCTTGCCACCGTTCATGTCAGGGCAGCCTATGAAGAGGTCCTCCCTTGTGGAGCTTGTCGACGTGGGGAGGAAGATGACAGTTACGATCTCAGTGAGACCCGTGGCAGTGAGCGGGTCAAGGACCAGATCTGCGTTCATGTCCGATCCTCCGTAGATGACCCTGACCTCTTTATCAGAGGTTATGGCCAGGTCGTCCCTGCCGTCACCGTTCCAGTCGCCTATTGATATGGACTTACCGAAATCCGTATCTGAGACCTGTCCGTTCAGGACCGTTTTCAGGTCGGTGTGCTCAGAGAACGTCCCGCCAGACCCGACTATATCGAAGATATAGACCTTGCCCCTCCCCGAAAGGGATGTTGGGGCCCCGACAACAAGCTCCGGGTCGCTGTCCATATCGATGTTGCCCACGGCCAATGATGCACCGAAACTGCCTCCAGAGTCGTTACCGGAGAACCTCTCAAGCTCAGTATAATTGGAAGTATAATAGAGATGAACGGTACCGGCTTTATCTATCTGCTCGGTCGGAGCTCCTATGGCCACCGCTGGACCGAGTGACTTGATATTGATGGTCTCAGATATCGCATAACCGAACTGAGCGAAGGATGTGGGCCCGTTGGCAAAGGTCGCATGCGTGAACGTCGAACCATCGTACTTGGTATATTGGACAGAACCTCTTTCGGTATTGTCGTTTGGAGCTCCTATAAGAATGAGTGGGTAAGTGGACCCATCGCTAACGACCTGAAGGGACATTGCAAAATGGCTGCCGCTCGTAAAAGGGCTTTCCAAGGAGTAGTTCCTGAACTCCCTTGACCTCTGGTGTCCGGTGAGGTTGAAATAGGCATGGTCTATGGTCGCGTTCCTAGGGAGAGCGAACATCTGGGAAAAGGTGGTCGCCGTCGAAAGGTCCATACCGGTCCGGGCCTTGATGCCCGTCAGGTTCCCGTCCTGCCTTCCCCAATCACCCGTATAATAATCACCGGTCCATTGGCTGAAGCTATATTCCCTTGGACCCTTGCCAATGTTAAAGGAAACGTTCCTCAGATGGTCGCGGCCGCCCGTTAAAAGCGGTTGAGGGGAGATTGTGATGCGTGAATCGAGGACGGTAGCACCCCTTGGAACAGGGAAATAATAGGAATTATTGAAGCTAGCGTTCTGCCCTACCGTTATCACTGTCCCAGGTTTCAGCATGTTCCAGGGGTCGGCCCTGGACGGTGCCCCTCTGGCTGACCCAAGGTCAGAACCGGCCCCCTTGACCGATATGACCAGGAACGAGGAGAGCACCATGAGCGAGCAAGCGACAAGAACGGTCAGATGTCTGGTCTTGGACAAGTCCTAAAACCTCCTAGGGTCCAGTACAGTTACCCTATCTGCTCTCTCTATTTATCTTTTTTATCAAGGAGGGCAGGACATCTTTTTATCCGATGATGACCTGGCACCTCAGCGGAGAAGCTGTCCATGAACATCACCCCCACCTGCCGCCCCTGTTTCATCAGACAATCCGAGAACGAGCTCAAAGGGAGCGGCTTCCCGGATGAGGAGCGCGAGAGGGTAATGGCGAAGCTCTTAACGCTGTTCGATGAGATGGGTGGCGGTCTCACCCCCGTCGATGTGAGCGTCCTGATCCATTCGATGGTGCTTGAGAACGGAGGGTCCGAGGACCCGTACTCTGAGATGAAAAAGGTCTCCACCGATAAGGCCCTCAGGATGAAAGATGGTGTCAAAAAGCGTGTACTTGACAGCGATGACCCCCTCAGGGAGGCGGTCCTTGCGGCCATAGCGGGTAATGTCATGGACTACGGGGCCATGAACCAGCTGGACATGGAAGCGACGCTCTCCAGGATGGAGGTGGAAGGGCTCGGAATAGAGGATTATGAGGTTTTCAAGAAGGCTGTGACCTCCTCCAATGAAGTGGTCTTCCTCTTGGACAACTCGGGGGAGGCAGTCTTCGACGGTTTGCTCATGGAGGAGATGGTCAGGGTCAACCCATCCCTCCGTATCCGTGCATTTGCGAAGAGAAGGCCTTTATTGAACGATGTGACGAGGGAGGATGCCCTCTTATCTGGGCTCGGTGGTATACCGAACGTGGACGTCCTCCCGCTTCCCGAGGAGGGTTGGATAAAACCGGATATGCTCAGAGATATCTCCAAGGGAGCGATGATAGTATCGAAAGGGCAGGGTAACTACGAGAACCTCTCGGAAGAGATAGGGATCTTCTTCCTTCTTGTTGTCAAGTGCCCCGTCATAGGGGAGCACCTGGGGGCCGATGTCGGTGACATGGTACTGAAGTACAGCAGATGATGTCACTCTATCCTCTCTTTTTGATAAAAGCTAAATGTATCATGTCATATCTAGGTAACAAGCACTCTGAGGCATTGTTTCCCTACCGTTCCCAGCCTCGGTAAAACAATAGGAAACGGGTATACTGGGGGACCCTCCTTGGAGCGCTTCAAAGTTCTTTCAGGAACCACCATCGGCCTAATCCTAGCCCTATCTGTGCTAGCTCTCTCTCTGATAGCTCCCTATCTTTTCCATGGAATGACAGGTCCATTGGGATTCCCCTGGGTGTTCATCTCGGCCGTCATCTCACAGGTCCTTGTCCTCATGGTCTGTATCTATATTGCGGTCTTCCTTTGGAAGGGAGAAAAGGAGGGGAGGTCATGAACGCCTCCACGATCGTGATCTTCGTTCTCTATCTTGCTGCCCTCCTTGTCATCGGTCTTTGGATCGGGAGACGGAAGGTGAGGACGCCAACTGATTATTTCCTTGCAGGAAGGAAGGTTGGCCCAATAGCTCTGGTGTTCACACTTGCTGCGACCAACTTCAGTGCCTTCTTCTTCTTCGGCTTCGCCGGGGCCTCTTTCAAGATAGGTTACGGATACTATGGGATAATGGCCGTTGGGACCTCCCTGATGGCGTTGAGCTTCTTCTTCATAGGGAGGAGGGTCTGGAGAGCTGGTAAGTGGTTCGGATTGATAACACCACCTGAGCTTTTCTCCGTCAGGTACGGGTCACAGGCACTGAGGTATGTGACACTCTGCGCTTTCGTTCTGTTCACCATCCCCTACATTGCCACCCAGATAATCGGTGGAGGGATCGCCCTTGAGTCCATGACGGATAAGGCGGTCCCGTTCGAGCTGGGGGCCATCCTTGTCACCTTCGTCGTCACCACCTACCTCATGGGTGGAGGGATGAGGTCCGATATCGTTACGGATATACTTCAAGGTGCAATGATGTTGGTCGCGGCTCTTGCTGGGCTCGGGTTCGTTGCGAGCGGTCTAGGAGGTTTCCAGAGGGCGAACGAAGCGGCCCTTGCAAACGCTCCCGAGCTATTTTCATTTCCCGGCGGGGGAGGTTTCATAACATTGCAGATATGGTTCAGCTATCTTGTGCTCTGGACAATGTGCGATCCTTTGTTCCCGCATATCTTCCAGAGGTTCTATATCGCAAAGAGCGAGAAGGCCCTCAAATTGTCCATGGTAGCATATCCTATCATAACAATGGTGCTTTTCGCTTTCCCTGTGATGATAGGGGTCTGGGGTCATGCTGGGACGGGGTTTTCCGGTTCTCCCGATGGTGTCCTTCCCTTCATGGTCAAGGGGTATTCCCCATCCCTTCTCTACGGTCTTGTCATGGCGGGTGGTTTCGCCGCCCTAATGTCAACTGCAGATTCCCAGCTCCTAGTGCTGAGCTCCATGTTGACAAGGGACCTCTGCAGATCGATCTTCAAGGGCAAGCTCGTGAACAGGAATGAGCTAAAGCTAGGGAGGTTACTAGTTATCGTTATAGCGGGGATGAGCCTGGTGGTAGCGTTATTGGACCTGGGTTCCATATTCGATATCCTTACAAAGACGACGTTCACGGGGCTTGCCATCCTCTTCCCTGCAACTTTAGCGGCCTTATATTGGAAAAGGTCCACAGCATGGGGGGTCACATCATCGATAATCGTGGGTGAGGGTGTCTATCTGACCACCTTTGTCCTGCAGGAGAAGGGAATAATGGATGGTTCCTGGACCTACGGTTTCCTCCCGGCGATACCTATCGTCCTTCTATCAACGGTAGTGTTGATAGTCATCAGCCTCATTACCAGACCTCCGGAGAGAAAGAGGGTAGATGAGTTCTTTTCGGCTGTGAACGATGCGGCCTCGAAGAAAAAAGTGATGGACCAGCAATAGTTTAATTAGATATCAATAACATCCCTATGAACAGAAGGGATGCCAAATTATGTTGAGAAAGACCCTCTTGGGTGCATTGTTCTCGTCTGTGCTTCTCTCCGTCCTCATCCCGATCGTTACAGGAGAGGTCGAGCCGAACAACAGCCTGGACCAGACGAACACCGTAGGAGAGACATGGACGACCGGACATGTTGACTATCAATATGGTAACGATTTAAGGACGGACCGCGATTTCTACAGGGTAGAGCTCCCCGCAAACATGATATCGGTCCTGACCCTCAAGAACACAGAGTCTGGTCGGTATTACAACGAGATCTACCTTGGGGTGTACAACCAGTACAGAGAGAGTGATGAGATCCTCTGGATCGAGGACCGTTCCAACGATTATGAGCTGGACGACGGCATGTACGTAGATGAACCTGGAGCGGAGGTCAGAGGGTTCGTTGTGGGTGCAGCGACCGATTCTTTCTTCTTTATCATGATAAGTGGTGAGGGAAACTACTCGGTGAAGAGCCATCTGATGGTAATTCCCGACACGGAAGATCCTCCCTTCCCCGTGAGGACCGTGGAAGCGACTGCCGGGACCTATCTCGACAGGGTCTATAAGATGACCTACGAGAGCATCACCATAATGGACCAGGACCAGTATTTATTAAGATGCAACAAGACGAACTTTCGGTTCAGGATAGAGAAGACCGGTGATGATCTCGATCCTTTGAACGTCAAGATAATCTCCTCTTCAAACCTTCCCGATTGGGACTCGAAACCCGATGCAATATTGGGGCCTAAAAGTACGCTCTATGAGGTTGTGAGCCTGTACGATGATTATGAGAACGAAAAACTCTATGGTGACAATATCTACATGTCACACAGCAACAACAAGTTGTGGTACATTACGATATGGGGAGAAGGGACCTACAATCTCACCATCGAATGGTTCCCGCTCCTGACTGAAGATGATGAGGGGACAGACGATGACGATGATGATGATATCGATGATGATGAAAAAGATACAGAGGTCGAGGCGTTCTATGTGGTTGGTTGCATGATATCCTCTTTACTGGTCCCGCTCCTTTTCGTGGTCCTGATCGTACTGACCATGGTCTTGATATTCAAAAAAGGGAAAAAAGAAGAGAAAGCGGAAGCGGGAACTAAGAGCTCAAGCACCATTGATGACCCTGCTAAATATGCTTCCTCACTTGAACAGAAGGGAAAGGACCCAAAAACGCCACAATCCAAGTCATAACTTTAAACCACCGATAATCTCCTCAATTCCTCGTGCTATATTTGTACAATATATCAAAAAAATGATCTATCACTTCCATTCATACCCGTTCGAATATTACAGGCCTGTTCCGCTTATGACGTCTGACAAAGAACACCACCATTGGGACGACGATGAGGA
>CAZLVP010000005.1:142221-157461 GCA_964563055.1 uncultured Thermoplasmatales archaeon | reverse complement strand
TCGACCATTCCGAATCGGTCTGATAGGTTATCTTGTCCCCGGAGACCGGATCGTCAAGATAAGCAATTCTATTCGTGTTCGCATCGCACAATGTAAAATTTAGATAACTGTCCGTATCCACGATTGCGATCTCGATGATGTCTCCTGGGATTATCGAGAACCAGTAAGTGTCCGATGGGTCCATGGGATCGATGCTTCCAGCGTGATATCCGACGATGATCTCCTCGGCGGTCGAGAAATCATCGTTGTCCTCGACATCAGCCGATGCGGTGAACAATATTGAACCGCCCAATATCAATATCGTTGCCACTATCAGAGCTGTAGTGATACTTCCGGAGCGCATATTGGAACCTCCTTAGATACTATTACTAATGTCCCCGGTCCTGAATGGTCCATTGCCCTATTAAATCATTTACACATGAACGACCATCTCGATCCTACCTCAGGAAGGCGAACTCCGTTCCCTCAATTATAGCGTGGACGCAAATGACCACAAGGACGAATATCGTCATCCATAGGTTCGCCCTCCTCCATCCCTTGCCCCCTATCTTCTTCGATAGGGGCACATAGAACACGTCTGTCAATGATATGCCCATCATCCCGGCTAGGGCCGCCCCGCCCAAGAGCAGACCATCGGTCGTCCCTGCATAGAGCCCTGTGTATAATAGCAGGACATGGACTGCAGCTGAAAGGACAGCGATGAAGGATACTATGCAGTGCACCCGTCTCCTTCCAGAATGCCCGAGCAGTGATTCCAACTTGCGCTTGAGGGGTCCAATTGTCCCACCGATAAGTACGCTGACCATGAAAGAGGATGCGGCCATGAAAGCGAACACTCTCCCGAAGACCCATCCAAGGTCCACCGACGATACCGAGGTCCTGACCTTGCCGATCCTGAGTTCCTCTCCGATGGCAACGGTCCAGGACCCGTCGAGGCTATACACCGCTTCGTCCTGTTCGTCCCCTTCATGGTCATGATGGACCTCGGTCGTTACCTTGAACCTCACGTTCCCGGTACCCTCTCCGGAGGCGACCACGGTCCATTCGAAGGTATGGGAACCGCCCGGGCCCATGCTCGGACCCTCTAGCTGGACCATCCGTCCGGGACCGTGGTCCACCTCAAGGTCGATCTCGTAGGAAGCGGACCTCAATCCCCTCGCATGGGTCATCACCACCTTGTACTGACCGGCCCCTACAACTTTAAACTCATCAAACCCCAACTCGATGGCCTCCTCCTCCGATTCCTGTGCTGGCCAGACATCCCCAGACGGACTTACGATGCTCATGTCCAGATCCAAGAGGCCCCACTGTCCCAGGGTCGTAGCGAAGTACTGCCCTGATCGATATAGCGTATGAGGTCACCTCGAAGGGATGCTCCCCTGTTCCCCCTCGGGACAAGGTCCCTTCCAGGTTCTCCGTCACGAGACCGAACTCCAGATCTGAGAATGACAGGATGGCCGCATCGGTCAGGTCCATGGAAGCAGAGCTTGACCTTATCTCATGCTCCCCGGTGTTGCTCACCTTCAAACGGACCTTCTGCTCCTCCCCTTGGGGCATCACTTCGGGATAGGTCCCTTCCATTTCGAACGCCACGAAGCTGCCATGACATTCGCTGCAATCCCCCTCCTCGGAACTTGGGATTACGTGCGATATGATCGAGGATATGGCCGGTGAGAATGCTTTCGTGGCCAGGGTAGCGAAAGTGAGAAAGATCACCAGGGCCTTGACCATAGGTCTTCGACCCCGGTAGTGCCGCTACTATCTGATATAATTTCTCCGATTAAAATGATCTGGGATCCCTCGCCGTAAAAGAACCGAGGTGTACTACTGGCTTACAGCTGTCTACTCCGGAATGAACGGCGTCACCCTCTTCTCAGTGTTCTCCCGTACGACAGGCTAGTGGTCCTGGCCGAGAACGAGGTATGAGCATGTCCCGACCAGCATCGGAGAGCTTTTTATATGCTGTAAGGGTTCGGAAGTACCGGAAGTGGTCCAAGTGAGGTCAGACATCCCAGCATGGTTTTTCGGTATGGCCCTATTACTGCTGTTCATATTACCAATGACCCCTACCGATGCGATAGCCGCATCAGGTTGGGGTGAGGCGGAGATCATAGAGACCGAGGATAAAGGGAATGCGGTCTATCCTGATCTGGCAATGGACGGGTCCGGGAATGCGATAGCAGTGTGGACGCAGCGTGATGGTGTTCGGGTCAATGTTTGGTCGAACAGATACAACAATGGAAGAGGGTGGGGCCACCCCGAACTGATCGAACACACTGATGAGGACTCGGAAGATGTCTCCGTAGGTTTGGAAAAGAACGGGAATGCAATGGCCGTATGGAAACAGTACGATGGGGCTCGATACAATCTATGGTCGAACCGCTACCTATACGGGGTGGGTTGGGGCTCGCCCGAGCTCGTCGAGACGCTGAATTCGAAGACCGTATACATCCCGAACGTGGCAGTTGGACCTTCCGGCGTCGCGGTCGCCGTTTGGAGCCAACTGGAAACAACGGGGTTCAGGACCTGGTCCAACACTTTTGTCCCAGGTGAAGGATGGGGGACCGAAAAACCCATAGAGACCGACCTAACGACCACACCGTCATTTGTCAAGGTATCGGTCGATCCCAAAGGCAACGCCATAGCGATGTGGTACAAGAGCGATGGGATTCGAAACAGCGTATGGTACAATCAATATTCCGCCTCATCTAGTTGGGGTAATGACAAGACCTTGGAGGACTCCGACCAGGAGGCCGCAGGGAACAGGGTGGAATTCGACCTTTCGGGCAATGCAATGGCCGCATGGACTCAGAACGATGGAACTCGTTACGACATATGGTGCAGGAGATACACCCCCTCTGGAGGTTGGGAAACGGAGGAGAAGATAGATTCAGAGGATAAGGGGGATGCCGTGAGACCGGACATCGGTTTTGATGCGGACGGCAATGCCATCATAGTTTGGGAGCAGCATGACAGCATCCGTTTCAACATCTGGGCAAGGAGATACGATGTCTATTCCGGCTGGGAAGATCCGTCAGTGATCGAGAAGGATGACTTTGATGATGCAAAAATGGCAGTGGTAGCGGTCGACCCCCAAGGTGGTGCCATGGCCGTATGGAAGCAGTCCGATGGTGCCAGGAACAATATCTGGGCCAACCGATTCATGGAAGGTTCTGGTTGGGGAACCCCAGAGCTTGTGGAGATGGATAATACCGGTGATGCGGAAAGGCCTGCCGTGTCTGCTGCCCCCTCAGGTGATGTCATCGCGGTATGGCACCAACGCGGCAGCGAACACTCGAACATCTGGGCTAGCAGGTTCGTGAAACCTGATATCAAGCCCCCTCCCCTATCGCTCCTAACACCATCCGATGGTTCTGTCTGGGAAACCTCCATGCTTAGGGTTTCCGGCATTACCGAACCCGGCGCTTCCCTTGATATCAATGGCATATCCGTCATAGTAGCCGCTAACGGTTCTTTCTCGTGCCCCATTCCTCTGCAAGGCGGTCCGAACCGGATGGTCGTGACGGCGATCGACGGATCGGGTAATTCCGCTTCTATCGTCAGGAACGTTACCTATGATGACGGCATGGAGACCCTGAAGAACCGGATCGATATGCTCGAAGAAGAGCTTGAGGTCCTCTCAGGTTCTATGAAGAGGACCATTGTGGACATCGTCCGATTGCAGCACGAAGTGGACGAGCTCAGCATCCCCGCTAACGAGACAGAGGTCAACCTCACCGGCATTCTCGAGAACATTTCTCGGTTAGGTACCCTCCTTGACGGGCAGAGCGAGAACCTCTCATACATCTCAGGGGCCTTGGCTATGCTCGAGGGGACGAGCGGCCAGAACGGGGAGAACATCTCTTCGATGATGGAGCGTCTAGATTTTCTGGGGTCCAATATCGATGAGAGCAGGGAGGACCTTGACGAGCTCACGGGAAAGGTCGATTCCATTCAGGGTCCATCCGACGACCTCGAAGAGGAGCTGGATACGACAAAGGAGGACATTGATGATGTCAAGGGGCTCAACACCGTCCTTTTCATCCTCCTGGGAATCAATCTGTTCGTCACGCTCCTGGTCATAATCATAATGCTTCTGATGTTCACAAGTCTAAGGAAAAGGACGACGGGACCAGATGGTATCGAGGAATGATACCAACCACCAGGTAATGATTTATCCCAAAGCGTCCTTCACATCCATCACAATGCTCATCTCCGCTGACAGCCTATCGAAGACCTACGGGAGCAAGGATATCATCCGCTCCGCATCGCTCACCATAGAGAAGGGGGAGAGCATCGGGCTCGTCGGGAACAACGGGGCCGGTAAGACGACGCTCATCCGCATGCTCATGGGGGAGCTCAGGCCGGATTCCGGAGAGGTCCGCCTTAGGACCGAGAAGATCGGTTACCTACCCCAGATCCCTGATTTCTCAAAGGATACCAAGGTGAAGGACGTAATAGGAGCCCCGTACGGTCAGCTCTCCAAGGTCTTACGGAGGGTAGCCGAGCTCGAAGCGATCATGACCGACCAATCGGGGAAGGACATAGACTGGGACATTGTGAGCAAGGAATACTCCGATAGGCAGCATGAGCTGGGCCAGTTGAAGGGACGTTACCTATCTTCGTTCTCGACCGATGCCCTTTCGGAGCTCGGACTGCCGGACGGGATAATGGAGCGGAGAATGTCGGAGCTCAGCGGAGGCGAGGTCACAAAGGTCATGCTGGGCCGCGTCCTCGTCCAGTCAAGGGACACCGACGTTCTGTTCCTTGACGAGCCGACGAGCCATCTCGATGTGACAACGATGGAATGGATGGAGGACTATCTCGTTGATCTCAACGGCAGCTTGGTCGTCGTTTCCCACGACCGCTATTTCCTTGACAAGGTGGCAACGAGGATCTTGGAGATGAGCGGAGGGGAGCTGCGCTCGTACAACGGCTCATATTCGGACTATATCTCCATGAAGGAGATCGAGCTCTTCCAGAGGACCAAAGAGGCCCAGAAGAACCTGTCCGAGAGGCAGAGGCAGGAACGGATAATAGCGGAGCAGAAGAGGAGATGGGGGTACCTCACGACCTTCAAGACCAGGAAGAAGCTCCTGGAGAGGACGAAGGTCGTGGAGGCCCCAAAGAAGGACGATGATATCCGCTTCGAGATAAGGACCACCAAGCGCAGCGGGGTCAATGTCATAATGGCCAAGGAGATGGCGGCCATGAGGGGGGACAAGGTCATCATCAGGGTCAAGGACATAGACCTGGAGACCGGGGACAAGCTCGGGATCTTCGGCCCCAACGGTTCGGGGAAGTCCACGTTCCTGAAGGCCATCATGGGGGAGGTCAGGGTAAAGGGCGACCTATGGGTGGCACCGGGTGCGACCATAGGATATTTCGCCCAATCCCATGACGGACTTGACCCGGACCTTACTGCTGAGGAGCAGCTCCTTAGAGCGGTGGGTCCCGATAACAAGGCGATAGCAAGGAAGACGCTAGCGTCGTTCCTGCTCATAAACAAGGACGTCGAGAGGAAGATATCGACCCTTTCCGGGGGCGAAAGGGCCAGGGTGGCCTTGGCGAACATGATAGTGCAAGGAAGGAACCTTCTGGTCCTGGACGAGCCGACGAACTATCTTGATATCAGGTCACGTGAAGCGGTCGAGAAGGCATTATCATCCTATGAAGGGACCATAGTCATGGTATCCCACGACAGGTACCTCCTTGACGGTATCTGCAATAAGACCGGGATGGTCTCCGATGGGGTCATGAGGATAATGCCCGGGAACTATTCCATAGTGAAGCAGCAGGTGGACCCTGTGACGCTTGTGGACAGGATAGAGACCTACATGGTCTCATCGAAGTTCGTCGACTGGGGGACCAGGAAGAAGTACAAGGCCGGGGACAGGATAGAGGTCCACACAAGGGACCTCGATAGGTACAGACAGCTCATAGAGCGCGGTTTCCTCAAACTGGTGAAGTGATCAAGGACCTTCTCATTTCCTGAGCTTCCTGAGGTCCTCCCTCATCCTTTCTATATCGAGGATCCAGTCCTCTAGGTCCTGCTCATGCTCTGTCTCCTCGCCAAGGATGAAGGTCGCCATCTGATGGGTCGTATGGTCCTTGCCATTTGTGAGGTCTGCGAGCGATTTATAACGGGAGATGGCGCATCTCTCCCCGCGAAGGTTCTGTTCAAGGACCTTCTCCACATATGGGTCGGTAGGAGCCTCGTAGGGGCACTTTCCCAACTTGGACCAATCCTTTGGATCAAGGACCGGGGTACCTCCAAGCTGTATGATCCTGTTCGCCACAAGTGTGGCATGGTTCAGTTCCTGGGTGGCGTGCACGAGGAGCTCGGGCTCTATCTCAGACCTCATAGGTCCCTCCATGATCCTGGCACCTATCCAGTACTGATAATAAGCGAGCCATTCTTCGCTCAGTGCCTCGTTCAAGAGCCCCACGAGCTTCTGCACGTCCTTCCCTGCTATCTCCTTACCCTTCTTGCCCATATAACAGACCTCCTGCAATTGGTGAATGTAATAGGTGGATAATAAAGCACTATGTCATTGATCATATGGAAAATTGGATTAATCAACAGTCATATATATTGGTACGAGGAAGGAAAAGGAGGCAAACCATGACCGGACTGATCCAGGTCCAGACGACCTTCTCATCCAAGGATGACGCTGAAAAGCTGGCCCAGGACCTTGTGAGCTGGAAGCTGGCAGCCTGCGTTCAGGTAATTGCCGTGAGGTCCACATACAGATGGAAGGGGCGTGTGATCAAGGAGCTCGAATGGCTTTGCCTCATCAAGACCAAGGAGGGCCTGTTCAGCGAGGTCTCAAAGGCAATAAAGAAGGTCCACCCCAACGATGTTCCCGAGATAGTGGCCCTTCCCATCGAACTCGGGAGCAAGGATTACCTCAGATGGATAGAGGAAGAGACACTTGACCTGGGATAGCCATCCTTCCCATCGTCCAGCCACTTATGGACCCCTGGACCGTCATAAGGGCAATGGTTAGTTTTTTAAGTCAGGAGACCTATTTGCATGTAGACGGGTCAACGCCCGTCCTGACAGGCCCGGATTGCTTGGTTTTCACAAACGCACTCAATCCTCTCAAACCGGGCTTGTCTCTCCATCCTTTACATAGACAAGTTTCAAAAAGCTGAGAGCGTTGATCGTTCATGGCCGCTTCCGAAAAGAAAAGGGTCCTGGTCGTTTTCCATTCCCATGAGGGCAACACCAGGTCATTGGCGGAGAACATCGCTGATGAGATAGGCGCTGATATTGAGGAGCTCGTTCCGGAAAGAACGGTCACCACCGGTCCCATGAAGTATTTCTGGAGGGAAAGCCAGGTCATGATGGGAAAGAAGCCCCAGATCAAACCCCTCAAGGCCGATCCGAGAACTTACGATATAATATTCCTAGGCTCACCGGTCTGGGCCTGGACCTATACTCCTCCGGTCAATACGTTCCTGAGCACCCATGGTCTCAAGGGGAAGAAGGTCGCCATCTTTCTCAGCTGCGAAGGTGGTCCCGGGAAAACGCTCGAGAAGATGAAAGAGGCACTTAAGGGCAATGACCTCCTGGGGGAGGAGTGGTTCTTCGCCCCGCTGAAGAAGGACACGGAAACGACCCTTAAAAGGGCCAGGGATTGGGCAAAGGGACTGATGACCAAGGTGTGATGACCGCAGAGGTGTGATACATGGAGCTCGATGAACTGCTGCAGACCAGACGCTCCCTGAGGGCTTTGGATGAGGCGACGATAACGGATGATATGGTCTCGGAACTGGTCAAGGCCGCATCGCTCTCCCCTTCCTGTGCCAACAATCAACCCTGGAGGTTCGTCTTCGTCAGAAAGGGGCCTCAGCTGGAGAAGCTTCTAGGTACGCTAACCGGGGGCAACTACTGGGCCAAAAAGGCCTCCATGATAGTGGCGGTCCTCACCAAACCTGAGCTTGACTGCCGCAATGATGAGGGTGATTACCATTGGTTCGACACAGGGATGGCAACAGGCATCCTTCTGTTGAGGGCGACGGAGATGGGATTGGTGCCCCATCCCATTGCCGGTTTCGACCATGCAGCTGCAAGGAAGGTCCTTGAGGTCCCTGAGGATTTCAGGCTTCTTACACTCATCATAATCGGGAAACGTTCCATGGACATTTCTGGACTTAGTGAGAAGCATCAGAGGCAGGAGATCACAAGGCCGGAGAGGTTACCCCTTGAAAAGATATCTTTCATGGAAAGGTTCACCGGTCCATAAGGACTGACCTAAATGTCCTGTTCAGCTTTGTCCCTCAATCTTTTCAACCTTGAGGCAGACGGTCCATTGTAATCCGGATCGAGGATGGCCGATCCTGATCTGAGCAGCTCACCGTTGACGAAGATCCTGTTCTTAAGGTGGACGATACAGCTCCCATCGTACATCGTTCCGTCTATTGTAACATGCTTCCCCACCACCCTTTTCTCCAGATAATCAATGGCCCTTGCCCTGTCGGTGACCTTTATCCCGGCCAGAGCCCTGGAACTGCCGTCCGAGAGCTTGAGCGAAAGGTTCCCATCGACCCCATCAACTCGTAGCAATGTCCGCTCGGCCTTTGTCCCAACCTTCTTACTTCTTGGAGGGGATGAGTCCTTGATCGAGGGAGTGTAATCATGGATGACCGTTCCCTTGGAGGATGGACCGGTCTCAATGAAGACCAAATCACTTGAGAGGAGGGGTCCGAAACGCTCGCGGATCATCGGTGCGAATTCCGGGTTTATCTCGAACCCCACCCCGCATCTGCCAAGCTCCAATGCCGCCTGGAGCGTAGTACCGCTCCCAAGGAACGGGTCAAGGACGGTCTCCCCTTTCAAACTGAACATCCTTATCAGCCGGGCGGGGAGCTCGACCGGGAACATGGCCTCGTGGCCTATCTGTCTCGCCCCACCGAACCTCCAATGTGAGCGGAAGAGCTCCTTCCAGTCGTCCCTGGATATCTCTGAGCCCTCCTTCATATCCTTTGAAATGCCCTTGACATCACCCGGCTTCCTGAAGACCATGATATGCTCGTAGTCGATCTCGATGATACCGTTCGGAGGATATGGGTAAGAGCCCATCACTGGGGCCCCTCCCGTCGTGTTCATGGTGGTCCTCTTCTCCCAGATGATATCACCCATGAAATCGAGCCCCAGATGCTCCATCTGGGAGATGATCTCGGCATGTAGCGGTATCACCCTGTACCTTCCGAAATCGGAGGCCCTTGCGAACTGGTCTCCTATGTTGACGCAGAGCTTTCGTCCCGGGGATAGGACCCTGACGCATTCCTTCCACACCCCGTAGAGGCCCTTAAGGTAATCATGAAGGGACTGGCCGTGCCCTATTTGGCCCTCTTTGTCGTAGTCCTTTATTGACCAGTATGGGGGTGATGTGACCACTAGCTGGACCGACACGTCCTCCAGCACTGACATGTCCCTGGAGTCTCCCAGGAAGACCCTGTAAGACCTATCGACCATCTGTCCGTATTCCCCCCCGCTCCTGAACGTTCCGTGTTCCTATCTCGATGTCCTGAGATAGTTCTCGACCGACCTGTCGTACGTCCTCTCCGCTCCCTTGGTGAAGTAGCAGGCAGGCAGCTCCCTGTTCATTCTATGATACGCTATGCATTCACAGCATTTTCCCCTCTTATCGCAAGGGTAGGTGCAGGGGCACTCCTTCCTGTTCTTCTCGAGCGAACACTCCATGGAAAGCCTATCGCTTGCGTTTTATAATAGCTCTGCGGATGCCTGAACCTAGCATGGAGGGATGGAAATGGACCCGGTGCTGTCAAGAAGGAGCATTAGGAGCTATACCGAACAGGGATTGACAGTGGAGGATAGAGAGGCCCTGCTCTCTGCGGCAATGGCCGCTCCAACGGCTATGAACACCAGGTCATGGCATTTCGTATGGATCGATGACAGGAAGCTCCTTGATGCAGTGCCTTCGGTCCACCCGTACTCAAGTATGATCCGAAAAGCCCCGGTCGCAGTCCTGGTCTGTGCGGACCATTCCGCGGAGAAGCGCGAAGGGTATTGGGCCCAGAACTGTTCCGCAGCGACAGAGAACATGCTCATAGCCGCCACACAGAGAGGGATCGGTTCGGTGTGGTTGGGCGTATATCCGAACGAGGACAGGATGAAGGGGCTTAGGGACCTGGTCGGGGTACCGGAAGGGTTCACACCGTTCTCATTGGTCGTTCTGGGGTACCCGGCTGAGAAGAAGGACCCTCGTACAGGGTTTGAGGTGGTAAAGGTACATTACAACGGTTGGTAGGGGTCCCGGTACCTATTATTTATGGGTCATTACAGTTAAAAAGGGTCCGTTCGTTCCGTTCCGGTCAGCCGATTTTATATATAAAGTGATTGTTCAATCCTTCGAGCAGCATGGAAAGCTTCTCGAAATACATCACCATACCCAACACCCTTTCGGTGTCGAGGATATTCCTCCTCCCCATCCTCATCCTGCTCCTTGCTTTCGATCTGAGGTTCGAGTTCACCATAGCCTATATCCTCATAGGGTCCACTGATTATTTCGACGGGAAGATAGCCCGCAGGTTCAATATGAGATCGGAGATAGGAAAGACCCTCGATTCGGTGGCCGACCTGGTCTTCTACCTGGGCTCTCTTGGGTTCATCTACGTCCTCTATCCGGAGATCGTGTTCAACAACCTTGTGATGCTTTATATCTTCTTTGCCATCTTCCTTTCCTCGTTCATCGTCTCCTGGGTGAGGATAGGCAAACCGATCCTGATGCACACGAGCCTGCTCAGGTTGAATGCCGTCCTGGTCTATTTGCTGGTGATAATCTCGTTCTTCACCTATGATATAGGGAACTGGACACTGGTCCCTGATGTGTTCGCCAAGCTAATACTTGTCATCTACTATGTCGCGTTCACCGAGGAGATACTGATATTCATCCTCTTCAAGGACTTCGACAGGGATACAGAATGGATAGGGGAACTGTTCAAGAAGAGGAAGGCAGAGGGTAGATGAAGGGAGCAGACCTGTAAGGAGCAAATAGGTCCATCAGAGCTCGTCCTGCACCTCCTTTAAGAAAGTGGATGCCCTCATTATCCGGATACCCCTGAACTCCTTCAAAGTCAATAGATGGCTGTCACCGGTGACGATCACATCCGATCCTGCCTTCAGTGCGCATTCAAGGACCATGTTGTCCATCGGGTCGACCTTGATCACCTCGATGGCCTCATCCGGAACGACCACATCGCAGGACCCCATAAGCAAGGTCATGAACTCCTCTATCTCGAACCTGGTGAATCCAAACTTCTGCCTGCCTGCAACCTCTGCGAATTCCTGAAGGATGTCCGGCGAGATGGATGCTTTAAGTCGGCCGCTGAATACCATCATCAGGAGCTCATGCTCTGGACCGTCCCAACCGAGGGAGGAGATGAGTACGTTAGTGTCCATCACGACCCTCATCGGGTCACTTCCTGCGGGATGCCTTGATCTCCTCCTCAACGTCCTTCCTGGTGATGCCTCTCGCCTTGAAACGCTTCCTTGTGTTATCTGCGATCAATGTGAACGTCTCGGGCGGTGAGGAGCGCTGCCTGACCATCATCATCTCATCGTTGAAATAGAACTCGAGAACGGTCCCGATCTCTATCCCCAGGGTCTTTCGGACCTTCTTCGGTACCGTTATCTGTCCTTGTCTTGTCACGACACCGCTGCCGGCGTATTCCATCTTGTCACCAATACTATTAATAGGAGGAATAGTATTTATTGTTATCTGATAGACATTAGCATCAGATATGCTCCCCGATGAAATCAAGGACCGTTCTGTACCAAACCTCTGCATTTGCAGGCTTCATCACCCAGTGTCCTTCGTCCGGGAAATAAAGTAGCTTGGATGGGACCTTCATGACCTGAAGGGCGGTGAAGAGCGAGATGCCCTCCGAAACCGGGCATCTGAAGTCAAGCTCCCCCTGAACAACTAGCATGGGCGTCTTGAAGTTCTGGACGAACATGTGGGGGGAGTACTTGAGGAAGCTCTCGTGCCCCTCATGAGGCATCCCCTTATGCTCCCAAATGTCGAACCAGAGCTCTTCCGTCATGTAGGACATCGTCTCCTGGTTGAAGATCCCATCGTGGGACACCAAGGCCTTGAACCTGTCAGTATGTCCCTGCATCCAGTTGACCATGAACCCCCCGAAAGAGGCCCCAGCGGCCGCAATGTGGTCCCCATCTATGAAGGAGTATCTCCCAAGGATGTGGTCCACCCCTTTCATGATGTCATCGTAACATCTTCCACCCCAGTCCCCGCTTATCTGGTCGGTGAACTCCTGTCCATATCCAGTCGAGCCTCTTGGGTTCAACTGGACCACGACATAACCCCTAGCAGCGAAGAGCTGCGGGTTCCATCTGTAATGGAAATTGTTCGAGAAGGCCGATTGTGGGCCACCATGTATCAAGAGCACTATAGGATACTTCTTCCCCTCCTTGAAGAAGGGAGGTCTTAGGAGGAAACCATGGACAGGGTCATCATCCGCCCCCTTATACCAGAACTCCTCTGGCTCGTTCAGAACAACGGTGCCCTTCAGACCGTCACCGAAAGATGTGAGCTTCTTTGACCTATCGTCGATCCTCTTTCTGGTTGCGGACCTCTTAAGCATTGGCTCAACCCCTTTTCCTGGGGACAGCAGGAAAAGATCAACGGGTCTTGTCGCCGATTCCCTGCCGACCAGGAGCTTACCTCCTGGGACCGTCCTGAGCAAGGAATTGTACTGGAAGCTCGTATGCTGTCTCACATTGCCCTCAAGGTCAACACTGTAGAGGGAATTGTACCCCATTTCGGCTGACAGGAAGTAGAGACTGTTGCTTAGCTCGGACCAAACAGGTTCAGCGACAGACCGGTCGAACCCTTCTGTCAGAGTACTTACCTTACCTGACCATCGGTCCAGAAGCTTGACCCTCAACCTGTCCGCTTCATACCCTGCCTTCTCTGCACCCAGGAACATAAGGTACTTACCATCGGGACTGTACCTCGGCTCAAGCTCCATCGCCTTGCTTTTCGTTACTTGTTTGGGCCTTCCATCAGGCCTTATGCCTTTGAGCTTTTGAACGAAGATAGAATTATTGGTGGATAACGCTACGGTAGGGTCGGGATTCTTGACATAGGCGATCTCGTTCCCCTCAGGAGAGAAGACGAAGTCCTGTGTTCCTCCTAGCGATATGGGTGGGACGTCCGCGTCGCCGGGTGTGATATCGTTCATCTCACCGTTCGATACATCAAGGACGAACAGATGGGACCGTTTCAGATCCCTCCAGTGGTCCCAGTGCCTGAAAAGTAGGTCCCCCTCTATCCTTGCAGAAGAGCGCTCATTTACAAGACCGTAGGTCCTTGCGAGCTTGGTCCTCTCCTTATCCTTATCGTCCCCAGTGATACCTTCGCTGGAACCATCCCAGTGGTCGGAGACCACCACGCTCCTTGAGAATGCCATCCTTTTCGAATCAGGGGCCCAGACCGGATTTGAGATCCCACCCTCACCAGAGGTGACCTTCCTGGCCTCTCCACCCTCCTTGAACGGGAGGAGCCACAAATGCTGGCCCCCCTCCCTGTCGGAGACGAAGGCCAGCACCTTCCCGTCAGGGCTCCATACAGGGGATGTGTCCTTGTGCTGACCGGGGGTGAGGTCACGGACCTCTAGGGACCTCATGTCCAAGAGCTTGACCGTCGAACGTACCTTGTTCTCCTTATGGTCGTGCTTCGATACGACGAATGCAATATGCTCCCCGGAAGGATGGACGGCAGGTGAGGATACCCTATAGATTGCCATCAGGTCGTCGAATGTTAACGTTCTTTCCCTGGACATGTCCTGACAAAGGTTTTTTCAGGTAATAACGGTTTGTCCCGAACGGTCCTTGATACGGACCTATTTGACCTTTCCCAATCAAATATGACCGTTCGAAAACTATGAAAAAGATTTGAGTTGGACCATTTCCCCTTCGATTCGACAACCTCATCTCATTCCCGATAATATTGCTGGTGAGCACCCCCACATCCTCACCGGGAAGGATTAAAACATCCTTCCCTCTTCCTGTTATGATGAAGTTCCATCCGCTCTCCTTTGGGATCATCTCAGCGGTCCTCTTCGGGATCGGCACCCCCCTTTCGAAGGTCCTCCTGGGAGATGTCCAACCCGTCCAGTTAGCAGGGATCCTCTATCTGGGAGGAGGTTCCTCACTCCTTCTCTATCGGATCCTCAGGTCAGGAAAAGAAAGAATCATCCAACCTCTCTCGAGAAAAGAATCTCTGTCTTTGGCCGGTTCCATCATACTTGGAGGTATTCTCGCTCCGGTCTCGCTCCTGATAGGCCTCTCAATGAGATCAGCGGCGGAATCCTCCCTTCTCCTGAACTTCGAGGCCTCAGCCACGGTCTTGATCGCTGGGATGGTTTTCAAAGAGTACATCGGAAGAAGAGTGGCCTGGATGACCGCCATCATCACCCTGGGCATCATCATACTCTCGTTCGATCCGACCCAGCGTTTCCTCCTCTCCCCGGGTTCGATCATGATCGTCCTTGCAACCATCCTTTGGGGCTTGGACAACAATCTAGCAAGGAACGTATCGGGGGCAGATCCAACTTTCATTGTGATGGTCAAAGGGTTGTGCGCCGGCACGTTCTCTTTCGCACTTTCGCTGGTCCTGGGCAATGATATCCCGCCGGTTGGTTCCATTGCATTCGGTGCGGCCGTGGGCATCGTAAGCTATGGATTCAGTCTTCTCTTCTTCATGCTCTCCCTTCGGGAGAGCGGGTCGGCAAGGACAGGTGCGATGTTCGCTACGGCACCGTTCGCAGGAGCCTTTGCATCGATAATAATATTCCAAAACGTTCCCAGCTGGCAGTTCATGCTTGCACTACCGTTGATGATCATAGGCCTCATACTATTGTTCAAGGAATCGCATTCCCATCTCCATGGGCATGAAAGCATCGAACATGTCCATTACCACGGTCACACTGATCCGCATCACAAGCACGGACATGGTCCGGGGAGACATTCCCATCCTCACGTCCATACAAAGGTGGTCCATGATCACCCGCACATGCCGGACATCCATCACCGACATTTACATAACAAGATAAAATGAGAACAATGATGGTCATATCTTACTTTTATAATATCCCCCACTACTTAAAAATAAGCTAATGTGGAAACCAAAGACATGTGTCACCCTTTTGCGTTAGGGGTTGTCGCTAAACAAAAACCCAACCCAAAAA
>CAZLVP010000005.1:0-142121 GCA_964563055.1 uncultured Thermoplasmatales archaeon | reverse complement strand
CTGCATTGATAGGGGAGAGTAACAAGCGGAAAGGAACCTCAAAGAAAGTACATTCATCCACGGTCTACAATGTCCTTGTAAGGACCCTGGAGATCGAGAAAGAGAAACGGATCCAGAATGATTGGAAATTCTTCGAATGGGGACATCCGAGAAGGCTTATCCGGGGCGATCTGACAAAGTTCAATGGTGTGCCTATCCTGACGATGGAAGATGATCATTCCAGAAAAGGTTGGGCGATATCACTTCCAGATCAGAGAGATGTCACTGTTGTTAATGGAATGAAGAAGCTTGTCAATGAAAGGTATGACAATCTTCTGACCGACAATGGAAGTCAGTTCAGTCGGAAAAACTCTGTGATGAGGAAATACTGTGAGGGACATCTGAATGAGAAGCACATCTGGACGAGTGTTCATCATCCACAAACAATGGGAAAATTGAGTGCTTATCAGAAAGCTTTGAAACGGTTCCTGAGACATCGATTAGGGTGCTCCCAGAACAGAGCTAGGATCGATCACTGGATATCAGTTTTCAATGGTTGGAACAACAATGGCAAGTATCATTTATCGATTAGAACGGTCCCAGAAGAGCGGTATTCCGGACGTGTCGATGATAACAGGTATGTGAAATTGGTGAAAGCCTTAAAACTTGAGAGCGTCCTTACCATATGAAAGGGTGACATATCTCCCTAGGTTCTACAACCATTTTTCAAGTCCAAAAGAAAAACGGACAATAAAATCTTTACTACCTTGGAACAGTTCTTCCTCTCATTCCTCCGGACCCCATGGAGACCTTCTTTTCCATCGGATAGCAATGAACATGAAACCTATTACCATGAACAAAAAAATTGTCCCTATGACCACGGGAACTGTCCACCGAAGACCATGATCGTGCTGAGGGTCGTCAGTTCTGGGGTCCGGCGTATCCGGGGGACCGTCGTTATCTTGGGTCCCATTCGGCGGCGATAGTATTACAAGATCGAGCCAATTGCTCATTGAACGTCCTTCCGAATCTGTCACGGTCAATCTGACGTTATGGTGCCCCGACACTATGGACAGATTGACCTCACTGCCAGAACCTATATATCCAGATATATTCGAATACCATATGAAGGTCAGAACATCTCCGTAGATAAGGTCAGGATCGGATGCTGATCCGAACGCCGGCTGCGACCCGTTCTCATAATAGGGTCTATCCTCAAGAAATATGGCGACCTCTGATGGAGGGTCATTGACCGGTCTTACATGTATGGAAAATGTGTATGAGGTCTGCCAAAAAGGGTCCTTTGCGACGACATTGACCTTTTCGATCCCGGACCAATCGGACCTGGGTATGAAACGGAACGAGGGAGCCTCGGACCGGTCTATCGTTATGTTCCTGCCGGAAATGACCGAAAAGTGCAATTGGTCCCCATCCGGATCGGAGAACCAATCCGTGACATTGACCATTAAGGTAGTATCCTCCTCCATCTCGAGCAACTCTGGAGGACCCATGCTTATGGGGGGTTCGTTCGTCCCGAGAACGGTCAGGGTGAAATTGCTGAAATCCGACCCACCCCTGCCATCAGATACGCTCACGTTCACCCAATGGATACCAATATCCCCTTGAAAGGGGGTCCCATACAATCTCCCTGACCCTGCCTCGATATCCAGGAAGGAACAGTTAGACCCTAGGTCCCAGGTCAGTTCGTCCGATGTTGGGTCGATGTCATAGGCTTCATATTGTACTTCGAAATGACTGTCCTCGAAGGCTACTACCACATCGTCCGTCGATATGGTGGGATCATCGTTCACGTTCAGAACATGGACCTCGAAGGAAAACACATCGTATCCGTCATGACCGTCCATGACCGAGACATCGATGTTCCAGGACCCGACCTCCTCGTTGGTAGGGGTCCCGCTCAAAGATGGTCTGTTCGGATCCATGACCATCCAATCCGCGCTGCCAACGATGCTCCATGTCAGATCATCGCCGTTGTCATCGGAGGCATAGAATTCCATTGAGAATGGCTGGTCCTCTTCTATGTATCTGTCCTCGATGGACCCTATCCGCGGGAGGCAATTCGCAGTGAACAGGTCCTCACCGTCGGTAACAATGCATCGGACCTCGCCTCCATCAATCGACAGGACCTTGTGCTTAGTTTCGTGATATTGGATCACCTGTTGCTCCGACAGTGCCCTGCCAGCGACGATCAGGTCGTCCATGAACCCTGAGAAGGTCGATGAGAGGTCCTTACGGTCCATACCGCCTATCGTATAATTGCCAAATAACGGGAGGTCCGTGATGTTGATCCTCATTTCAACCTCGGCGACCTCGTTGACATAAAGGGTCAATATGGGGCGGTCATAGACCATGCCCAATGTAAACCATTCTCCCGGAAGTACATCGGATACCGCTGTGACCTTTTCCTCAGCGATGTAGCTCCAATGTGTCCAATGGTCAAGTCCTGACCCGAACCCCCCGTTCCGGACCAACTCCACCATCCCATCCCTGAGGGAGACATTGTCGTAAAGGATCGGTCCACCGTCACCAGGGGGAGCATGACCATAGAGGATCACAGACCATTCGCATCCTGCCGTGGACCCGCCGTTTTCCATGGTATAGGGCAGGGTCACTTTCATACGGATGGGCGTCCACTTGTCGTTACCATAGGTCAAAGACGGTATGAACGATTTACCCACCTTCCGCCCCTGGGCATCTACCCAGTTCGAGGTATAGAGATTGACATATGCTTGATGGGAGGGGCCCGATCTGAACATCACCGATAGCTCGTATTCGTTACCGGGGACGAGCCTGCCGACCCTCTGGTAGGTGGCCTGCCAATCGGCATCATTGCACCGCATCCCAAGACAACTCCCCCAGTAACCCTCGTCCACGACCTCCTCCGTTCCATAGGCAAGGTCCCTGTCCCTGACGTAGGCAGTGAACTTGGAGCCCTCTAAGCCCATATAGATCCCATCATCCCCATTCAGTGAGAACAACACCTGTTTCCTGTTAGAAGTATCATTGCGCTTTACTACAGTGAAGACCGAGAGGTCCCTGTCGGTGTAATCCATGGAGGGATCGCAGGGAGAGAAGAGCTTACTTCCATTATAGAACTCAAAAACGCCCCTTCCATCGACCTTCTTCGGTCTGGGGGCTAAATGATCCGTATAATACCCGATGTCCTGGCTTGGATTCATTCGATGGTCGCTGTCGTCCTTGGCCAGCCGGCCATCGAAGGTCATGTGCAGGTCGTACAATGGTGCTTCATCGACGACCCATTGGGCGACCGAAAGGTCCGTTCTGCAGGTGAACGTCCCATTCTCCTTCTCAAGGACCGCATCGGCCGTCACCGGAGCGCAATCTGTAGGGGTCGTGAAAATGTCCTCGCAGATGTCGTCGATACCATCCCCTGAAGTGACCAGACGCCCCATCGCATACTCCTTGCTCCTGTATCCGCTCGCGTCGAAGTATTCGGTGACCATGTATCTCTTGTCTAGTGCGTATCCCGAATACCCGAATGCGGGTAATCTGTACTCCCCCATGTATTTCAACTGGAGGCCCACCTGGTCACTGACAGGAATGGCCAGTGATAGGCTCTGTTCCCTCGGGAGCGAATAGTTCACAGGCCTCAATTCCGAAAGTAGCGTAGACACCGTATTGCTAACGTTCATCCCGCAATAGTTCAACCTGAACGTGTCCTCATCTACCTTTTTCACACCTTCGCCGACCCATAGCCTGTCGGCGTAGGCCTCGTAGATAGGGACCCGAAAATGATCCGATCGCCGAATGACCGTATCGGTCCATGAATTATGCTGGAGATAGAACCGGTCCCCAAGGATGTCACGTGTCCTTCGCACAAGCTCCAAGTTCTTCAACGGGTCGAAGCTTACGTAACCGTCGTAGTACACCCCATCCAGTCCGAACTCGTTCAGGAGGTTCTCCAGGTTATTGAGGAAGATATCGACATCTGAGGTATGATAGAAACGGGGCGTCATGTAAACGATGACCTTGCATCCCTGCCGATGGGCCTCTTCAACAAGTCTCTCCATCGGTAACTTCTGAGCGACTTCATAGGGACCCGCCAGGTCTATAGGGGTGAAAGGTACCGCCTTTGCCTCCTGGTGGTCAGGAGCAACGGGCAGGTTATCTTGGTCGACAAAATAAAAATCCGGGGGACCCCTATCATTGGTCGAGGCTGCGTACCCGTTGAGCCACAAGAGGATGATATTGTTCCTCTCCATGAACTTCTGGACATAGTAGGAATGGTCTGCGTCAGGGTGGAGGTTCAGGTCGATACCTGCAGTGGCGACCTTTTCCCTGTAAAGTTTCGATTCATCGAACTCCTTGGGTGGGAATATGGACGCAAGGAAACCGTCGCCTCTCTTGAAGGAATATCCTATCCTCCAGCGGTCCTGATCGAGGTCCGAGAGGACCTCCCAGTTCTTGAGACCCTCCTCCTTGAACTGTTTGTCGTTATAGATGTAATCGCAGGTCGCTTTATATTCATAGGGCATCGACCTCAGGACGTTCTCCGGATGGATCGGCGCGAAAAGGACGCCTCTTGAATAATCGGTAGAGAAAACCACACCGGCCTCGAAACTGTGATATGCAGATTTCGGTCCCTCTACTATCAGGTCCAAGTCCTCCTTTGCCTTGAAAATTGCGCTGGAGTCCGCTCCTATGCTGATGGTCACCCACCCGTTCTCGAGGATGACCAGACCAGGCTCGAATGTGGCTGAGAGGTCATCTAGCACGGACGGAGAGAATGTCATACTGCCCACCTCAACCCCGTCCTTCTTGAGTGATAGCTGGTCCTTTTCGAACGAATACATGGCGGCATTCGTCCTTACGAACAGTGGATCTGCGGAGAACTCCTCTATCCCCATGCCTTGGTATTCCTTGTTGATGGGTATATGGAGATATCTGTCATCGATGAAGGACCACACTTCCTCAAGACGTATCCCGTCGACCAATAGGGAGCCGTCGAAACCTTCAAGGACTATCTTCAATGTGATCACGCAGGAATCGTTTGTCGTCTGTATGTAACACTCCTCATGGAACCAATCGACTTCGGAGTATGAGATGTAAGGGTGGTCTATGGAATACGGATTCAGTATCCCGACATCCTCCCCCTCCGAGTCTTTGAAGGAGAAGGTATAAAGTCCGCACCAGATACCCCGTGTGTACATGACCGTTGTGTGAACGTCTGGCAGTATGGAGGTCATGCTTTCGGGATAATCAAGGCCGAGATAGTTGTAGGCCGTCCTGTTCTCTATCTTAATGTCTGCGGAAAGCCGGTATTTCGTCCTGGGTCTCACAGGAAGTGTGATGGAGACCGAGTTCTGAACGGTCCTGTTGCCCGTGATGACCAGGGCCTTCTCACCCGAGATATCCGGTCCGGACCTCAGACCGACCGTATCCGGTGACCAATGGGCCAGGGGGTAACCTTCAGTGTACTTCACACATTGGAGGTTCCAATCCTGCCGCTCCTCTATCTCGGTGTACATCGAAGGTACAGTCGATAGGTCGAACTCGATAAGCTCCACATCGTCGTAGGATACCGGGGAGGGATCGTCGACAGGATGATGGCTATATAATATCACGGACCATCTATCATCTCCTGTGGAATTTCCGGTATCGTCCAGGTATGGGACCCTTGCCCATCTTTCGATCCTGGACCAATCACCGCTGCCCTGTATCGTCGTTGTAAAGGACCTCCCCATCCTTCCATCCTCCCCGTTCCAATCACGGTCGTACAGGTTGATATAACCGTAATGGGCCCGTGAGGTCTTGAATGAAGCAGATAGACGATAAACGCTCCCTGGCAGGAGAGACCCTACTATCTGCGAGCAGGCCTGCCACGTGCCGTTCCCGTGCTCCATCGTGATATGATCCCCCGAGGGTCCACCGCTCTCGATGGAGAACGACCCCACTGACCATGGTGGATAGATACCAAGGGTCCAGTTCTTCGTCCCGTCCTCGAACCCTGCATTTATTAATAGGTTACCGGGACCTAATTCCAATCCCTTATCCCTATCATTTGAAGTGGACCCTGACATCGATCCGAAACCGGACCAACCACTGTTCAAGATAAGAAGGGAGAAGAGGACCGCAACTGTTATCCTGTGAATGAGCGGGACCAACGAGAACCCTCCGGACCGATTAGTCTGAATGTCTTAATCCTAAATTTTCATAGCTCCAAATATATATTGGAGAAATGATAGAAATATCTTTTCATAAATATCCTCAATATATTAAAAATGGGGTAGAGACATTAGGAAAAGAAGGGCGAGGTTCAGGAATATCGGGCCCAATTACCAAAGAGAGGGCAGTCACTACCTCAGATGATGTTTCCTACCACCCCGCCCACGGACCACGAAGTAGACCAGCACCAATGATGTTACCACCAACGCCGCGAGGACCAGATACATGATGTCCTGACCGTCCTCTCCCTCCCTTTCGACGGGATGCTCAGCTTCCATCGGATCGCTCCCTTCTAGATACTCCTGGATGTTCGGCCGTTCGTCACCATCGGGGTCTTCCATTGCCGAGAAGTCGATCGGGTCCAATCCCATGAGGACCTCCCATCGATCATCCATGCCGTCCCCGTCCGTGTCGGAGATGTCAACATCCGTACCAATATCGTACTCCTCGAGATTGGTAAGTCCATCATCATCAAGGTCACCTGACGCGTCCGATGGGTCGAGAGGGTCAAGCCCGTGCTCCACTTCGAAAAGATCCGGCAGACCGTCGTCGTCGAGGTCGTTGGTCAGCGAGAGGACCTGGACATCGAACCCTGCTGATGCGGAATTCCCTGCCGCATCCTTGGCCTCGACCGTGATATGGTAGGTCCCTGGTTCGCTGTAGGTACCGGTCCAGACCATCCCAACGAAAGGCATAGGGAGTCCTTCCCAAAAGATGGACGTGACATCGATGTTGTCCGATACCTCTAACTCGATACGGACCTCCTGTCCAACATAGGTCGAGACATCGTCGACCGCTTCGATCCTCGGTCCAGTCCTATCTATGATATTGACCTGGACGGTCCCCGTGCTGTTCTCGTTCCCCGACGTATCGACCACCCTGACCGAATATTCGAATCGGCCTACGGCGTCAGTCGGAACTAGGAAGGTACCCACTTTGGGGCCCGCCCCCTCGAGTATGAGCTCCTGTCCGGGTCCCCCGTTCATCGCATGGATGACGATGACCCTACCGACCTCGATGTTATCATCTACCGATATCGAAAAAGTGAAGGGGGCACTGTCGTATGCGACACCATCGCTCGTGTCCGATATGACCGAAGGTAGGTCGTTGTCGATGGTCCCTATTGAGGCCCGCTCGGTTGTCCGCTCATTCCCGAAAGCGTCCAACATGCGGAACATATAGTACAAGTTAGAGAGCATGTGCGGGACCGATATGGTACCTGTCCACAGAGGGCTGTTCCCACACGTCAAAGGTAGGACCTCCTCAGGTCCTTCACCGTAACTATAGATTGCCTCGACCCTGTCTATATCGTCGTCATCATCGACCAGGGCCCTGAGGACGAACGGGTCCCCAGTCGTAGCTACTTTACTGGAAAGATCGGACAAGAGGTAGGGCGCATCACTATCAACAATGAGGACAGTCCCGGGATTTGATGAGTTCCAATTGCCGTTGACGTCCTCCGCTCTGAATATATAGGTCATGACCTCGCCTGGCTGGCCGGTCGCCTTCGTATCGAAGAAAAAGGCGTCCTCCCCGACCGGCCCCATGGTCACGTTCCTCGTGCTACCGTCCCCGGTACAGTACTCTAGATGGACTATCGGTTGAACCCAGTTGTCTCGTACCTTGACCCCAAACCGGAGGGGGCTTAGGGAAGCAACCGTTGCTGGTGTCAGGTCCTCCTCGAAGACTGGCAGGTACTCGCCGCTGATATTGGTCCTCTTCTGTCCCGTCGTAACATGGTTTCCCTTGATATCGAATGCTACGATGACATAGTAGGTACAGTACTCCCTGTCCTCGGTAGTGGTAATATGAAGGAAGGTATCGCCGCCCTTTCTGGACATCTTGTCCTGGATGACCTCTGCCCCTTCCGACCAGTACATAAGTTCGACCCTATCGACCATCGAGTTGTCGGTCACCTTGACCATAAAGACGATATCCTCGCCCGGCGCCACAACCTCCGGGGTCAGGTCCTTCTCTATCGTCGGGGGGACCTTCTCCCATAACGTTATGGTCTTGGAAGGGGGCGAATCTCCTATGCGGTTGAAGGCCGTGACGAAGTAGGAATAGGTCTCCTTGATGTCGATTGTGGTGTCGATGTAGCTCAGGTCGGAGGTTGTCGCTATGACCACCGGTGGCGATGCCCCTAAGGACCTTGACACATTGTAGCCGGATATGCCTGCATCGCCGTCCCAAGACGGCTCTGACCAGTTGAGGACCACCCTGTCATCAAAGATCTCACCAGTCAAGTCGCGCGGCATCGTGGGTCCTAAATAAATCTTGGGGCAGGCCATCCTCGAGACGAAGAGGTCCGTGACACCTGAGAAGGACCCGGAATAGCACCCGACAGTGACGGGGTAATTGCTCGACATCGTGGTGCCCGCGAGGAAGACCATCTCATTCGAATCTGGAATAATGGAATATGGATAATCATAGCTCCAACCGCCTATCAGGGTCGAATATATCAGGTCAGAGAGGTTCCCGGTCATGACCGATACGAAGCAATCGTACATCCCCGAGGGCTTCGTCGAGTAAGCTCCAGGGGTCACCGGGAAATTCGGTCCACCCGTTCCGCTGATGAAGACGCAATCCGTCCCGTTCAGTGCGATGTCGAACATCGACTCGTTCTCCCATCCACCGAGGTAGGTCGATGCTATAAGGGCCGTCCCGTTCGGCAGGAACGAAAGCACTGCGAGGTCCATCCTCCCACCCAGGCTCCTCTGATAGCTGCCCTCGGTGGTCCTGAGGGAGGTACGGTTCGTGTTCCCCCCTATCACCATGTTACCCCTGCTATCGAGTTCAAGGGCCTTGGGCAGGAGGAAATTGACGTACGAGCACTTCTCGATGTCCCCGGTCCCCGGGTCGAACCGGCCAAAGAAGCCCACGTTCGTACAGGTCGTGTTGAAGACCGTTCCGTATGCGTCCTTGGCCACAGGGAAGTCCTTCGAACTTGTCGTCCCGGTGAAGTAGATGCGGTCGTCGGACCCTTCCTCTGTGTCCACCAACTGATCCTCCCCGGACCCACCAAGGTAGGACGTATAGGTCAATGAACCGAGGTCCATGCTCATCCTAAGGACCGCAATGTCCACCTTACCGTTGAAAGTGGCATCATGGCTGCTCGAATTGGTGGGGACGCTCTGGCCTCCCACCGATGAAAGGACGATCGGAGCTCCCGATCCGTCCAGCTCGATGAAGGCTATGCCCTCGCTCGAAGCCCATCCAAGGTATGTTGAACCCAGCAGACCGCTCCCTGTACTATTGAGGTGGAGAACGAAGAGGTCTGCCGTCCTTCTGATAGTGGAGTTCAGCTCCCTTTGATAGGCCCCTTCGGTCGTCGGGAAGTCCGCGGAATAGGTCTGTCCCGTGATGATGACCTCTCCGTTCCCGGCGTAGACCATATCGGTCGGGAAATCTCCGTCCACACCTCCGACATAGGTGGAGTAGAGGAGCTCCGTGAGATAACGGTCCATCTTGAGAACGACCATGTCGTAATAGCCCGCCCAGGAGCTGTTATAAGCACCCAGAGTGGTCGGGAACCCGCTCGCGGCACATCTCCCTACTATGTAAATGTCCCCGTTCTCGTCCTTTACGATCTCACCGTGGTCGTCCGCTCCATAACTGCCGACGAACGTAGAGTTCAGGAGGAGAGGGTCTATGACAAGGGGACGGGACCGATCATAGTCCCCTATCTTGAACATCACCAGATCCCCTATCACGTCGAAGCTGACATCGATCGAGCTCTCAGGTCCGTCCATATAGAAGGCCCTCAACCCCGACTCTTGCAGTGTAGGTCCGTTCTCCAGGGTCAGGAAGAGGTCGGCCCCATCGGTCCTTATGGCACTATGCCCGCTTACCATGATGGCGATGTCATTGGGGTCGGCATAGGGCATCAGTCGGAACTCGTACTTCGCTCCTTCCGCCCCTAAACGGAAATTAACGTCTATCCCGTCCCATGCGCTCTCGTAAACCGCTCCTCTGTAGTTCCTAGCCCCTGAAACCCATCGGGTCCCATCGTTCCCGTAGAAAAAACTGCTTTGATAGGGCAGGGGGTCCACTCCCTTCGGCCCCGTCCCTCTTGCGCCGACAAGGTCGTACCGGACGATGTTCCCGGCCCCGGTCCCGGGACCAGACACATCGAAGACGAAACCGGTCCTGGAAAGCCCAATATGTCCGAAACCGACCTCTGCAATCAGGCCTACCTCTATGGGCCACTGGCCAAGGTTCTCCGTGAAACATGCCCTATCCCCGGTCACGCTAGAGAGGTTGATGGAAGGGAGTCCATCGATCGCTGGACACATCGAATACCCGGTCCGGACCTCCCCAGAGACAGGGATCAACAGGACCATAAGGGCGACCGCGATGACAGCGGCCGATACATTGGTTCCTTTGAGGTCCATGGTCACTCCTCCTCACTCCTTTCTATCGTTCTTACACCATGCCTTCCAACTCTGCGGACCAGGAGAATGACCGCTAGGACCGCTATCGTAACTGAAAGGAACACCATATAGAGGAGGACGAACGTATCATTTCCCTTCTCATCCGGTCCGACCATCAGTTCGATCATAGCCTCCTCACTGGCCTGTCCTTCCCCTGCCTTTCCGACAGCGGTCACGAAGTACACATATGTGGAGCCAACCGAGATGTTATTGTCCACGAATATCCTTTTCGTACCTTTGATAGTTGAAAGAAGAGACGGGGACTCGTTCCCATCCCTCCTGTAGAGATTGTAGTGAAGGATGGGGCTACCACCGTCGGAGAGAGGAGCTTCCCAACCCATGACCACATAATCGCCCATCAACGATGCCTTGAGCTCTGTAGGCTCGGATGGAACGGTCGGCAGGCTTGATGTGACGCTCATGCTCTGGCTTGACGTTCCAGCGTCGTTCGAACAGAGGATGAAATAGTTATATGCGATCCCTCCTTGGACGGAACCGTCGTAGTAGGATAGCTCCTCGTCGGACGACCTCTCGACAATGTAGGTCCCTCCCTTCTCGTCCCCTCTGTGGATGATATAGGTATTGACAGGGGTGCCACCTTCATAGATAGGTGGGTCCCAGCGCAGTGTCAGTCCCCTGCCTTCGGGGAGGACAGACAGGTTCGTCGGGGGGTCCGGGTAGAAGAGGCCGCTGGCCGTTGTCTCCTCGCTCGTTCTAGACTCACCTAGGGCATTGACCGATCTGATGGAATAGGTATATACCACGCCCCTTTCCACATCGGTGTCAACGTACCCTTGGACCGAACCACCAGTTCTGGCCACGACCTCGTTAACACCTCTGAACGGTCTTTTGAAGACTAAATATTCTATCAAGGGGAGATTGCCGTTGCTTGACGGCGGTCTCCACTCGACCCTTACGGACCCCACGTCCGGGACGGCGGTCACCCTCGTCGGAGGGGACGGTGCGAGCGATGGTCGTTGCGAGACGATCGTGCTCCAGGCCGATTCTCCCCAGTTCGAGACCGTCGTGACGGAGTAATGATGAGCCCGGTCATCCTTAAGGTCTGAATGGACGTAGGAGGTGTACATCCCTTCGGAGAAGGCAAGGAGGGTCATCCTTCCCACGGAGGCCCCCTCGTAGATGTTCGCTCCCAGGACCTCTAGGCCCTCCACCTGCTCGGGGAATGACCACTGGAGCAGGACGGACCCTGGGCCCGGTGAGGCGGTAAGGCCTACAGGGGACGACGGTCCATCCACGGCCACAATCGATACCTCTTCCGATGGGTCGGAGCGGCCTATGCTCGTCATCGCGAGGACCTCGTAATAGTACCTGACGCCCGGCCGAACGTTCCAGTCCCTGTACGAGACCTCATCGAAACGGTTGATGCATATGGCCTCCTTCACCGACGGGTCCGTTCCCCTCATGACTATGTACGACTTTATGTCGAGCTCACCGTTGTCGAGCGGTTCCTCCCACCGCAGGTCGATGAGGCCGAGCCCCTGACGGCAGGTCAGATTGATGGGGGGTGACGAGAATGTCTTTGACCTGACTACCACAGGGGCAGATAGGACGGACTCCCCGTTTTTGTTCCATGATGTCGCACGGTACTCGTATCGAACCCCTAGATCGATCCAGAGGTCCGAGAACTCGATGGGTCCATCCTCGATCTCACATATCGCCTCACCGTCCCTGTAGACCGAATACTTGATGACCTGTGAACCGCCATCGAACGATGGAGGCTCGAAGGTGACCGTGATGACGCCTATGTCCACCACCACCTTCAGGTCCCTAGGAGGGGCGGGAAGGGTGGTGGACAGGTTGCTGACAACGAGGCTCTTTGGACCCTCCCCATGGGAATTGATAGCCGAGATCGAATAATAATGGAATATGCCGTAGCCAGCTTCCTCATCCACGAAGCTGAGGGTGTCGTTCAATATAGACAGGAGGGTCATGTTCCCTGGGTCCCTCCCGCGATATATAGAATAGTTAGTGATCATTGAGTTGCCATCGTCAATGGGAGGGCTCCATCCCAGTTCTACGAACCCATCGCCTTCCTCTGCGGAGGGGTCAGTGGGCTCGCTCGGCTTTGATTCTATCCTCATAAAAGCAATGAAGGCCCCGTACGTGTCCGACAGATTGAACTTGTTCGAGACAGGGAAGTCCGCTGATGACTTCTGGCCACCGATCAGCGTCCTGTCGTTATCATCAAGCCGGCACCAGAACGCTCTATCGATCCCGCTACCGCCTATTGTGGATAGATTGAGGACCTCTGTGAGTCCCGGGTCCAATTTCAGGACGATGGCATCCTGGACACCATTGGAGGTCCATTTGGTCAACCCGGGGGCCGGGAAGAGGTCGGTCGCCTCCCCCGCCACATAAACGTTCCCGTTGGCATCGATATCGATCCCACCCCCGGCTTCGCTATAGGTCCCACCCAGGGTCGCCGATGCGAGCAACCTGGTCCCGTTCGGGTCGATCTTCGATATGAACATATCGACCGAATGGTTCTTCCCAGTGTTCAGACACCCTGGGACGACCGGATAGGGCTGGGATCCCGATGTCCTGGAATATCCTGTGAAATAGATGTTGTTGCTTTGGTCCACCTCCACTCCCTTGATGTATGTGTCCATATCCGCCCCGAACTCGCTTACGAACTCGAACCTCCTTTCACCTGGCTTGTACTTGGCGATTATGGAGTTTACAAGAGCTGTGCCCCTCAATTGTACCGAGTGGGGTGTGACAGGGATCATAGGTGATGCCGTGTACCCGCCGAGGATGACATCACCGTTATTGTCAAGGACCATATCGGTGAACCATTCGCCTAGATAACCATCGATGCTAATGTAATCGACCATGTTGGAGCCGTTGTGGTCCAGTTCGAAATATACCGCATATCCATGGACACCGCCCATTGGCCCCATATGCGTCGGGAAATCATAGGCGAGGGAATGACCACCGACGCAGGCGTTCCCGTTCCTTGCAACTATCGCACTGCCCATGTTGATGGTCCTCCCACCGACGAACGTGGAATAGACCAGGGCGCTGCCATTGGCCGCCAGCTTCGTCACGAAAATCAGGGACGACGCGCCGTTCATCGTCCGTTGGAAAGCCCCCGGTGTCGTCGGAAACTCCCAACCGTACGTAAAGCCGGTCAGGTAGATGTCCTCCTTCTCGTCCACGTCCATGTCGTCGCTGATTTCACAGGTCCAGCCGCCGATGAATGTGGAGAAGATGATATCGGAGGAGTCCCTGTCCATCTTGGTCACATAGAGGTCGAAGACCGAGTAACCGTTCCCCTCGGGGATATGGTCATAGGCCCCTGTGGTGTTGGGAAAGTCGTACGAGAACGCCATACCATAGAAGTATAGCTCCCCGTCCTCGTCCCTCTCGAAGTCCGTAGGGAGGTCCTGTGATGACCCCCCAAGGGCCGTTACATAGAGGAGAGGATCTATTATCATCCTCCTACCCGGCTCCTTTTCGACCTCGAAGCCGTAGGTCACATCGTCGATCACCTTGAAGCTAACGGCTACGCGTTCACCATCCTCGTAGAAGGCAATGAGCCCGGAATCTAGGAGGGACGGCCCTGCGGACGTTCTGATCTCGAACCGGTCAACGCCACAGAGGATCTCGGATTGCCCCTCGATCCTGAATCGGATCGTAGAGGTCGCCGCGCGCTCATCGAGGATGACGTCGTACTTGAGCTGGCCTTTGACTAGATAATATCGGACGTCCGCTCCAGGCCAGACATCCTCATAGAGGACCTCCCTGAAGCTCCTTGCCCCAACGACCCATCCGTCAGGGTCGTTGCCAAGGAAGTAGTTAGAACCGAAACCGACCTCGTCGATCCCCTCTGGTCCAAATGGGCATGCATCCCCGAAGCTCAATCTCACCACACACCCGCCTCCATCGCAGCGGAGGTCATGGACAATCGAATTCCTAGTGAAGTAGGTCGTTCCATGAGACCCTCTCAACGCGAAACGGACCCTCTCGTCCCATTGGCCAGTGTTCTCGGTGAAGTAATCGCCTCCTATGACGTCATATCGGGTCACATCGATATTGACGACCCCCACATCCATTGTCGAACTTGCTCTCTCGATATGGGCCATGGGGACCAGCGGAAAAAGGAGCAGAACAGTCGCAACGCAGATCAAGGACCGGGACTTCCCTTCCATCATGGTATCACTCCCTGATTGTACGGGCAGAACCGGATGTATTAAAGGGAAGATTTGTACCCTTTTTTTTTTATATAAATAGGTTGTTGTTAAATTTTTTCATAATATTAGAATATATTTTTTATTGAAATCTCGAAAAATTGGATTTCGTTTAGAGTGATAAGAGCTCTCGGAGGCAATTTAAAAAGCCAGAATCTTCTGGTCTCGGAGGACAGCATCAAGAGCCTCGTAAGACTGGGCGAGTCCGAGGGCGTGATATCGCCCATGGAAAGGGATCTCATCCATGGCGTGTTCACATTTGGAGACCGTAAGGTAAAGGACATCTTGGTCCCGATGAGTAGTGTGTTCACTGTGAAATCGGATATGCCCTTGGCCGATATCCATCGCATTGTGGCCAAACAACAGTACACATGAGTTCCGGTAAAAGATACGACCGACCGAATGATCGGTATCATTTACAGCAAGGACCTGATCGGCAAGAAGGGTGACTCGGTGGCATCGTTGATGCGAGAACCGTATATGGTGCTCGACTCGCTTGAGGCCTCATCGGTCTTCAAAGAGATTAAATCCAATAGGGTCCATATTGGATCGGTCCGGGACGACAAGGTACGCCATGTCAGAATTGTAACGCTCTAGGATATCCTTGAGGAACTGTTCGGGGAGATATACGACGAGCAAGACGACATATCCATAACGATCGTGCAAGGTTTGGATCATCAATCAGATACGAGAACGAATAAAAACCATTGAACTTCCGCCGTCATGGTTGTGGATAGGGATATAGTTACGAGTGGATATTGGAAGTTCCGGTTAGACTACAATAGTATCCCGAAATAGTTACTTCCTCATCTCGGCCTCGATAACGATCCCGGTTTCGATCCTTGTCAATAAGGAAAAGGGAAAATTGTCCAGTTGAGTCCCTTTAACCATTCGTCCCTCCTTCAGCGAAAGCTATGGATCCAAGATATCCTCTGGATGGCTTTTAACCCCCCATAAGCATTTTTAATGTATCAGAATAGGCAATCTCGTGGTATAGTTCCTTTTAAAGGGGGAAGACGAAATGGGATCGAAGATCGCGATAGCAATTGCTTTTCTGATGATGGCCGGATCGCTCCTTCCGGTTCAAAGCGGATCAGAAGGAGCTGAGATGAGGATGAGGACCGACCTGGGGAGGTCACATGCTTCGTTCTGGGGTGAGGATGCAGATGATTGATCTGGTTGTTCAGTGGCTGGTGCCGGGGATGTCAATGGTGATGGCTACGACGATATCCTCATCGTAGCCTATTATAATGATGACGGAGGACCCAATGCTGGACAGACCTTCCTAATATTGTCCGGCGTGGATCCACCCGGACCGAGGAACCTCAGGTATTCACTCTCATCAACGACGACCAGGGTCACGTTGAACTGGGATGCGCCCAATTCATGGGCGGAGCCTATAGAGATGTATCGGATCTACAGGTCCACTGACGGTATGGATTACAGCTATCTCGGGTCCACAGGACCTACTACAAGGACGTATACAGATAATGCCGTGGCGATAGGAGTGACATACCACTACAAGGTCATCGCCGATTACGATGAGGGTGCGGACCTCAGCGGGAAGGCCTATCTTGCCGTCGTTTGCGACCGGGACACCGATGGCGACGGGATCGGGAACCTTGCTGATATCGACGACGATTGCGACGGTTATCCGGACCATTCCGATGCGTTCCCCCTGGACAAGACAGAATGGTTGGATTCGGACTGGGACGGGGTTGGGAACGAAGCGGACAAGGACGATGACAATGACGGGATAGGCGATCCGGACGATCTGGAGCCGCTGAACCCGTTGAATGGGATAGTCTTTGACATTGCCACATTGTCCTCCGACCTCGATTCTGTCAGGTTCGAGATAGTATAGTTGCTTGAGATGATGAACTCCACTCTGGAGACCGACAATGATACTGTCATCGAGAGGATCGACGAGCTCGACCTGAAGGTCTCTGCTCAGCTCTATCAGCTGGGTCTTCTCATATCCAGCGTCAACGCTTCCATCCAGATAAGGTTCGATAACCTCAATTCCGACCTCGCCGCATTGAAGATCGAGATGCAGTCGGACCTGGATGCGATAATGATCTCGATGGACGAAGATCAGACGGAATTATTAGGGATTATGGGCGATCTGAGAGGGGACATCTCATCCCTGTCCGTTTCCCTGGAAGGAGTGAACGAGACCATCATGCAGAGGATCGAGGACGGATTGGGACAACTTTCAGATGAGCTTGGGTCCTCCGAGAGCAACATCAGTGCAAGGGTCCTTGAGATGAGGACGAAGATGACGGTATTCAGGAATGACACAAAGGAGGAGATCGAAAATGTCTCCGCCCTCATGGCGAAGATGGACAAGCTTCGATCCCTTTCGGACACGGCGGACCGGATCGAGACCGATCTGGACAAGCTCAACTCACTCCAGATAGGAGTGGGAGATATCCAGGAGGATCAGGAGGAGACGAACTCCGATCTCTCCCTGAACACGGTCCTGCTCATCGCATGTCTCGTTTTGCTGCTCTTCCTGTTGCTCATCGGAATACTGATCCTGATGAGGGGACGCAGGTCTCACCATTTGGAAGAATGATGTTGGAGTAATCTCCGAACAGATCTCCTTTTTAGCGTGAACGGTCCGGGATGCGATCCGGGATCACCTTTACCAAGAAAAGGACCGTTCCAGCAAAAAGAAGATAAAACAGGACCCGTTGGAACCTCGATCTGACCAAGGAAGGAAGAATATGGTCGTACCTGAGCTACACTGCGAGGTCAAACAGGACGGACCCACCCTCGAGCGCTATTCCACTGACATGAGCAGGTACCATGTCAAACCTAAGATGGTCATCACGCCTAGGATGGAGCAGGATATCCTGGATATCATCCAATATGCAATTGGTTCCGGTCATCCCATAACCGCCAGGGCCGCTGGTTCCAATCTATCCGGAAATGCGTTGGGGAAGGGGATCATCGTCCGCTTCAATGAGATGGACCGTATCCTCTCGGTCGAAGGGGACAGGGTCTGGGTCGAACCAGGCCTGGTCTACGACAGATTGAACGATGCGATGAAGGACCGAGGGCTCTTCCTACCCTATCACGTCTCCTCGAGCAAGTACTGCTCCCTCGGTGGTAACGTCGCAACGAGGGCGAGCGGTCTTCGGAGCATCAAGTACGGGACAGTCGATACCTCCGTGAGGAACATCAGGTTCGCAAGTCCGGTGTTCGGCATGGTAGATACATCGAAAGGATTGCCGGAAGCATTGGCCAGAGGTATAATGGACATCAAAGGAAAGCTCACTTCTGACAAGGAGGCGATGAGGGCCCTTCGAAGCAAGGAGCACCTGAAGACCTCCATGGGATACAACCTTTGGTCCTTCTACAGGTATGACGACCCTACGGAGATAGTCTCCCATCTGATGGTGGGGTCCGTCGGGACCTTGGGCTTGATGACTGGGATCGAGCTGGAGCTCAGACCGATACCTGCAAAGAGGGTCATGCTCGTTGCCTTCTTCGATTCACTTGGCTCAGCAGCGAAGGTCGTTCCATCTCTCACCGAGCTCCATCCGTCGCTCCTGGAGCTCATGGACGCTTTCGGGACCGGTATCGTTAGGGAGTCAACGGCGGTCCAGGTCCCAAATGATGCCAAAGCCACCCTAATGATAGAGTTCGATTCGGATTGGGACAGGGGCAAGGAAGAGGCATTGAAGGTGCTTGATGGCTATGCTCTCACGGCCTATGTACTTGATGGTCCCAAGGAACAGGACCAGGTCTGGGGGCTTCGCTGGAAAATGCTCCTTGAGATGAAAAAGCGCAATGAGACGGCTGATATGAGGTATCTTTCCTTCGTTGATGACCTGGGCGTCCCAGTGGAGAACATCCACCCATTCATCACTGAGCTCGAATCCATCTTCAAGGAAGAGGGTGTCCCGGTCATCATCTACGGTCACATAGGCGAAGGCAACCTCCACGTACGCCCGCTCATTGGCAAGGAACACTGGAAAGAGGACCTTCACCGCATAGGAGATAGGTGCTTCAGGACCGTTTTCAGGTACAATGGCACTGTCGCGGCGGAGCATGGTGCCGGCAGGAACAGGGCCGTTCTCCTAAAGGAGGAATGGGGTGAGGCGGTATACGGCCATTTCATAGCCGTCAAGAGGCTTTTCGACCCTGAGAACATGCTTAACCCTGATGTCATGTTCTCTGATACAGATATCACCGAAGGGCTTGAGTTCTGAGCGTACCCGATCTCTCGAGGACGGTTTTTCGATCCGAGAATGCTCCGCAATCGTTATATCCCCGACCCAACCGTTATCATAATATGGGTGCTGCAAGGAGGTGCATGGACAACACCCAATGCCATAGCAGGTTCATCGTTCTGACCATATTGACACTCCTCCTCCCCTCATCGATCGGTGTCCCATCCCTCGGGGTCCCTTCATCTCCCCTCTTAAAGGCAGATATCCCTGATGAGGCGGTCCAAGCCTTCTCGGGGATTCATAAGGCCTCCAATTTCGCATCGACCATCATTTACGGAGAAGGGATCGCCGGAAGGGGCAGGCTCGGTCATTACTCATGGACCGGGGATGTCAATGGGGACGGTCTCAATGACCTCGTCGTAGCAGCCCCTGGTGCGCCCGGTGTCGGTAATTACGAGGATGAGGGGAGGATATACATATTCTATGGTCAAAGTGGTGGACCACCACATATCCTTGACCTTGACCAGGTCGAACCGGATATCCTCATAATATCCAACAATACCTGGTTCTATAAGAAGGCAGTCGGAGCACAGCTCCCTCCATATCCTGTCCAAGCCTATCTCACCAACGAGTTCGACACGGGTGATTACGACGGTGATGGGTACAGGGACATGGCCCTATCAATCCCAGGGACAGACACTCCCACTTGGGGTGTGATCATCTACGGTCGCGAGCAAGGTTTCCCGAGAGAGCTTGTGGTCCACCTTCAAAGAAAAGGGGTGTTCTCCAATGTGATGGGCGATATCAGGAGCCTCTGGTTCGACAACAGATCGCTCGCACCGGGGCAGGATGAGATCATACTCCCCAGTTATATGGAGACATCGGACCTTGACGGTGATGGAGCGGACGAGCTGATATCGGGTGGTCGGTTCGGCGTCAATATCCTATGGGGGAGGTCGAATAAGTGGACCACTATGAATGGGACCACACCCTATGACCATTTCGGATATGCACTCGACATAGGGGATGTGGACGGGGACGATCGGGACGACATTCTGATAGGGGCTCCCCTTGCTGATGACCCGCTTACAGATCGGACAGACTGCGGGGCTGCTTATCTTATCATGAACATCTCAAGGGCCAAGGCAGCCACCAGCCTCTTGATCGATGACATTGCAGGAACGGTCGTTTTTGGTGGGTCCGACCATGACCAGCTCGGCAGGACCGTTTTGTTGAGCGATCTGGACAGGGACGAAAAGGACGATATGGTCCTGGCAGCACCAGAAGCTGACGGTGGTCCTGGTGTCCTGGATTGCGGCAAGCTCTATGCTTACAAGGGAGGGCCTGAGAGCTCTTTCCCCCAAAGGATGGTGTCGGATGGGACCGCTTACTGGACGGTCATAGGGCACACAGGCAAGGTGAGCGGGACCAACGAATATCCTGGTGACAGAACGGGGGCTGTGATGGGAACAGGTGATGTGGACGGGGACGGGAACGAGGAGTTCGTTCTAGGACTTTATTCAAGGACATCGGTCCTGTCCGAACCGGCCGTTGTGGACAATGTCGGGATGATGATGGTTTACAAGGCCTCGGACCTGTTCCCGAGCGGGGGCGCCATTCAGCGATTGGAAGGTACAGGCGGTTCCCTGGTGGTGGAAGGGGACGAGATGCGTGATTCGCTCGGATGGCAGATCTTCGTAGGAGACGTCACCAACGACGGGGTGGACGATATTCTGGTCGGAGCGCCTGCTGCCGACGGCCCAGATAACCAGAGGGCTTCGGACGGTGAGGCTTACATCATAGAGGGGAGCAGCACGAGCATAGGGGACCTGATGATATCAGGACCAGGCTACAGCGCTCCTTATATCCTGCCTGGTGGTCATGAGGTCCGTTTAGCGGTGGACATCTCCCTCTCCGGCAAGGACAGGGAAGCAGTGGAGTCCTGTCTCTCTCTGTCCTCCGAAGGCCTTCGGTCCAAGGTCATGGTCGGACCAGACGGCCTCATAGACGTTGACCCCCCGGTCGGCCTAACCCCCATCGGGAGCGGATGTGGAATCGACCAAAGGAACGGCTTCGGCCAGGCCTACTGGGCCTTCTCCCTGGATTGGAACTTCATGATGGAAGGACCGCTCGATGTGACCGTGGTCCTGCTTGACGGTTCCAACAGGTCCTTTTACAGGGAATATCCCTCTGCACTTACACTCACGAAGGACGTCGTGCTAAGGGGAGAGGTCCAGGTGAAGGACGCATCAGGACCTCTATCTGGCATCGGGGAGTGGGTCCTGCCAGGCACCGAACTGATGTTCTTCGGTCCCAAAGCGGTCTATTCAAAGGCAGAGACCACCGAGATTCCTGACGGAGCGCTCGACATTGTGCTTGGGGAGGCGACGGGGACCATATTCGAGAAGAGCTACAGCAAGGAATGGAGCTTCGTCGGGACCACTCCTTATAAGACTGCTTGGGACCTCTCACTGGTCTTGAAGTTCCCAGGGGGAGGACCCACACCGATGGGAATGGAGATCGAAGGGGGAAAGGCCTTCAGAGTAAACATAGATACGACCCCTCCACTGCCCCCGGAGGGGGTAAGGGCTGTCTCCGCCACCAACGGTCTGCCCGTCTTTGATCGCTCGGGCCGGTTCCTTGTCTCATGGAACGGCTCGATAGGTCCTGAATTGGACCCAGGAGGCTCCGGCGTCAAGGAGTTCCAGGTGCTGGAAGGAAGTGCCTGGCGCCCCGTCATAGGCGACGGGGGGCTCACAGGTACTTACTACAATGGGAAAGGCTTCCAAGAGATGGCCTTCCAGAGGACCGATACCGCCATCAACTTCACCACAAGGGAATGGGGATTATTCGGACCGGACCCTTACATGATCAGATACGATGACTTTTCGGTCAGATGGTACGGCCACCTCGTTCCGGAGATGAACGGGAGCTACCTCATCTCCTTTAAGGGCTCCGGGAGCGTCATGGTCAAGATGGACGGGATTCCGCTGATGCTATGGACCAGCATCATAGAGGATGTGGAGATCACACTGCCCTTCCTGACCCTTGGCTCGGTCCATCCCCTTGAGATCTACTTCTCCAATGAACTAGATTCATCGTTCATCTCCCTGGATATTTGGGACCCCACGTTCACGAAGCTCGGAAGGGATGAGATGCCTTTCTCGCATACTGTGAACTCGACGGCGTTGCGTTTGGACCATGGCTCTTCGGATGTGCCGTGCGTCCGCTCCCTGGACTGGACAGGGTGGACCTCGGCAGATGCTGAGGCCAATGTGTACATTGACATCACACCGCCGCTCATAGCCCCCGGTTGGGATATCGATTGGTTCAATATTACTACCCCTACCCTCCAAGCAACGGTCTCGATCACTGAGGGATGCAACGGTTCAGGGATGGACCTGACCTCGATCGCCTACTCCTTCGAGAAGGAAGGCCTTCCGAAGGCACAATGGGGAACGGAAGACCTCAAGCTCAAGGTCATAGAGGAAGGTCCGATGGGTGCGACAAAGACGAATTTGACAATCAGGCCCTATCTCGAAGAGGGATGGAGAGGAACGGTCCGGTTCACTGCCGCGGACCTGGCAAGGAACAGAGGGTTCTCCGATACCATCTGGCTCGGAATTGATACAGACCCACCGGAGATCTCCCTCCTATCCCCCGTGAATGGGAAAGCGCTCTTCGGGACAACACAGAACCTTACGGTCTCGCTATTCGATGGGACCGGTTCGGGTCCTGACGGGGCCTCCATTGAGGTCAGGTACAACTCGGATGGGGTCGACTGGACCGATTGGAGGTCCATCTCCCCGACCGCATCGGACAGGAACGATGTATTCAGGGGCACGGTGGAACTGGCCATCGGAAGGCACGAGCTCCAGATCAGGGGAAGGGACATCGCTGGGAACCCCTCGACCTCTGCATCCTATGTCCTCGATATCTCTGAGACCCCGGTAAACAGACCACCCATACCCAACATAGCTCACCCGCCTAACGGAACCAAGTTCTTCTCGGGCCAGATAATTGAGCTTTCCGCCACTGGGACCTGGGACGACGGAATGGGCCCCTACGACACACCGCTCCTCTCATGGTTCTCTTCCAGGGACGGATACCTGGGCCAGGGTGCCCTCGTCAAGGTCAAGCTCTCCGTCGGTATCCATACCATCACATTGTTCGCGAACGACGGGGCCCTGGGACACAACATCTCAAGAACGGTATCCATCGAGGTCCTGGATTGGAATGCACCCGTCCCCGATGATGATACCCCACCGAACGAGGAGAGTATCGACCCCCTCTCCATCTTCGCCCTCGCTGCACTCCTGATAGTTGTCTTGGTCCTTCTGGTCTTCGTAATAATTGAGCGGATTAGAGCTCCTAGGGACCATGTGGCCGACCAAGTTACCGTGTCGGGACCTCCTCCGATCGGTTCGGAAGAGTGAGGCTATGAAGTTGCATCATAACTTGACGATATGAAGGCCAGCATGTCGTAGAAGCTAACTGTCCTGCCAGCTATATGACGACATTCTACCTAATAGGCCAACTCAAGCAACCCATTCCATCCTTGCGATCCAGCGACCCAAGTTCGATTCGGGACTGTTCCGTAATCGTTATATCATAGTCCCTGCCGTGTGAGGACCATGGGTGATGCTACAAAGGAAGGCGGTCCCCCACTCGTCGGCAAGGCCATGGCCCTCCTGGTCATCTTGACCTTCCTCTTACAGGCCCCTATTGGTGCGGGCGACCGTATAACCTCAGCATCCGCTCCGCCAAGGGGTGATCTGCCAGATGATGCCATCAAGGCCTTCTCTGGGGTCCATAGGGTTTCCGACTTCGCCTCGACCGTCATCTACGGAGAGGAGCTTTGGCAAAGAGGTAGGTTGGGGCATTTCTCATGGTCCGGTGATGTTAACGGTGACGGTCTCAACGACCTTGTAGTTGCCGCCCCTGGCGCACCGGGTGTCGGGGGCTTCGAGGATGAAGGTAGGATATATATATTCTACGGAAAGAACGGAAGCCTTCCAAAGGTCCTTGACCTTGACCAGGTCGAACCGGACATCCTGATCATATCCAACAATACATGGTTCAAGAAACCGGACCCCGCCCTGCCCTATCCCGTGCTTGCCTATCTCACGAACGAGTTCGACGTCGGCGACCTTGATGGTGATGGAATTCAGGACATGGTAATGGCCATCCCCGGCACCGACTCACCGGTCTGGGGAGCTATAGTATTCGGCCCTGAAGGAGGGTTCCCAAATAGGATGACGGTCCATCTTCAGCGGTCATCGGTATTCTCGGTGGTCCAGGGCGATCTTAGGTATGAATGGCTGAGCTCGGTCTTCCTTGCTCCGGGACAGGACAACATGGTCCTACCAAACTACATGATGGTGGAGGACCTGAACAGGGACGGAGCGGACGAACTGGTCGTAGGATGTGACGGTTCTGTACTGGTACGATGGGGAGGTTCCGGTTCCTGGACCGAAATCTTCGGTGGGCCATTTGACCATTTCGGTTGGGCCCTTGACCTGGGAGACGTTGATGCCGATGGTGAGCTGGACCTGCTTGTGGGTGCTTCGCTGGCGAACGATCCAGTTACCGGGATAACGGACTGCGGGGCTGCTTACCTGATATTCAACCTGTCGCAGTACAATGGAATAAGGTTAATCCCAATACGCGATGTGGCCAGACCGACCATTTACGGAAGTTCGGACAATGATATGTTTGGCAAGAACGTGATGCTTTGCGATGCTGACGGTGACGGAAAGGACGATATCGTGGTTGCGGCCCCCGATGCCGACGGCGGTCCTGGAATAGTTGATTGCGGAAGGGTCTATGGCTTCAGGGGAGGTGAGAACACGACATTCCCTTCCAGGATGGTCTCGGACGATAACGCATATTGGACGGTCATAGGGAACCGTGGCAAGGAACCCGGAACGAACCCTTATCCCGGCGACCGTCTCGGAGCCGTTATGGAAGCCGGGGACGTTGATGGTGACGGAAGGTCCGAGCTTGTGTTTGGCATATACAACAGGCCATCCAACCTTTCCAAGCCTACGGTCGTTGACAGTGTCGGTATGGTTGCTGTCTTCGAACCTGCCGATCTCTTTCCCCTTGGTGGGGCTGTGATACGGTTGGGCGAGACCAGCGGCTCACTTGTCCTTGAAGGGGGTCAAATGCGCAACATGCTCGGATGGAACGTCTTCGTGGGCGATGTCACAAATGATGGTGTCGATGATATCATTGTCGGCGCCCCCGGAGCGGACGGACCCGAGGACCAAAGGACCTCGGACGGTGAGGCATACATCATCCAGGGGAGCAGCACCTTCATAGGTGATATGAAGATAACGGGGAACGGGTACAGTGCCCCATACCTACTGCCAGGGGGATGGGATGTCCAGATCGAGATCGGCTTCGGCCTGAAAGGTGATGGGCGCACCGCTTCGGAATGTACATTGCAACTGAAATCGGGAGAGCTCAGCTCTGAGCTCAAGGTAGGGTCTGGAGGTCTGATCTCGGTAGAGGGTCCTTCTGGTCTAGACCCCGAAGAGGGCTCTTGCGGCCTTGAGCAGAAGGATGGAACGGGCCAGGCCCATTTCGCATTCTCCATGGACTGGAACTTCATGAAGGAAGGACCAATGGACATGGTCATGCTGCTCAAGGTCGGTTCAAGGGACCTGTTCTACAGGGAGTACCCTCTAGCATTGACCATGACGAAAGATGTTCACCTCACTGGCGAGATAGAGGTGAGGAACTTAACGGGACCTTTATCCGGGATAGGTGAATGGGTGCTGCCCGGCGACGACCTTCATATATCTGGGGCAAAAGGGGTCTATTCAAAGGCCACCGAGATCGAGATTCCGGCCGGATCGCTCGATATGGTCCTCAAAGGTGTGTCAGGGACCATCGGTAGAAAGGGTTATTCTGCGGACTGGTCCCTTCCATTGACCGTTCCACAAGAACAAGGATTGGACCTTTCCCTGGGGCTCGAATACCCGGCAGGGACCAAGAGCAAACCTGCCGACATGGACATCTCCGGGGCAAGGACCTTCCGGATCAATATAGACACGGCCCCACCCGATCCGCCAGAAGGGGTCCGCGCCGTCTCTCGGACGAACGGTCTGCCCGAGTTCGACCGTTCAGGGGATTTCGACCTGTTCTGGAACGGTTCGATTGGTCCGGAACTTGACCCTGGTGGGTCGGGTGTCAAGGAGTTCCAGGTCAAAGCTGGGGACAAGTGGCTCCCTGCGATCACCGGTGGTGGTCTCATAGGGACCTATTACCGGGGGAGGTCATACCAGGAGGCCGTTCTCCAGAGGATGGACCCGGCGCTGAATTTCAGCCTGAGGGAATGGGGCCCGTTCGGACCGGACCCTTATCTCATCAGGTACGATGATTTTTCCGTAAGATGGCACGGTCATTTCGTGCCGGCAATGAACGGCAGCTACCTGTTATCCCTAAAGGGCTCAGGTTCGATCATGATAAAGTTCGACGGCCTCCCACTCTTGACAAGGACCAGTATAAAGGATTATGTCCAGTTATCCCTCCCGGACCTCAGAGAGGGATCGGTCCATTCGGTAGAGGTCTACTTCTCCAATGAGCTCAGCTCATCCTACTTGTCCATGGACGTCTGGGACCCGGCCTACCAGAAGCTTCCACGGGAGGGAATGCCTTTCTCATACCCTACGAACACAACAGCGGCGGTTCTGAGGGAAGAGCGAGGTCCAGGCATCGCGGTCCGTTCCTTGGATTGGACCGGAAGGACCTCGAACCCTGCCCTTGCAAAGGCCTTCATGGACACCCAGCCTCCCGTCATAGTGCCGGATTGGGGAAGGGCATGGTTCAACTCGACCACCCCCTATCTCCAGGCCAGAGTCGTCGATACCGGCGAGGGGAACGTATCGGGGATCGATATCGCTTCCATGGCCTACTCTTTCGAACGAGAGGGAGCGACCAAACCTGTTTGGCAGAACGAGGACATGAGGCATGTGGTCAATGAGCAGGGTAGGGTGGCCCCATTGGACGTTGCCATATCGCTTACCCCCTACCTTGATGGCAGTTGGAGGGGGACCCTCAGGTTCACCGCCGTTGATATGTCCGGCAACAGAGCGATCTCGGACCCAATATGGTTGGGTATTGACACAGAGCCTCCCAAGATATCCCTACTCTCTCCGACCGAGGGGACCGTCCTCTATGGGGCCGTACAGGACCTGACGATATCGTTCTACGACGGTAGTGGTTCAGGACCGGACATAGGGTCGCTTGAGCTCAGGTCCACATCGGAGGATGGGAGCTGGTCCGATTGGGTTGTATTGGGGACAAATGCCTCCTCAAGACCGGACGTTCTGGTTGGAAGTGCATCTATGAGGTTCGGACGGTCGGAGGTCCAGATAAGGGGATGGGACATTGCAGGGAACCCGGCCCTATCATCGACCTATGTCCTTGATATTATGGAACCACCGGTGAACCAACCCCCCGTTCCCAGGATCGCTCACCCGCCGAACGGGACCCGCTTCTACAAAGGCCAGCTCGTAGAACTATCGGCAGTAGGGACCTGGGACGACGGTCTTGGGCCCAACGAGGGATTGACTTTGACATGGTTCTCATCAAAGGATGGTCATCTTGGCTCTGGACCCTCAGTGATGGTCCAGCTCTCTCTCGGGGTCCATAACATCACCCTGTTCGCGGACGATGGAGCAGCGGGGCACAACAGGAGCGTGACCGTCACTATTGTGATGATAGACAACGAAGGTAGTTCATCGGACGATGACCAGCCTCCTGGTAGCGATCTGGTCGATCCCCTGTCCATATTCGCCCTCTTTGCGCTCCTGGCTGTGGTCCTGGTCCTTCTGGTCTTCGTCTTGGTCGAAAGGAAGAGCGCTCCCGGAGGGAGTGGGACAAAGGGGCCCTATGAAGAAGCTCCGCGAGAGGATGGTCTGGAAGAATGAGGTCCCTTCAGACCTCATCACCCCAACGAAGAACGAGATGCGCAGAGGGCGTTGAGCTTGGGGCAGAGACCAATCGGCTCACCTTAACCTATGCATCCTCACCGAACCTGTAGAAACGGTGCTCCAATCCACTATGAAATCGATGTCGTACAGACCTCGTATGTCATCAAGCATCGCGACCATGGTCCCTTTGATATCCACTTGGTCCCAATGCCCTATGCCTGGGCAACCGGAGTGGACCTTGAGAACCGTCCCATCGCCCACATTCATCAGCGTGAAGGGGTGACCTCTGCATGCGGCGGGGCGGGAAGCGTGGATCGTGCATCTCCTTTCCGCCCTGTCGAAATGACGACAGTGGTTATCTATGAGAGGACCTACCACGGGAACCACACAGTCATCGAGCCATTTCGTCGTGAAATTGTTGCCGCAGCATTTGCCGCACCGGATGCAATCCCATCGCATACCTTCCGTAACATCGATGTAGTCCTCGATGGAAACGGTGTCCATGACTTTTGGAACACGGGAAGAAGGTGTTTTTTTTTCCATCATAAATACTTCCTTACAAGTGAAGTGACAAGGGGCGGCTCAAATAGAAGCTTTTATATTAAACTTCCCCGGGTTAGCCTTTTCTTTTTCATACTTGGTCCATAGCGGTCATTACCCATATGTCACAACCAAATGACCTACATCTTAGGAAGGAGGCTTCTAAGAACATTTTCCTGTAAAAAAAATACTAAGAATATTTTTATAGTAATCAAAGGGTTGATGGCAGGCGGTGTTTTGTAATGAACTCGACTGCTTATGATATCAAGATGATACGTTCCAGGACCTACCTGAACACCTTCTGTCCCTTCTGCAGCAAGAGCCTGAACGAGAGCAATTCCGTCAGGTTGAAGGTAGTGAACCATCTGGGTGAGGAGGGTGAGCTGAGGATCAGTCCCTATCTGAACGTCTTTACGAACGAATCTACCATTAAGGTCCCCGATCAGGTTTCTGTCCGCGATATCCGATGTGTTCACTGTGACAGGAGCATGATCATAGAGGACAAAAGATGTCCGGAATGCGAGTCGATGATAGCGGGGATCAAGATATTCGCGGTCAATAATAAGATCGATTTCTACATCTGTTCCAGGAAAGGATGTTACTGGCATGGATTGAACGAAAGGGACATTCAAGATGTCATCTTAGAGGACAGCGAGGAATGGTAGGATGAACGAGATAGTCCGGAAGGAAGAGATGGCAAAAGGTTCCATCTATAGATTTGACATCAATGCGCCCGAGATAGCCCGAAAGATACTCCCGGGTCAGTTCGTTATCCTCAGGGTGGTGGATGGCGGGGAGAGGATCCCCCTCACCGTAGCGGATAAGGACATATCCAGGGGGACCATCTCAATCATCTTCCAGGTAGTTGGGAAGACGACCGCGCTCCTCAGAACGCTAGAGGTCGGGGACAACATCAAGGACATGGCAGGTCCCCTTGGCAAGGAGTCAGAGATAAAGAACTACGGGACCGTGATAGTGATCGGGGGTGGGACCGGAACTGCCATCCTTTACCATATCACAAAGGGATTGAAGGAAGCTGGTAACGAGATCATTGGTATCGTGGGTGCCAGGAGCAAGGACATCCTGATAATGGAGAGGGAGATGAAGGCCCTTTGCAACAAGCTCATAATAACGACCGATGATGGGAGCCATGGGATGAGGGGTTTCGTTACCGATGCCCTCAAACAGGTCCTGGACGAGAGGAAGGACATCGCCCTTGTTCACGCCATAGGACCTATCGTGATGATGAAGAACGTTTGTAAGATGACCAAGGAATACAACATCCATACACTGGTGAGCCTCAATCCGATAATGATAGATGGGACCGGTATGTGCGGCGGCTGCAGGGTGAAGGTGGATGGGAAGATGAAGTTCTGTTGTTGTGACGGTCCAGAGTTCGATGGGCATCAGGTGGACTTCGAGAACCTCGAGCTCAGGAACTCCATGTACATCAAGGAAGAGAGGGAGTCCCTGCTCCAATCCATAACGCTGGAGAGAAGAAAATGAACGCTCAGGACGTTAAGTACCTAAAGTTCGCCACTTACCTTAATGCGTACTGCCCCCACTGCAGGAAATCCTTCAACGTAAAGACCATGGACGAGGATGTCCTTGACTTCAGAGGGAGGTATAAGGGTCAGGACGTTATGATAAAGCTAAGCCCCTACCTGGATGTGTTCGATAAATGGAGCTCCATCCCACTGAACGATGGTATAGTTCTTGACGATTTCATATGTTCCTATTGTAAGAAGAGCCTAGTGGTCGGAGAGCCAAGATGCGGGGTCTGCGGATCTCCGGTCGCCGAGATGATCATATCCGCATATGCCAAGCTCATCCCATTCTTCATATGTCTGAAAAAGGGGTGCGAGTGGCACGGACTTACAAAGGCTGACGAGCATTATATCAAGCTCAAGATCCCGCGCCAGGACATGCCTGAACAGGACCACCGCATACGGATAAAGAACTTCCAAGAGGTCCCGCACGGACTTACATCCGAGCAGGCGCAGCTCGAAGCGGGCAGGTGCCTTCAATGCAGGAAACCAGGTTGCGTCGACGGATGCCCCGTGAACGTGGACATCCCGGATTTCATAAGATTGATAAGGGAAGGGAAGACGGTAGAGGCTGCCATGAAGATAAAGGAGAGGAACATCCTCCCATCGGTCTGCGGTCGGGTCTGCCCTCAGGAGGACCAATGCGAGAAAGGTTGCGTCCTTGGTAAAAGGGACAGACCGGTGGCCATCGGTAACCTAGAGAGATACGTTGCCGATTTCGAAAGAGCGATGGGACGAGTGGAGATCCCGCAGATCAAGGAGTGCATGGACAAGAAAGTGGCAGTTGTAGGGTCAGGTCCAGGCGGTCTGACCTGTGCCGCTGACCTTACAAGGCTCGGTTACGAGGTCACCATATTCGAGGCCTTCCATCAACCAGGTGGTGTCCTGGGTTACGGGATCCCTCAGTTCAGGCTCCCTAAGGAGATAGTGGTCAAAGAGGTCGAGTACCTCAAGGAGCTCGGTTGCCAGATAAAGCTCAATGCGGTAATAGGTCGCCTCTATACCGTCGATGAGCTGTTGAAGGAATACGAAGCGATCTATCTCGGTGTGGGGGCCGGTCTCCCGAAGTTCCTGGACATCCCTGGCGAGGACCTTAACAACGTCGTCTCCGCGAACGAATACCTAACAAGGATCAATCTGATGAGGGCCTACAGGTTCCCTGACACTGATACACCTCTCCCGATGGGCGACAGGGTAGCGGTCATAGGCGGTGGCAATGTGGCCATGGACTCTGCCAGATGCGCCCTCCGGACCGGGGCAAAGAAGGTGACGGTGATATACAGGAGGACGAGGGAGGAACTACCAGCAAGGAAGGACGAGGTCGTACATGCAGAGGACGAGGGGATAGAGTTCATGTACCTAACAAACCCCGTCAAGTTCATAGGCGATAAAAGGAACTGGGTCCGCTGCATTGAGTGCGAGAAGATGGAGCTTGGCGAACCTGACGCCTCAGGGAGGAGAAAACCTGTCCCCGTAGCTGGGTCGAACTTTCCCTTTGATTGCGATGTCGTCATCGTCGCAGTGGGGACCGATGCGAACCCTCTCATTTTCGAAACGACGCCGGACCTTAAAAGGGACAAGAAAGGGTATATCATCGTTGATCCGAAGACCATGGAGACCTCAAAGGAGTTCGTCTATGCCGGAGGGGATATCGTCACTGGTTCGGCCACCGTCATCCAGGCCATGGGGTCCGGAAGGTTGGCTGCAAGGGCCATCCATGAAAAACTTTCAAGGACGAAAAAGCGGACCTGATGGTCCAAATATGGAATGGGGACGTTTCTCATAGCTTCCCTTTGATCTCATATGTACCTATGAGCATTCCCCTCCAAGGGCGCTCCATAGAGCTGGATGCCGTCACGATATGATCGATCGAGTTAAGGGCCCCTACCTTCTTTGCGGTCCTGACCGCATCCATCATCCTTCCCTCGACCGACCCTTTACCGTCGGCCCCTGAATGGACCGGTTCGACCCCCCAGACAAGCTCAAGTTCGAGAGCTGTCCTCAATGATGGTGTTACCGCAACGATGTCCATGCCGGGTCTGTATTTCGATATCATCCTTGCTGTGTGTCCCGATCTTGTGTAGGCGACTATCCTCCCCCCGAGCCCCCTTTCGTTCAGCTCATTGACCAAGGTGAAGACCGCATGCCCCGACGCTTCCACAAGGGAGCTTGAACCAGAATCGTAATAATCAGGGTCCCTTGAGGGTATCTCCCTTTCGGCCCTAGTGATGATATCGCTCATGAACTGAACGGCAAGGACTGGGTGCTTTCCCAACGACGTCTCACCGGAGAGCATCACGGCATCGGCCCCGTCGAGCACAGCGTTGAAAACGTCACTGGCCTCAGCCCTTGTCGGCCTGGAATGCTCTACCATGGATTCGAGCATCTGGGTCGCAACTATGACCGGTTTCCCTGCCCTGTTGCATTCCCTGCAGAGGGATTTCTGGGCGACAGGTACCTCCTGCGGTGGTATCTCGACCCCAAGGTCCCCCCTTGCGACCATGAGCCCGTCTGCCTTCTTGATGATGCTCAGCTGGTTCTCCAGGGCCTTTGGTCTCTCCATCTTGGCAATTATCTTCGGTCTATCATTGCCGTTCTCGGCAAGGACCTTCCTGATGGCCGATACATCGCCCGCGGATCCTATGAACGAACCGGCGACATATTCCGGATCGAGCTCTGCTATGAGCGCAAGGTCTATTCTGTCCTTCTCGGTAGGAAAATCCACTTCCACCTTGGTGCTGGGGATATTGCACCCCTTGCGGTCCGAGATCATCCCGCCTGACCTCACCTCGCAAAGGAGCCCTCCTTCCTTTTTGCCTATGACCCTGAGCCTTACTATGCCATCGTTTATGAATATCTGGTCTCCCTCTGCCAGGTCCCGTTCAAGGCCTGAATAATCTATAGTGAACCGTGAGGGTGTCCCCGATACCTGCTTTGATGTTACTGTGGTCCTGTCCCCTTCCTTGAGCGTGAAGGGAACGTTCATCTTCCCTGTTCTGATCTTGGGACCCTGGATATCGCAGAGGATGGCAAGACCCCCGCATTCCCTGGATACCTTCCGTATTTTCTTGATAACATTTCTGGCATGTGTATGGTCGCCATGGGAGAAGTTCAACCTAGCAACGTTCATTCCGGCCTTTACCATATCCTTGAGAGTTACCTCGGCCTCAGAAGCTGGACCTATCGTGCAGACTATCTTCGTCCTCTTTCTGGGCCCTGTCCTTCTGACCGTCATGCCAACCAGCACCCCGTAGCAGTCATGTTCAGGTCGGTATTGAAATTTCCCCTTCAGATACTTTTTTTACCGTTGGAGGGCGTCCGTGCCGTTGTGACGACGACCGTATGGAGGCTGATCGAGGCCCAGAGACTGGAGCCCGAACTGACCCTTGCGCTTGACGAGGTCATGCTCCAAAGCGTTGTCGAGGGTGGATCACCGACCTTACGGTTCTGGAGCTGGTCAGCAAGGTCAGTGACCATAGGGAGCTTCCAGATGGTATCGGACGAGGTGTATCTCGACAGATGCCTGGAGGACAGGGTCCCTGTGATAAGGAGGATATCGGGTGGTGGCTGCATGTTCCATGCCCCGGACAAGGAGCTGGTCTATTCCCTGGCCCTGCCTTCCTCCATGGTCCCACGTAGCATACCCGCCTCCTATGCCATGCTGCAGGCACCTATACAGCAGGCCCTTGTTGACCTGGGGGTGAGGGCCACCATCCTCGAGAACAATATTATGATAGGGTCACATAAGATATCTGGCTCCTCTCAGAGGCGGGTCAAGGGAGCGGTACTGCATCACGGGACTCTGCTCCTTGACGTTGACGAGGCTGAGATGTTCCGCTACATAAAAGGGGACAAGGTCTTCCCGAGCGGGAAGGGGACATGTTCCACTTACAGGCCTGTCACTTCTTTGAAGGAACATGGAGCATTGGATATGGGGAAGCTTGAAGGTGTTCTCACCAGAAGGTTCCTGGAAGGTAAGGAGCATGAGGTGACACCTTGGACCAATAGGGAGCTCGAAAAAGCAAAACACCTGGTCCTACGCAAATACCTAAGCAATGATTGGAACCTGAAGCTCTGAAAGGTCCATCATCCCCAAGGATTAGACCTCCAATGATCTTATTTCGATGAGGTCTAATAATTTGTTAAACCATCAGCATACCGGGATTCTCCAGGTATTCCTTCAGCGTGTTCAAGAACCTAGCTACCTCGGCACCGTCAACGATCCTGTGGTCGAAGGAGACCGATATGCCCATTATCTTCCTGACAACGATCTGCCCATCAACGACCCATGGGGCATCCCTTATCTGTCCAAGTCCCAGGATGGCAGCTTCGGGATAGTTGATTATTGGTACCCCGTAGATGCCTCCGATAGAGCCGAAGTTCGAAATGGTGAACGTTCCGCCCCTCAGGTCCGCAAGGTCTATGGTCCTCTCCCTGGTCATCTTTATGAGGTTGTCCATGTCCTTCTGTATCTCGACCAATCCCTTTTCCTCGCATCTCTTGACGACAGGGACTATGAGACCCTCGGAGGTGTCAGTTGCAACGCCTATGTTGTAATAGTTCTTCAGGACGATCTCCTGGTTCTCCTCGTCCAGGGTGGCATTCAGGGAAGGGTGCTTCATGAGCGATCTCATGACGGCCTTGATTATGAACGGCATGAAGGTGAGCTTCTCACCTTTGGGTTCCAGTTCCGTGTTCATCCCCTTCCTGAACTCCCAAAGAGCTGTCATATCGACATCGTCCATAGCCGTCGCATGCGGGGCTGTGAACTTCGATGTCGTCAACTTCCCACCGATGATCTCCCTGAGCCCCTTGTAGGGTGCATAGGAGATATGACCGTAGAAATCATAGTTCAGCTTGACCCTTATGGCCGGCTTCTTTTCCTGTATCGGGGCAGTGGGTGGTTCGGTCGTCACCTTCAGGCCCTGAGCATAGGAATTGATGTCCTCCTCGGTTATCCTCCCGCCGGGACCGGTCCCCTTGATGAGGGCAAGATCGACATTCTGCTCCTTGGCCAGTTTTCTCACCTTGGGGAGGGCAGAGACCTTCTCACTCGAGGGGGTCTGTTGTGACCCCGCTTTCGGTTCGGATGCTCCCTCAGCGCTGACGGACGCAACGGTAGGTGCAGGGACCTTCGCAGCATCCCCCTCGCCGCCTATCGTTATCATTACCTGCCCAACCTTCACTTTCTCTCCTGCAGGTACCATTATGGAGAGGACCTTGCCGCCGGAGGGTGAGGGCATATCGACTATGGCCTTGTCGGTCTCTACCTCCGCAAGGTTCTCGTCCTCCTTGACCATGTCCCCTTCTTTCACGAGCCATCTCTTGATCCTGCCCTCGGTTATCCCTTCCCCTACGTCCGGGAACTTGAACTCGGTCACCATGTCAGAACCTCCCTCATGCCCTTGACTATCCTGTCAACATCGGGCAGCGCCCAATGCTCCATCTTGTAGAACGGGAAGGGTATATCGAACCCAGTGATCCTGAGCGGTGGGGCCTCCATGCTGTCAAGCAGTTCCTCCGATACCCTTGTTATGACCTCGGAGGCGAAACCTGTCATCCTTGGAGCTTCCTGGACAACTACCAACCTGCCCGTCCTCTTGACGGACCCATTGACGGTCGGTCCATCATATGGTGATATCGACCGGACATCTATTACCTCGACGCTGGTACCTTTTTTGCTCACTAGTTCGGCGGCCTTGATGAGCTTAGGGACCATAGCCCCCCAGCCGACCAGTGTCAGGTCGGTGCCCTCCCTGACGACCTTGGCCTTGCCAAGCTCCACGGTATAAGACTCCTCTGGTACCGGCTCTCTGGAGGCCCTGTAGAGCCTTGTGGGCTCAAGGAACACCACCGGGTCCGGGTCCCTTATGGACGATATCAGAAGTCCTTTCGCATCATAAGGAGTGGATGGTATGACCACCTTGAGCCCCGGGATATGGGCCAATATGGATTCGAAGCTCTCGGCATGATGCTCAAGGGCTCTGATCCCTCCGCCGTAAGGGGTCCTTATGACCATGGGGACCGAGTACCTGCCCATGGTCCTGTTCCTGAACCTTGAGGCATGGTTCGAGAGCTGGTCCAGTGCAGGCCATAGGAAACCCATGAACTGAATCTCTGCCACCGGTTTGAACCCGGCCAGGGCCATCCCTATCGAGAACCCCATTATCCCGGACTCTGCAAGTGGCGTGTCAACTACCCTGTCCGGACCGAACTTTTTCTGGAGCCCTTCGGTGATCCTGAAGACGCCGCCGTTGACACCGACATCTTCCCCAAGGACCAGGACCTTGCCATCAAGGTCCATCTCGTTAAGGAGCGCGCTATTGAGCGCCTCGGCCATGTTCATCTCCTTCATGGGAATCCCCCTTTGAGCTCGACAGCATCCTCATCGATCTCCCTACCCTCCAACGATCTCTTGAGGCGACCGAGCTGGTCCTTGAGATCGGGCGTCATCTCCGAATAGATATGTTCGAACATCTCCTCCGGTCTCAACGGTCCCATGTTCTCGGCCTTCTCAACCGACGCCTTGATGAGCTCCTGGGCCTTGGCTGTGAGCCCATCCTCCCAGTCCTGGGTCCAAATGCCCTTGTTCCTGAGGTAGAGTCTGAAACGCTTGAGTGGGTCCTTGTCCTCCCAATCCTTCTGCTCGTCCTCGGTCCTGTACCTCTTGGGATCGTCAGCGGTCGTATGCATCAGTCGCCTGTAGGTGAAGGCCTCGATAAGGGTGGGCCCACCACCTTTCCTTGCCGCATCCAACGCCCTCTTGGTCGCTATATAGACCGCCATCACATCGTTGCCGTCAACATAGATTCCAGGGAATCCATAGGCCTCCCCTTTCTGGGCTATGGTCCTTGAAGAGGTCTGCCTTTTCCTGGATACACTAATGGCCCATTGATTGTTCTGGACAAGGAATACGACCGGGGCCCCGAACACCCCTGCGAAGTTCATCCCTTCATGGAAGTCCCCTTCGGACGTCCCTCCGTCCCCAAGGAAGCAAAGGACCGCGGTACCCTCGTTCTGGAGCTTCTTCGCCCAGGCGAACCCTGCAGCGATAGGGACCTGGGTGGAGACAGGGACGAAGATCGGGAAGCTCTTGCTTCCCTCGGGTGGGATATTCCCCCTTACGTCCCCCATGAAATACAAAAGGATGTTCTCGAAGGGGAGGTCCCGTATCATATAGGACGTCAGCTCCCTGAACGCAGGGAAGAGCCAATCGTCCTTGGCCATGGCGAGGGCGCTTCCTACCTGTGCAGCTTCCTGGCCTGTGCTTGGAGCGTATGTACCGAGCCTCCCCTGCCGCTGGAGCTTTATGGCCTTATCATCGGCAAGCCTTCCATAGAGCATCCACCAGAACATATCCTTCAATAGACCTTCTTCAAGGCCCGGGTCATCTCCAACTAGAGCCCCCTCCTTGTCAATGGTCTGGTACAGTTCGCATTCCTGAGGAAGACATTCCCTTATATCCATTGGATTTACCCCCTGGATGGGCTCAAAGGACAGGATCGAAGCCTCACTGCTTCTTTGCCCAGTCCTTCAGCTGCTCGTATGTCACGGCCCCGCAGAGGAACTGGTCGTTCCTCTTGTTGTAGAGGAACGGCACACCGTTACATCTGCCCTTGGAGTACTTCATCATAAGGTTCTGGTTAGCGCTGTTGTGCCATACCTCGTACCTAGTTATGGATATACCCTCATCCTCCTTGAGCCTGTTTATCATCATCTCGAGCTGCTTGCACGGTGGGCATTCCGCCCCATAGAAGTCCAGAAGGTGCGATTCTTCTTCCATTTTGGCTCACCTCATATCCGTTCCCTGCCATAATATCGCAGGTTTATTCAAGAAAGACCCGCCGGGCATTGAAATACTTTACCATTGATATTTCAATGTAATTAGGCAGGTGCAGGTCATTTCATATCGGGGTCAAGGTCTTTTCTGATCTCGTTAATGGTCTTGTTGACGCCGTCAAGGACCTTTGCAGCATCCTTTCGGACCGTCCTTTCGACCCCTTCCTGTTCCATCTCCTTTCTCTTCTTCTCGATCGTGGTCGACAGGGAGTCAAGACCATCCTCCGTCTCCCTAAGGAGCTTCACAGCCTCTTTGTCCATATCCAGGCCCTTTATGCCGTCAACAAGCTCATCCAGCTTTCTCTTTATCTCCCTTGACAGGTCATTAAGTTCGGTAGGCATTTTACCATCTCCTTCTGATCACCTAAAACGAAGGTCCATAGTACCCATTGTTTCGTTCATCTTCCTTGTCATCTCCGCACTAAGGACCAGGAGGACAGATTCAGCCGTCAGACCCACGGTCCCTCCCAGGAGGTGGCCCCCAAAGACCTTTTTATCCTTATCGCCCACGATGGCATGGAGATGTGGGAACGGACCATCTTTTTCCTTTGAGATGATACCGGAAACGTTCAGGAGCTCCAGAGGTCCATCCTTGACGCTGGGAGAGTAATCCCCCTTTCCTTTGTAGTATCCAAGTGACACACTGCTGAACTGTCCAATAGATGAGACAACGACCACCCCCGTTCCTGGAAGGCTTGAGCATGCCTCCTTGAGCGCGGTCAGGTAGTCCTCGCCCATATCCATCTTCACGACGGCCGTTCCGTCCTTGTACCTCATTTCCAGATCGTGTCCCTCCGTATCAGCTCCATATAATGTGATTCAGTTAAAAAAACCATGTTCTCAATGGAGAACCGGAAATCTTATGTAGGGTCGGTAGCAGATGATATACTTGCGGGAAATCAAACAAACCTCTGGCAGGGGATGACCCCCTTTTCTAAAAAAAAAAACCATCCTTCCTTCTTGCCATTCCCCTGCCCCTCTCTCATTGGATAGGCTTCTGCCATGGAGGCCTTATATCCAAGCGTTAGAGGAAAAAACCCGTTCAGAAAAATGGATTATTCAGAATGCAGTTGGAAGGGGATAAGTAACGGGTCGGTGGGGTGTGGACCAGCGGCCCCCAGACCCGTTCCGGAAGGTGTGGCCCTTGTTCAGGTCTTACAGGTTCTGGACCATAGTCCCGGTCGTTTTGACTATATCGATCTCCTGTCTCTTGGCAGCCCTCCCTCCTGCAAATGGTGATGTCAAGGACATAACGGTCCCGGCCGGTGGCACCCGGAGCATTGCGCTGGGGTTCATGTACATAGGCTCATCTGTCCAGTACTCCTGGAATACCGGGGGGGAGCTTGAACTGACCGATTTCTATGTAGAGGATTCAGCAGGCAGGAAATATCAGGAACTTACCGAAACGTTCCAGGGAGGTAACACCTTCATCGTGCCCCTGGACGGGAGCTATCTACTTACGTGGGACTGTAAGAAGTACGCTACTGGGGTCCAGGTGAGCTATACTTTCAAGGTGACACAGGTCACCATAACATCTGACCTCACCGTTGACATCTCCATCAAGAACAACAGATGCCCGCAAGGGCAGTCGACAGGTTTCGATATCAAGATAACCAATCCCAACGATGGCCAGATAAAATTGGGCATGGTCGGGCTCCATTTGGACTGGATGGGGGTGGGGCAATACCTTAAGAACAGAACGGTCGACCTTCAGGTCACCACCGTCCAGAGCAAGGAGGAGCTAATGGTGACCATCGATGTCGAGGTGGCGGACGATGAGAACCTTGGCCTTCATTTCTACGATGTCAACATAACCTACGATCTCCTGGCCAATAGCAACTGGCATACGTTCTACTGGAACAGCGGGAACCTTTCCAACTTCTATGTTGTCCCTATGGACTCTGACAGGGACGGGACCCCCGACGTAGATGATGATTTCCCGAACGACCCTGACGAGCAGAAGGACACCGATGGGGATAAGTTAGGGGACAAGAAAGATGCGTTCCCGAAAGACCCAGCTGCATCAAAGGACATTGACAAGGACGGTCATCCAGATGCATGGAACATAGGGTATTCGGAGGAAAACTCAACGACCGGTTTGAAGTTGGACGCGTTCCCGCAGGACCCCGCAGCGAGCAATGATACCGATGGTGATGGTTACCCGAACGAGTGGAATGCCAGAATGTCGCAGGCCAACTCCACAACCGGTTTGGTCATAGACCGCTATCCGGACGATCCCTACAAGTGGAAGGAAGTGAAGGTCAGCCACACCAAGGCCTATATCATATTGGTCGTGGTGGTCGTAGGTCTGATGATGCTCATGGTCATAATTGCTCTCGTGGTCGTAAGGGTGAAAAAGAGCATGGAGATCGCCAAAAAGGAAGCCGAAAAAGAGGCCGAGAGGGTCAAAAAAGAGATGGAAGAGCATCAGAAAGTGAAGGAGCTCGAGAGGAGCGGTGGTTCCTGGGCAGGGGTAAATAGCAATGTTTCGGTACTCGGAGCGAAGGGTGAGCCCGTCGTATCAGCCGTCCCAACTACGCTGGCCGAAGCCCATGCCCTCGATGGGATGACGAAGAAGCCTATGACCTATGAGGACCTCTACGGGAAGAAGGCGGAGGCGGTGGAGGGTGGAGAGGAGGGCAAGAATACCCAGCTCAATGAGGCAGTGAATGAGGAATAGTGCAGGGGAAGGGACATCTGGAGCGTCCATGAATTGACGAAAAACCAACTCCAGATGTCCAGCACAAAACCATTAATCCACCTCCAATCGGTTTTGGGCGTAAATAATCATTATCACGCACTTTTTCCTGTGATATGAGAAATATTGACGAGAGGGAAAAAGTGCAGGGGGAGGGATGTTTGGAGTGTCCTGAAAACGACGATATGCCAATTTCAAACATCCAGGAAAAAACCGATAGGAATCAGATAATGATCCGTTTTTTCCGTATTTAATCAATGTCACGCACCATTTTCAATGATCAAAAATCAATTGACGAAAGGAAAATGGTGCAGGGGAAGGGATTTGAACCCTCGAACCACTAAGGATCGGATCTTAAGTCCGACACCGTTGGCCTGGCTTAGCTACCCCTGCATGTGTCGTTGCCTGAAAGGCAATGACACTATTTGAGGTAACCAGTCCCTTCCGTCAACGCTTTTTTCCCCCAAGAGGAAAAAAGGGTTGTGGCCAGGCTTAGCTACCCCTGCATGTGTCGTTGCCTGAAAGGCAATGACATTTTATTGCATAATCCAGATATCCATGAAAGTATTTTAGGTCGTCTATCGGTCAACAATGGACCCAATATATCATTAGTAAAGGTTTTTATGTCGGTAGCATATTGCTTGCCATCAGAAGGGATGAAAGGAGGAACATTTGGTTGAGATCCTCTATCAGGCCACTCATACACAGAAAGGTCAAGGACCTAGATCATTACCTGAAAGAGGGGCAGAAGCACCTCTCCTCGGGAAGCTTTGAGATGGCCATGGAGAGCTTCGAGATCGCCATTATGATGGATAGGTCCTCTTCGGAGGGGTTCCAGGGTCTGGGTGACTCCCTTCGCTCTCTGGGTAGGCTCGATGATGCTGTCAAGGCCTATGAGAAGGCCTTCAAGCTCGCCCCGGGAAGACCTTTGATCCTTGAAAGGAAGGCAATGACCTATCTGGCCATGAGGAAGAACATGGATGCCAGGGAGACCCTCCTGAGGGTTGTGAGGATGGAGCCAAGGAGCAGGGAGGCCTGGCACCTGTTAGGGCTGACCGATCTCAGAATGGGAAGGTACGATGAGGCGTTGGACTGCTTCGACCAGGCCCTTACAATAAACCCCTCGGACAAGTTCTCCTTCAAGGGACGGGGTGATGCCCTCCTCGAACTGGGCATGTACAGAGATGCCTTAGGAGCTTATAGGAAGGCCCTATCATTGGACCCTGACCAGCCCAAGGTCAAGAGAGCATTGGCCCAGCTAAGGGAAAGGATAGACAGGGAAAAGCACCAGAGGAGAAGCGCCCGCCCGAGACCTTTGAACGATGACCCGGACCCGAAGGAGCTTGAAGGGGTCGAAGAGGTGACAGAGGAGTGATGCCAGTCCTCACAGGGTCTTTGGGTCGACCTTGTAACCGACGGTCACGACCAGTGAATAATCGTTCCCGGTATCGCTTATAGGTATACCTGGTCCAAGCCTGGGCTCCCAATCCCCTGCGCTATCAAGACTGACCCTGACAGTGAAGTTACCCGGTCCAAATAGAGCCAGGTATTCCTCCTCATTGAGGTCCCTTTTTGGACCAAGGGACCCAGAGCTTCCGGTCTCCAGGGCTATGATGGTCCCATTGGGTGTGAGTATGGTTACCGTGAAGGTGTCCGGTTGGTTCTGGTACCTTCGTATCCTGAATCCTGGAGGGGATGTCTCATCATCCCATGTGATGCTGGCACTTAGTGAAGTGACCACGTTTTGAGCATCGGCGGGAACCTTGACATCCTCTTTGGCACCCTCTCTCAGTGTGCTGCTGGAGCTAAGCTCCTTTGATATGTCAACATACTTGGCGATCACCATGGGATCGCCCTTCGGAGTGCCACCAAGGTTGTCGATTATCCTCTGGATGTCATCGGCTCGGTTCATGTCCCGCTGCGCTTCTGCCCTGAAGACGATGATGGTTGCTGAAAGGATTACTACAGCGGAGACTATGTAGGTGACCCACTTGTACCTTTCAAGTGCAAGTTGTCTGAACTGTTTAAAGGAGCTCGATCGGTTTTCGGTCATTCCGGACCTCATATGGGCAATGGAAAGGACGATATTATAAACTTTCCAAAAGCCGATATATGGCTAAGATGGTATTGAATCCGCGAACATGGTCACAATAAAGAGAAAGTATTAATCCTAATTGGGATTTCAAGAGATGCTGTACGGGGTGAAATGCTCATGGAAACGTGGCTGATAATACTAATAGTGGTTCTGGTCATTGCCGCCATCTGCGGTCTGGCCCTGGTCTATTTCCTCACCCAGAGAAAGGAAGAGGTGGAAGCTGTCGAGGTCGGACGCCGACAGTACGGGAACGACCTAACGCCTTTCGACGGTGAACTTGAGGGTGTCCTGGAAAGGAGGACCATTAACTGCCCCAACTGCGGTGATGTCGTCGGGCCATACGATGAGGAGTGCCCTGCCTGCAACACCAGGCTCAAGGCTGGCGAGTACGAGTGCGCCAACTGCCACTCCGCCGTGGACCCAAGAGAGAAAGTATGCCCCAATTGCGGGGATATCCTCCTCCAAGAACCTTACGTCTGCCCCAAGTGCGATTACCCGGTCGAGGCCGATTCCAGGAAGTGCGACAACTGCGGTGCGAGCTACTGGAGCCCCATACTATTGGATAGGAAGTCCATTAAGGCAAGGATGAAGCCCGTGGAGGCCCAGGTCGAGGAGAAGCCCAAAGAGGAGCCTCCGGCAAGGGAGAGGCCCGTTTACAGGCGGGTGAGATGAGCACATCCTTCGCCAGGGACGCTCTTCTTAAGCTCAGATGGGCCTGTGACGGCTTGGATGATGTAACGGTCATTATACTTTCCAGGGGTAGCCATGGATCGACTGCGAGGATCTATGGAAAGGACATAAAAGAGATAGGTAGGTCCTTCATGACGCTTTTGGACGGGACCATGGTCCCGTTCCACAGGGTCCTTGACATACAGGATGGAACGTTGACAGTATGGTCACGCCGGCCCAAGGACATTGATGTCGAAGACCATCATGTGCTGGGTAGGTGAGTACTGGTGGACCTCTTTGGTCGTCTCGATCTTCCACTTCCTTCCGGACCCGTTGAGGACATACATGATCATGGCCAATCCTTCCTTGTACGCGCTACCCTCGACCATGATGTAAAGATGGACCCAACCACCGTCCCTGGTGACGTTCAATGCCAGTTCGAGGTATTCTAAGGATGAGTGTGGCAGGTTCATGATGACCCTGTCGAAGCCGTCGAGCGTCGGGACTATCTCCCTTGAATCGCCCAAGAGGCCCTCGACCCTGTCGGAGAGCGAGTTCAAGGTCGCGTTCACCTTCAGGAACCTAATACAATCCGGGTTCAGGTCTATGCCAAGGACGCTCTTTGCCTCCGAGTACCTAGCGACCGTCAGAGCGAACGGGCCCACACCGCAGAACATGTCCAGGACAGACTCGTCCGGCCGCACTAGCGATGCCAACCTCATCCTCTCGGTCGAGAGCCTTGGGGAGAAATATACAAGGGAAGGGTCAAGCTTGAACCTGAGATTGTTCTCGACATGGACCGTCTCCAGCTGGACGCTACCGGCGATGGTTTCCAGGTCGCGGACCCTGAGCTCACCCTTAACGCCCCTATCAAGGGTCACGGACCTCACATGCCGATTCGCATCTAGCACGGCCCTTCCGATTTCTTCTTTGTAAGCGAGGAGCTCATCGGGAAGTTTCAATATCAGGACCTCACCAATGACATCGAAGGAGGTCGGCAGGAGCACCCTGAGGTCATCAGGGACCTTGGCCAGGTCCTTGTAAGACCTTGGGACCTTATTGATCTGGACCATTTCTGAGCTTGTCACCTTGGTCCGTATCCCCAGACCAGAAAGTTCTGAATCATCGGTCCCTTCCCTGACAGGAATGAGGACGAACCTCCCATCGACCTTGAGCATGAACCCAGGATCGAGGAGTCCTGAGTCAAGAAGCAGCTTCCTTGTCTCCTCGGCCTTGCCCTTGAAGACCTTGAGGCAGGGTCTTTCCATGGAGGGTTGAACGTTTACTAGGACTTAAACCATGGTCATTGAAAAAGGCTCATTCCGAGGTCCATTCGTCATCGCCCAGCTCCTCGAGGACATCTGCCTCCTCTATGGAATCGAGCTCGTCAAGGTCCTCGTCATCGTCCTCCCATTCCACCTCTTGGATAGACCTCCTTCGGACGATGGCTATGATAAGCACGGCTATGATCAGGACCATCAAGGTCGCAGCGGCCACTTTGAGGAAGAGTCCCAGGTCCCAGCCATCATCTGTTGTATCGTCATCATCCACGGGGTCTATGGGGACATCATCATCGGTATCGTTATCGTCAGGAGGTGGGACCGGCGATGCTGTGATGTTCACCTCCCTCTTGCTCGATAGCGAGGTCCGGCCCGAGGCATCCTCCACCTGCACCCAGACCGAATGGAAGCCTACCTCCATGAAGGTCCAGTTCCAATCCGGGGAATCCATCCATAAGGTGGAGCGGTAACCGCTCAGATGGAACCTGTACGCCACGATGCCGTTTTGGTCAGATGATACAGAGGCTGAGATATCGACGGTCTCTCCGACCTCGAAGGTGAACTTGCTCAGGGTCATGATAGCAATAGGGTCCGTAAGGTCGCAGGAATAATCAAAGGTCCAGTTCTCACCCCTGTTACCTGCTTCGTCAACGGGATAGACCGTGACCGAATGGACCCCTTCGGGGAGCTCTTGGACATCCACCAATTGGCCGCCCAATGGAACGGTGTCCACCTCGACCTTGACGATCGAATCAGGTGAGCTCCGATTGAGCCAGACCATCGGTCTATTGATGTACCACCCGTTCTTTCCATCAGGTTCCTGAGGATAGAGCGCCACCAACATGGAAGGTCTGTCGGTATCGACCTTGAAAGGCACAGGGGCCAGTGTACGAACGTTACCTGCAACGTCCCGTGCCATGATGTAGAGGAACCATTCACCGTCCCCTATCCAGAGAGTCCTATTTTCAGGAAGACCGGACCGTCCCCAATCAACCCCCTCCCCTGGCGGGGCAAGGACAGCGAACGCCTCGGTCCCCTGGCCGGAAGTAGCGTCCTCTACTTGGACCGTTACCATAGGCCTGGTTACATAATACCCGTTCCACCCATCTGGCATATTTGGATAGACAGATAAGTTAACCTCCGGCAGGTCCGGATCGTACCTGAAGGTGGCCGAATTGATGGGCGTCTCGGCGTTCCCAGAGATGTCATGCGCCATGAACTCAAGGATATGGACGCCTCTTTCCGGCCGGACCGGCATCTGATAATCCTGCCAGACCCCCCCATCCCAACGATAGCTGATGTTCGCCGCTCTTTCATCGAAGGGTTCCAAGCGGATGGTGGGTTGTGTCCTGTAGTAACCGTTCTTACCATCGGGAGGATAAGAAACGTTCATAAGTGAATATGGTAGGTCCAGGTCAACATGGATGGTCGTATTGGTGGAGTTCCAGTTACCGTGCGTATCCCTGGCAATGAAGATCAGCTCGTGTATTCCGTTCCCCAGTAGAACAGGACCGTTCAGCTCATTGAACTGACCTGTTCCCCTCTTGTAGGCCATCTCGAAAAGAGGTTCGTCCGAGGTCAGGTTCACGCTCGTCGGGGATATGAACCAACCGAAAGAGCCGTCTGGTGCCGGCGGGTCGGTCCCTATGATGAGCCGAGGCAATGTCAGGTCAACTTTTATAGGTACCGTTACGGGCATGGAGGTCCACCCCGATAGGTCCCTTGCAGAGAAGTTGAGGATATGAGCACCTTCCGGGGCCTGGACCTTGGTCCCTAAAGGGACGGTCGAGATGGCACCATCGTCCCAACGGTAATCTATGACCACCGGTTCGTCGGCAAGGAGCTCTATCACAGGTGTACTGATGTAGAAACCCTCTGATCCGTCAGGTACTCCAGGAGAGACGTTATGGAATGCCAAGGGCTCTAACGTGTCAGGTAGCGAGATCGTTGTGTTCACCGGTCTATCTCCCAGCCTCCAGGCGGTGAGGTTCACCAAACCGCCGTTCGAAGCTGGAATGGTAAGGTTAACGGAACCTGTCGTATCAGTGGTCCCCTTCAGCGCTAGCTCACCTGACCTGTAGAGGACCACGTTCGCACCCTCTACCGGGACCCCCGTCCCGTTGGTGACGACCACAGATACCCAATCCTTATCAGGCGAAAGGACATGTGTCATGTGCAGATCTTCCGGGGAACGGAAGAACAATGGGGCCTCCGGTTCCCCTAGAAGGTTGTACTCTAGGAAGGTCCTCTGGGCAGCATAATCATTGTAGTTCGTGGGGAACGGATGGAAGCTCTCAGAGAAATGTGTGACCGCATACCTGTGAACATCGCCGATCGTAGGCCGGACCTCCCCTACGACCGCCTTCCTTATCCCCCTCCAGTAATCCTCCTCAAGGCCTGGGGCGTCCCCGGAATAATCGGTATCTATGTAACCGACCGCTAGCCTGCTGGAGCCAATATAACCAACAAGGCCTTTGTCAGGTGTCTCGGTGAGCGCCTCACCGAAACAATCGGTGAATTGGCCCATAGAGCCTTGGTCCGGGTCGTCGAACCAGCCCGTAAGGCAGGCCATGGCGAACATCGACCCGTCGGGGCCAGTGTCAGAGAGCATCCCTACCTGGTTGTTGTAGAACAGGTCGGGAAGGCCTGTTTGCGTTCCATGGGCGAAATAACAGATGGCCTGGTAACCGGTCCCTACGACGGAGATGAAGGAGCTGGAGGAGAATGTCATCGTTCCCGATCCGTCATAGTATAGGGTCTCCCTCCCGTCGAACACATCATCACAGTATTCTTCCCAGAAGAAATCCAGCGTGTTCGTGGGGTCACCCGGGACGTTCGCGGGGTCGCCTGCTATGAAAATGGCCTCCTTTGACCCCCCTGCATAGGATGGGGACATCTCCCGCGAGATCAGCCCATCTATGACGCTCCCAAGCCTTTCGGGATCGTTGATGGCGAGCCTACCAACGGCCATATCTGGTATGGGGTCATCGATCTCGTTCCCCTCCCCATAGACCTTGTTGCCGTTGGTGTCCCAGGTCGTCCCGTTATCGACACATGCGAAATACCCGTCCGTCGCGAAGGTCGAGGGTTCTCCGTAGAGCGTTTCAGGGTGGATGTTCCTTGTGTTCCTTGTCCTGACCTTATCATAGTCGCCGATAAAGAGAAGATAGTCGATATCGAAACCTTGCTCCATCTCCATCACGAAACGCCTGACCTTGGACTGTTCGTCACCGGTGTTGTACATCTTCGATATGTTCTGGACAGTTGCGACCATGGCTTGGACGCCCTTGCGGGACTTCCAATCGGCCAAGGTCTGGACCGGACCCAGGAGCGATTCGTGGGTGATCATCAGGTAATCGACCCCTCCCAGGGGCTTCCTCTCGGTCCTCAGGGACGGGGCTACTGACAAGGAGGGGGACCAGGTGACATTGATCACGACCATCGTTGGAGCGATAGCGGTCCCATCTGGCAGATACCTCACCGGGAACGATCTGAAAGCATAGGTCCAAACCCCTTTCTCATCGTTCGATGAGAGGAGTACCGTCTCGTAACGCTCATCAATAGGACCATCAGGGAACCCCTTCCAATCCGGATGGATATAGGACCTGCCACCGGACAGGGTACCAGGAACGATGTATGGGGCTGGTCTTGCCCTGAACCTGACCTCTCCTAAAAGATCGACCTTGACATCGATCACCTTACCGTTCAGCTCGAGAACTACGCTCACGAAGTGCTCTTCGCATCCGTACGGACCGCAAACGACGGTGTCCGGTCCAAGGTCAATGGTATCATAGGTCACGCCATCGAGAAGGAATTGTTCGAGGCGGGGTTCAAAAATCAACGTCCTGACCGTCGTTCTGGTCATAAGGTCCACTTTTAGCGGTGAAGGACTAGGCATCGGTACGTTGAGAACGCTCGGACCGACAGCATCCTCCTGGCCGCTCCCCTCCGGAACGATAGGAACGGTCGAGACCACCATCAGGATGCATATGAACGGGAGGATGCAGGGTCCAAACCGCAGATGTTCGACCATCGTCAAACCTCTTAATGTACTAACAACGGCCAGATTATTTCTTATTTTTGGTATGAAAGGCCCCTAACGGAAGGACCTTCCGTGAACCTCTGGCCATAAGAACGACCGCGACCGTGAGCAAAAGTGGGGGAACGCCCAGAGGGGCCGAGACCAGGACCGCACCAGTGTCCCCTGAGAGAGGATAGAGGACCATACCAGCATCCAATAGCAGGACCGCTGCGCCAGCGATCAGGAGCTGGATGTCGAAGATAGCCCTTGAGCAGGGTTCCACACCGATCCCGCTGCCCTTCATGGCCTTGTAGGTCAACGAATACCCTATGAAGCCGTAATAAATGGTGGAGACGAGCAGGTAGATGAGCGCGCTGACCATGAGCATGACCGGATAGATGATGTCATCCGGTGGCAGGAACGCGAAAAGGGCCCCCGAGACCACGAACATGGCGACGATGAAAATCGATAGCATGAACCTGCCGCTGGACGATATTGCCGGCACGAGAGGGACCTTGGGCATCAAGGGTGTGCCCATCTGAACGACCCAGTTCCGGGGGTCCGATAGCTTTGATGCCAGCTCCCTGGGCGGTCCGAGCTCTTTGACCAGCCCCTCATAGGACGGGTCCTTGCCTGCGGCCCTCCTAAGGTCCTTCTCAACAGTGGAGAGCAACTGTTCCTTAGCGGCCCTGTCCCTGATCCTCAATCCAACGGAAAGTTCTGATAAGTACTTTTTTACAGGGTCCCCATCGGTCCTTGTATGTCCGGGGACCGACCTATTGGCCATGAAGGACCGGATGGCCTCTTCGAATATTGCCTTTGTGTATTGAGGACTTGATCCCCAATGGGTCATAAGACCATCATTAGAACCATCGTAAGGCCATTACCATGTACACGAAATTCAGCTAGAGTCGAATATAAAATGTATCTATGTGTAAAAAAGGTTATATCTGATGCCCATTATTAATCGACTTCTCGTTCCAGATGGAGGGTCCAGATGTCAGTTCAGTTGAATCCGCTAAGGACAGAGGTAGGCTCATCCTTGCTCCAGAAGGCCGGTTTCAAGAACATCTACCATATGTTCGAACGGTCAGAGGCCGTCGAACCGGGCAAGACCGTGGTCATGTATAAGCTGGGAAAAGGGCACTGGGCCTCCATGTCATATTCTGACATGCTGGAGGGTTCTCAGGACTGTGCCTCCGCCCTTCTAGCGCTCGGTATCAAGAAGGGGGACAGGGTCGGCTTCATCTGCAACAACAGGTTCGAATGGACCATGACCGACCTGGGCCTACACAGGATCGGGGCTGTGAACGTGACCAACTATGTGACCCCCGATCCCGAGAAGTTCCTCACCAGCGAGGTGGCCTTCAACCTCAACGATTCCGCCACAAGGATCGTCTTCGTGGCAGCTAAGTACCTGCACAAGGTCGAGGAAGCTTTAGAGAGTGGGGAGTTCAGGACAGTGGAGAGGGTCATAGTCCTAGACAGGGAGGAGGGGTTCGACGACAAGGACAAGATGCTACCCTTCAACGAGTTCCTCCAGCTCGGAAAGCGGTCAAGACAGCTCTTGGAAACTTACAAAGAGAAGGTCGGTCTCAACGATAATGCGACGATCATCTATACATCCGGGTCAACGGGCGTTCCCAAAGGGGTCGTACTTACCCATGGGAACCTCCTGTCGAACGTCGAGAACATACTTGCCATGGTGGACCTCCGGAGGGACGATGTCGAGATGAGCTTCCTTCCTCTAGGCCATATCTTCGAGAGGATAATCAGCTATCTGATAATCAGGTTCGGAGGGACCATTGGGTATGCGGAGTCCATAGAGACCATAGCCGACGATGCCCAGGTGGTCAGGCCGACAGTGTTCCCGGCCGTCCCGAGGGTCTTCGAAAAGTTCAAGACCAAGGTAGAGGACAACGCTGCCTCCAAAGGAGGGCTATCTCTGAAGATCTACAAGTGGTCTACCAAGACCGGCAGGGAGTACACCTTGGGAAAGAGAGACCCCCTGACCAGGATCAAATACAGTATAGCCAAGAAACTGGTCTTCGATAAGGTGTCCAAGAAGCTCGGTGGGAGGGTCCGCTTCTTCGTTTCATCATCAGCGCCCCTTTGTGAGGACACCGCCAATTTCTTCAAATCGATGAACTTCGAGATTCTCGAGGCCTACGGCATGACAGAGGCGGGTCCGCTCATCAGTGTCAACAAGAACGGTAAGGCAAGGATAGGCACTGTTGGTGAGTTCATTCCCGAGCTCGAGTACAAACTGGCCGAGGATGGCGAATTGATCATCAAAGGACCTTCCATCATGAAGGGGTTCTGGAACAGACCGGATGCCGAGAAGGAGGCATTCTCCAACGGTTGGCTGCTCACCGGTGACATCGGAAAGGTGAGCAAGGATGGTTATCTCACCCTGACCGATAGAAAGAAGAACCTCATCAAGACCTCTCAGGGGAAGTACGTCCCTCCGGCCCCCATAGAGGACAAGCTCGTCTCGAACGAGTTCATCAGCCAGGCAATGGTCATAGGGGACAGGAGACCGCATTGTTCGGCCATCATAGTCCCGGCATTCCAGAGGCTGGAAGGCTACGCCCAAAAGAACAACATCCATTATACCATTTACAAGGACCTTGTCAGCAACCCGTCCATAGTTAAGTTCTATCAGGGCATCCTTGAGAAGGAGACCAGCACCTTCGCTCATCATGAACGCCCGAAGAAGGTGATACTCGGTGACAGGGAATGGACATGGGAGGGCGGTGAGCTTACGCCCACCCAGAAGGTCAGAAGGACGGTCATCATCAAGCACTTCAAGGACCAGATAGACAGCATCTATGCACCATAGGTCCTGACATTCTTACTTCCACGATGGGATCAGAAACCATTGCTGTATATCAGCTTGGGCCTCATCCCCTTCACCTTGGAGAGGAGCCCTTCCTGGAGGCAGGCGAGGACCTCAGTCGTCGGGACGCTTGCCTCGACCATGGTCGTCCTGCCATGCCGACCGAAGGAGATGACCTTGGACTGGATCAGCCCCAGTTTGTCCAGCTCGCTCATCAGGTTCACGACCTGTCTCCGGCCTAGAACAGTGAGGTCCAACCTGCTTGCATAGAAGGAGTATGCCTCGAAGAGCTCCTTGGTAGTGGTCCTTGCACGACCTGCGAGCTTCAACTGAAGGACCGACAGCAGGACGAGCTTGGTCTGGATGGGCAGTGTCCTGACCACCTGGGAGACACGGTCCATCTCTATCTTCTTCTGGGCTTGGAGGACGTAAAGGTCCGTTAGGGTCGGTGAGCGGTCCCTCTCCGCGAGCTCGGCCGAGACCCTCAAAATATCAAGGGCCTTACGGGCATCTCCGTTCTCGTTGGCAGCGATCGCGGCGCAATGCGCCACCACGTCCGGGTCGAACGATCCCTGATAGAAGGCCTCTTCAGCCCTCCGTGTCAGTATGTCCCTGAGCTGGGCCGCGTTATATGGGTTGAAGACGAGCTCCTCAGCGCCTAGGGACGACTTCACCCTGGAGTCGAGGTACTCAAGGAACTGCAGGTTGTTGGATATCCCGATTAGCGACACCCTGGTCCTCTTAAGCTCCTCGTTTATCCTTGTAAGGGTGTAGAGGATATCGTCCCCGGACTTGTAGACCAGCCTGTCCACCTCGTCCATGATTATTATGGTCAATGAATCCGTCTCGTCAAGCTTTGCCAGTAGCCTGTCATGGACCTCGTCCACAGGAAGCCCTGAGACAGGAAGCCTGTCATCCTCGGTGAAAGAGGCGAGTCTATTGGCTATCTGGGTCATGACCCTGTACTCCGTATCCATCTGTTGGCAGTTGATGTATATGCATTTGACGGGCCTGTTGAGCTCCTTTGTGAGGTCCGGGCCCATGACCTCATCGAAACCGAGGAGCTCGACCGCGGTGTTGAGGGTTCCCGAAAGGTCAGGGTCGATCACAGAGGCTGTGGTATCGAGGAACCTCTTCTGCATCGAGGACCTGAGCAGGTCGGACCTGTCGGTCAGCGCTTTCATCAATAACCTTGAGACGACCGTCTTTCCAGTTCCTGTCATCCCATATAGCATGATGTTCGAAGGAGTGCTCCCTTTCAGAGAGGTCACCAGAATCCTTGCAAGGGTTTGGATCTCCAGGTCCCTGTGGGGGAGGGTTTCTGGTATATAGGAGTATCGAAGGACCTCTCGGTTCTTGAATATCCTTCCTCCAGTATCGAGGATATTGAAAATATCACCTACGGACCCGGCCACCTAACTCACCTGTTCCCCCTATAGCATGCACCCTTCGGACAGTCCCATTTACCACCCAGATGGGTGGATGGGACCTGCACGGAACAAGTGAGAACCTACAGTCTATTTATTGTTTTCTTCTCGGGTCCGGGTTGCTATAAAAGGATGATACCTTTTTTCGTCCTGAAAAATAGAGGTAAAGAATTGTACCATATTTTATATTCGATATTCTATTTTTTTTTATTCAATAACCTGGAATGAAACATACTGATAACCGGCCGGAAAGCTGTAGGAATGGTAATGCTCGCAATGGGACGTAGGGTGCAAAAATCCATTCGGCACCCTTCATTGCCGTAGTACTCAGGTCATGGAAAAACCGGATATGCGATAGGAACATGACCATAAAAGAGGCTTCACCTTTTTATCACCGATGCGCGTTCGGTGATTGCAGCAATGGACCATCGAGGATGTACGGTCCGGTGACCCACCATGCCAGAGCTCCAGCCAGTTCACGACAGGAGAGCGGTCCTCAAGAGGACAATGAGAGCGCTGAACGGTACGGCTGAGGCCCTCTCCTTGCTGGAAAGGGACCCACCCCTGGTCAAGCTGGCCGAAATGGAACGGGAAGGCGCATACGACATCCCAGGGCTAAGGGAGGCGGGGAACGATGTACTGCTCCTAGCCTCCTCGGTCAATGATTACAGGCGCAGGTATTGGCAGCTGGAGAACAACATCAAACAATCCTTCATCTCCACTATGAGGTCAAAGGGTTACCTACCTGCCTCCTCCAGGGAAGTTGATTCTTTGAAAGGGTCCATGCCCGAGGCCCTTATCAAGGGTGATGACAGGGTCTGGAAATACTCCTATGACAGGTACATAGTGACCATCTCGGAGCAGGTCGGTAGGGACCGATCGGATGCCCCCACCTCAGAGGAGGTCTGGGGCCTGTTGGAGCGGAACTGGGCCCCAAGGATAGACGACATCGTCAGAAAAGCGAACGTTCTCATCCCTCAGGTCCTGACATTAAGGTCAAGGCTCAGGTCGTTGCTCCGCTCCCCTGACCGGGCCTGGAAGGAGGTCAGGGTCAAAGGTCCGAAAGTGAGCCAGGTAAGGAGACCTATCAAGCCCCTAATGGTCATGAGGCGGCCCATACCGGTCCAGAAACCACCCAGGAGACCTAGGAAGAGACTGGTCGGAGGACCCAAGCGTCAGGTCATAGGTCCTGAGGGCGGTGGCCGCTGATGGTCCCACGTCCGCTCGTAGCTATGATCCTCCTGGTACTCTCCTCCTTCTCCATCATCGTGATCCTTAACCCTTTCCTTAGCGGACCCGAGGAGGGGACCCTCACCATCAGATGGTCCTCACCGAAGGGAGTTGTGCTGAGGAACCTCGTTAAAGGTGATAGCATCGAGGTCAGCTACGAGAGCGAGCTCCCCCTCTCGATGTATCTTCTGGACCTAAGCGAGGCCGAGGAGATGAGGCGACCATCGTTCTACAAGGGGGAACAACCGGTCCCTAAGTGGTCCGGGACCTCCGCCGACCTTAGATTGAGGGTGGAGGACACAGGGGACAAGGAGCTCCTCTTCTGGAACTCATCCTTCACCACCGACCAGACCGTAGATTACAGCATCAAGGTCCACAGAAGGGTCATGACCTGGGGAATGGTCGTTTCCGGCTCCGGTCTCCTCATCCTCTGCTTGGGCAGTGCATTCCTATTGGTCCGAAAGGGCAGGACCGACCAGAGGAACGATATGCGTCCAAGGGACCGATGATTTCAATATACTCCAATACCATTAAGTAGTATGACCAGAGCTTCGATCATCGGCAAGAGCTCGGAGGGGTCACAATGAAGGAAAGCGGCATCGCACCTGAGCACTTAAGGAAGGTCACAGTTCTACTCCTGGTCGTAATCTTGGCCATCACGATACCCGCAGGTCTCTTCTCATCAGGAATACCTGAAGGTCCCAGGCCCGACCTCCGATCGCGTGGGGATATGCCGGTGAGGAGCTCCAATATCTCTTCCGTGACCGGGGAGCACAAAGCCTCCGAGATCGCTTACATGCGGTTCGTTGGTGACGGTACGCCTGTCAGCGGTGGAGGCCTGGGCAGCTACATAGGGTCCACCGATATCGACGGGGACGGGAACCTGGAACTTGCAATGTCCGCTCCGGGCATTACAAGCAAGGGAGGCGATGTGGATGCCGGTATCCTGTATATCTTGAACGGGACCGCCGCACTGCCATCCGGGGACGTTGACCTTCAAGAACGTCTATTGGACCTGACCATCCGGTCTAGAAGTCCCTCATCGAAGCTGGTAGCGTCGTTCTCATCGGGCGATCTGAACGGGGACGGCCATGTCGATCTGGTGGTAGGCGCACCTTCGTGGCCCGAGACGGGGAAGGTTTGCGTCCTGTGGGGCTCGAGCGATGGGTTCCCGGCGGACCTTGACCTTGTGAGGATACTCGATGCAACTCCCAATGCCAATCCCGTTGGTTTCCTCAGGACGGGATCCTATGCGGTAATAGCTGGATATGTGACCACGAGCGTCCTTGGGACCATGCTCGGGAAGAACGTGATGGCCGGGGACCTGGATTCCGATGGGTTCGATGACCTGGTCTTTTCCTTCCACGGCTGGAACGCGGTCTTCATAGTATGGGGGAGCTCGGACAAGATGCAGTTCGGTTCCGAGTATACCTATATTAAGAGCCCCATGCAGACATCCCAGTTCGGTCATGGTTGCCTGCTGGACGACCTGGACGGCAATGGCGCCATGGACCTAGTCATCTCATCGCCCACCGCCGATGATGATATAAGGGGCCTCTATCAGGTCGGTGCGGTCCATGTCGTTTTCGGCGCAGGGAGCTTGAGAGGGAACACCTCGCTCGAGATAGAGGATATCGCCAGACCGAACATCTACGGGAGGGACCCATACGACCAGTTCGGTCTTGGCCTAGGGACCAAGGACCTTAACGCTGACCTGAAGGCCGACCTCATCATCGGCGCTCCCGGCGATGATGGGCCGAACAATGACCGCTACGAGGCAGGCCAGTTGATGGTGTTCTACGGTGCGGAAGTGATCAATTTCCCCACGAACATGGTCGGTATAGACAGATGCGATAAGGTCATCTACGGGGCCCAGGGTAGGATAGGTAAGATAGAACCTGACGCTCTGGGGTCCGAGTTCGCTATAGGGGACATTGATGGTGACAGTAAAAATGAGCTGATTGTAGGATTCCCAGGCAAGGATGGTGACATGGCAGAGAACGCGGGGAACTGCGTCATCTACTCGAACCCCGACTGCTTTGGTGTCACCGGTGTGACCGCCGACCTTTCGAAGACTGTCCCAAGGGCGGTCATCAAGGGGGATGACCCTTACGACGGGCTCGGCTTCCAGGTCGAGGCCATTGACCTGAACGACGATTCCATTGATGACCTGGTGGTATCATCTCCGGGAGGGGACGGCCCAGCGAACGAAAGACCGGCCGTTGGTGAGGTGTACCTTTTCCTTGGTTCTTCCCTTGTCATAGATTCCCTCGGACTTACAGGCGAGGCTGTGACCGAGGGGACGCTCTATACCGGTGCCGGGAACGCCACCCTTGAGGTGAGGTTCCGACAGTACCCTCAAGCGGTAGGGACAACTCCAGCAAAGGTCGTTATCGACCCGGACGGGCTCGGTATAGTCCTCGATCTTGGTCCAGGAGGACCCCATAAGGAAGGGGACGTTTTCGATCTTGTGACCATAGATGAGGACCGGACCACCATGACAGCGAACGGAGCCTCCGGGACCCTGAGGATGGCCCTTGCCTTCGACTGGTTCTATTACATGACAGAGGAGGCGTCGGTCATGGTCTCCTTCGGTGTCGGGGGGGAGATATGGGTCGAACGAACGTTCATCTCACCGTTCCGGACCGTGAGGGACGTTCGATTGATGGGCGAACCTACGATACTGAAGGATGGGGACACCCTACCGACAGGTCATGAGTGGTTCTCGAGCGGTGACAAGCTGTCGATGTCAGGACTTGACATCATTTACTCTGACGGCAGCGGCAGGACCTTCGATGGTCACAGAGCGACCGCCACCCTGAAGAGGGACGGAAGCGTTATTGGCTCGGACCGAGCGGACATCTCCTGGACCTTGGAGGACACGGTCCCTGCCCAGGCCTCGGCCGAATACTCGGTGGTCATAGGCCACCATCAGGAAGAGGTACCAGCAGGTTTCCCTTCGGACCTTTGGCCTAATACAGGAATGCCGTTCAAGATAGGTATCAAGGTCGATGATTCCGACCCTGAAAGGCCTGGTAACGTGATCATCAGACCCGATCCGGACAGGAGCTCCTTGTACGATGACGACCAACAATGGGAGCTCTACTGGGATGCTGTCCTTGACGACAGCTCCGATCCTTTCATGGAAAGGAGCCTCAGGAGGATGGACCATAACGGTTCAGGTGTCCGGAGCTTCGAGCTTCAGGTGAACGATGGGCCCCCATCCGAGATAAGGACCGAGGGTGGGCTGCAGGCCACATATTTCAGGGACAGGAACTTCACTGAGCATGGTATGATGAGGGTCGATGGGACGGTCCATTTCACCGAGGATGATTGGGGAATGTGGGGGCCAGGACCTGAGAGGGTCCCCCCTTACGGGTTCTCCGCCAGATGGGACGGCTGGGTCCAGTTCCCCAAGGACAGGTACTACCGGTTCGAACTGACAGGTAAGGGTTCGGTCAAGCTGATCCTGGACGGGACCACGGTCATAGACTGGACGAACCTCTCCACATCCCCTATGACGGCAGCGAGGTACCATAACAAAGACGAGGTCCTTTCCGTGGAGATCTACATGAGACAGCAGGGCCCTGGTTCCTCCATCAGCTTCCTTGTCGATGATGACCGTGGGGATTTCGTTCCGGTCCCGGCCGGGGAGCTCTACCATGTTCCCAACTGGGTCCCACTGACGGTCCCGGGGCCCGGGGCCCACACCGTGCGATTGACCTCAGTGGACTGGGCCGGGAGGACGAGCCTCCCTGCGGAGCTCATGCTGATCATGGAGAACGATGCGCCCGGTTTCAACCTCACAGATTACAGATCATGGTATGGAGTGGCCTCACCTACGGTCGAGCTGGTGATCTACGACCCCGCCAGTTATGGCGGTTTCGGCTCCGGTGTGAACATGTCGTCCCTGGAGCACAGGTTGAGGAAGGGGAGCGATACTGTCTTCGGGGAATGGTCCGGGAAGGGTAGGAAAGTGACCGCCCTGGTCCAGGGGCCCGAACTTCCGACCTCCGTCAGGACCTCGTTCAAGATCGAACTGACCACTGATTGGAGCGGTCAGGTGCAGTTCAGGGCAAAGGACGGCGCTGGCAACGAGATGCAGTCCTCCTCATTGTTCCTAGGTGTTGATACGGTCCCACCGGCCATAGGTATCCTGGCCCCGAACCTGTCCAAGCCCCAGACGACCAAGGGCTTCGACATCATCATCAGGGCCTTTGATGGGAAGGGCTCAGGGGTGGATGGCAGCAGCATCGGTTTCAGATTGAGGACCGCATCATCGACGGATTGGGGCGAATGGACAATGGTGGGCCCGAACGAGATGGGCCCTGAGGTAGTGACCCCTACGAACCTCCGTCTGGTCGCAGGCGATTACACCCTTCAGGTCCAAGCCCAGGACGCTGTCGGCAATCTCGGGCTCTCCCAAATGTACGACCTTAGGGTGACGGAACCACAAGAGGACAAGGTCCCTGTCCCGGTCATAAAAGCCCCTCTGGACGGGGCCATCTACAGGATCGGCTACCCGGTCCCTCTCGATGCGACAGGTACGACCGACGATGGGCTTGGTCGCTACCCCTCTTTGGTTGTGACATGGTTCTCGAACGTGTCGGGATTCCTCGGTTCCGGAATGGTCCTAACAACCTACAAGCTGACCCCTGGTCATCACAGGATAACCCTCTTTGCCGATGACGGTTCCCCGGGTCACAATGTCACTGCTATTGTCAACATCACCATCAGGGACATGGAGGGCTCGGACGATGATGTCGATGAGACACCTGACGATGATGGTGACATTGACCTACTGGTCCTGCTAGGGGCGTTCACCGTCCTAGCCCTTCTCATCGCAGCCCTTGTCATCTTCCTCATGATGCGATACAGGGCTAGGAAAGAGGAGGAGATAAGGCTCGAGTATGCCCTCAGGACAGAGGATGACGATCTCTACGATGATAAGATCAGGGAAGAGGAGAGGGCACTAGGCCTCAATGTAGAGGAAAAGAAGCTCTCGGGCGAAGAGCTGGAAAGGAAGAGAAGGGAGCTCTACGGTGAGGAGTGATCCTGGTCCTTTCCCTCAAGACCGTCCATCAGGGAGGCTATCCTTTCAAAGAGGAGCTCCCTGGCGAGCTTTTTCAGCTCATCATATGAATATTCCCTTCCTGCTGGCGGTTCAGGTACATGCCACGGCTCACCGAACCTGACCGTGACCTTGACCCCGTACCTTGGGAACAACCTCCCTTTCGGCCAGGCAAGATGACCACCGGATATGCCCATAGGCACTATGGGGGCCCCCGAAAAAAGGGCCAACCTGATGACGCCAGTATGGGGTTCAAGCAGCGACCTCCCATCACCCCTGGTACCCTCAGGGAATATCCCGATGTAATGCCCTTTCTTCAATGCCGCCACAGCATTCTCCAGGGCCTTTAGGTCCGATCGACCTCTTTTCACGGGGATGCTACCTATCCCTTTGAAGAAGAACCTGCTGTGGGCCTTTTCGTACAGCTCTTGTTTGGCCAGGAACCGAACGGGTCGGTCCAGGTAAGCGGCCATCATGGGACCTTCGGCGTTCGAGCAATGGTTCGAGGCGAAGATGATGCCGCCCTCAGGCAAGGCTCCAAGGCTCTCGGGCCTCTTCCATGCCCTGAACATGGTCTTGAAGTAACAGATGAGCGGAGGGGTCACTATATGGTACAACCAGGTCATAGGCTTCGGACCCCCCTATCGGTCAACGATTATTTCAAGCTTGATAATGCCACCCATCACCAACCATAATGTCCTATGGTCCTCCTCACTCCCTCATCCAGAGGGACGACCGGGGAATAGCCCAGTTCCTTCTTGGCCTTCGAACAGTCGGTGAACCAGCAATCGGTCGTGAGGGCCTTGTACCTGGTCCATGTCAGGGGGGGTGGCCTCTTGAGAAAGGGGCTAGCAGATCCCATCAATACCGCTAGGGCGAAGAGAACAGGTCTTGGTATCCTCCTGAAACCCCCTTTCCCTCGGGAGTTCCTCATGATGGCCTCTATCACCGCTCGCTGGGTGTAGGGTCCCTCGCTGATATTGTAGACGGAAAAGCCTCTACCTTTCTCAATGGCCAGGATTATCGCATTGACAAGATTGTCCACATAGAGCATGTTGAGGTATGTGTTCCCTTCTCCCACCAATGGCATCTTCTTTGAAAGGACCGCTCTGAAGGTCCCCATTGCCGAGGTCCTGTCCCCCATGCCCGGTCCGTAAATAACGGTCGGCCTGAGGACCGTAATATCCATCCCGGAACCTGCGCTCTTCGATCGAAGATGGTCCTCGGCCTGGAGCTTGGACCTCCCGTAGTCATCACCAGGAGCAGGGGAGGTCATCTCGGTCATTGGGACCCCCTTTTTACCTTGTGGTCCTACGGCGGATATCGAACTGATGAGAACGAACTTCCTTGCACCAAGGGACCTGACCTTCTCGAAAAGGTTGACCGTCCCCTGGAAGTTCACCCTCACCATCGATCCCTTCGAGTGACCGCCAGACTCAAGAAGACCGGCACAATGTACGATGGTCCCGCAATTTGGCAGGTCCAGGGTCGAGGGGTCGGTGATATCTCCTCGCACAGGTCCTGGAAGGTCCGTCATCTCCCCTGGCAGGATGAGGGGGACGACCTCATACCCTTTGTCCAAAAGCGTCTTGGCGGTCCTGCTGCCAAGGAAACCCGAAGCACCGGTGACCAGTACCTTTTCTGCCACAACACCATATCTGCTGAGGCCTAAATAAGGTTTTAAAAAAAAAAGGGGGGACATCCCTTTACAGGGAATCCCCCCCTGAGCTGAAAAAGGACCTATGTGGCCCTATTTCGTCTTGACGAGATTATCGACCACCGATGGATCGGCAAGGGTCGAGGTGTCACCTATCTGGTCCGTCTCATCGGAGGCTATCTTCCTGAGGATCCTCCTCATGATCTTCCCGGACCTGGTCTTAGGTAGACCGGGGGCCCAGTGGATGACATCGGGTATGGCTATGGGCCCTATCTCGTTCCTCACGTGGTTCTTGAGGACCTTTTTCAGGTCCTCTGTGTACTCTTGCCCGGTCTTTAGGGTGACGTATGCATATATGCCCTGACCCTTGATCTCGTGGGGATAACCCACGACGGCAGCCTCGGCCACAGCAGGGTGGGATACCAGGGAGGATTCGACCTCCGCGGTCCCGAGCCTGTGTCCGGAGACGTTTATCACATCGTCTATCCTTCCGGTTATCCAGTAGTAGCCGTCCTTGTCCCTCTTTGCGCCGTCACCGGTCGTGTAGTAGCCAGGGAACATGGCGAAATAGGTCTCCCTGAACCTGTTATGGTCTCCGTAGACGGTCCTCATTATGCCGGGCCAAGCGGCCTTGATGACAAGTGCACCAGATGCCTCTCCCGGTATCTCCTTGCCGTTCTGGTCCAGAATGGCAGGTTCAACACCGAAGAAGGGAAGGGTCGCTGACCCTGCCTTGAGCGGTGTCACTCCTGGCAGAGGGGTTATCAGGATCCCTCCTGTCTCGGTCTGCCACCAGGTATCAACTATGGGGCACCTGCTGTCCCCCACGTTCTCGTAGTACCATCTCCAGGCCTCGGGATTTATGGGCTCCCCGACGGACCCCAAGAGCTTCAGGCTCTTCCTGGAGTGCTTCTTCACCCATGACTCGCCCTCCTTCATCAGGGACCTTATGGCGGTCGGTGCGGTATAGAACTCGTTCACCTGGTGCTTGTCAACGACCTGCCAGAACCTTCCGGCGTCCGGGTAGTTGGGGACTCCCTCGAACATCAGGGAAGTGGCACCGTTCAAAAGGGGACCGTAGACGATATAGGAATGCCCGGTGACCCAGCCGATATCGGCAGTGCACCAGTAGATGTCCCCGTCATGGTAATCGAAGATGTATTTATGGGTGACCGATACGAACACCATGTACCCGCCGGTGGTATGAAGTACACCCTTGGGCTTCCCGGTGGAACCGGATGTGTAGAGGATGAAGAGCGGGTCCTCAGAATCCATCTCCTCATACTTACATTCGGCCGGGGCCTTCTTCATCTCATCGTCCCACCAAAGGTCCCTTCCGGTCTGCATGGGGACCTGGTTCCCGGTCCTCTTGACGACTATGACCTTTTCGATGGAGGGGGTCTGTTTAACAGCGGTGTCAGCGTTCGTCTTCATAGGGATGTCGTTCTTCGCACCCCTATAGGCAGTATCCTGTGTGACAAGGACCTTCGCCTTCGAATCGTTTATCCTGTCCTTCAAAGAATCAGGTGAAAAAGCTCCGAAGACGATCGAATGTATCGCACCGATCCTTGCGCAAGCGAGCATGGCCACAGGTAACTGCGGGATCATCTGGAGATAGAGGCAGACCCTGTCCCCTTTCTTCACACCGTGCGATTTGAGGACGTTAGCGAACCTCATAACATCGGCATGCAGCTCTTTGTAGGTGATCTTCCTGTCCTCGGTGGGGGAGTTACCTTCCCAGATCAGGGCGACCTGGTCACCCCTCTTGGCAAGGTGCCTGTCCAAGCAGTTGTATGTTATGTTGGTCTTGGCTCCCTTATAAAAAGTGATGTTCCCGGTCTTGAAGTCGTAATCCCTGACCTTGGACCACTCCTTGAACCAGGTGAAATCCTGGGCCATCTTGCCCCAGAATCCCTCGGGGTCCTTGATGGACTCGTCGTACATCCTCTTGTACTCTTCCATGCTCTTCAGATATGCCTTCTTTCTGAAATCCTCAGATGGGTGATAGACCATTTCTTCAGCCATGATGGGTCTTCCTCCTTCGATGGGGGTTGGTCCAGCTCTGCCCGGTCCAGTATCAGGATATTGACCCGGGACCTTGGGACCGCCCCCCCATATTTGTGTTCATATATAACCGTTTAGATTATGGTGGAATCAAACGTTGGACAAGGGTGCCCGCTCCATAGGACGAACGGGTATAGGTTGTTATGGACCAGTAAAGAAGAGGCATTACTTGTCCAGACAATAAAATAGATATCCGATATCATTGTTACAAGAAGGGGGTTGGGGGCGTGGTGGTATCCGTTACCGAAAGACAGAGATGGTCCCGCATGCACAGGGTACTGACGGTCCAGGATATGAAAAAGGTCCTTTCCCACGCCTTCGCCAAGGCGGGGGGGGAGGAGCAGGACTGGGACCAGATCTCGCAGTTCATAATGGATTTCTTTGGATACGAAGAGATTGTGCTGGACAATAGATTGACCCCCAGGGACAGGGACATATTTTACATGCTGGAGGGTGTCGGGCTCTTAAGGACCGAGATGGAAGAGGCGACGCTGCAGAAGGGCAAGGTGTGGAGGATCCACTACTGGAAGCTCAATTTCGAACGGATAGAGGAGCTCCTCAGAGAGAAAGAGGGCGAAAGGGTGGACAAAGCAGGGACCGCGGAGAGCGACGTTTACGAGAACATGCCGGAGAACGGTTGGTCCAGGAACAAATGAACCTGGGTTATCGATAAATACGACCTCAACGATGGGCGGGCGGTCCCATGGAAATAGGAAGCATCATCACATTCGCCATCATAGCCGCCCTCCTTGCTGTCTGGTCCTTCGTTGTCATAGCTCTGGACAGGAAGAAGGTCCTCGAGAGGTACGGGCTGTCAAGGATCTGGGCCATAGGCCTCATGTGGAGGACCGAGAAGGGAAAGGGGGTCATAGACAAGCTCTCTTCGCCCAAAAGGTTCTGGAACATAGCGGCCAATACAGGGCTCGCACTTTTCTACACTGGTATGCTCCTCATGTTCCTGATGCTCCTTGCTTCCGCCTACTTCTCCGCCACCAGCAACCTTGCTAGGCCGGTCGGTGCCGACGAGATATTCGTCCTGCCAGGGGTCAACCCTTACATACCGCTCGTCTTCGGTCTCATAGGGCTCATTGTGGCAGTGGTGGCACATGAGCTCAGCCATGGTATAATGGCCAGGGCCATGGACTTCTCCGTAAGGTCACTGGGTCTCATATTCATACTGATACCAATAGGGGCATTCATGGAACCCGCCGAGAAAGAGGTGGAGAACGGCCCAAGATTGGCCCGGATGCGGATGTTCGCAGCGGGACCCCTCATGAACTTCTTCCTGGCCTTCCTTTTCATTGGGCTCTTCTCCTGGGGTTTCATGGGTTCGGTCCAGGCCGCTGACGAACCTTTCATCATTACCAACATATATGAGCAGTCTGCGGTCCACCTATCTCTCGAAGGCACCCCTACCGCCCTCTATGCGATCAATGGTACCCCGGTCCATGACTATGATGACCTCTCGGGTATCGCGGGGGTGTCACCTGGGAACTGGACCATCCTCGACCTGAGGATAGATGGCGATAGGACGCTGGTCCCTGTCGTGGCCGGTGTCATGATAGTGGGCATCTCCGAGGACACACCAGCCAGCTCCGAAGGGTTGAGGAAGGGGTCCATAATCACAGAGATAGACAACTCCACTATCTGGAACCTCGATGTTTTCCACGATATCATGGATGGTACGGAAAAGGGGCAGGTCATAACCGTCACACTTCTCGAACCTCTGAAGAACGAGGATGGGAAAAGGTTCCTGCTGAACGGCACCTACCCTTCGTGGATGGATGGGACCGGGCTCTACCCTGGCCTCAAAGGGTTCCCCGAGTACAGTGAGGCAAGCTACAATATCACCCTTGGGGACAAATACGAATATATCAATATCAATGATTTCAAGGGCAAGGGATATCTCGGGGTGAGCACGGCCTTCGCAGGGATGGCGGGGGTCGGTTCGAAGGAGCTCATAGGGACATTGAGCCATCCTTTATCATCGGGGGACTCGTTCAGGGAGAGGTTCGGGAACGTTATCTATGTGATCTTCAGGTTGCCGCTTGACACGAAGCTCATGCCGCTCCACGGCCCCCTGACCGAGATACTAGAGGTCAACGGAGCGCTCTCTATTTTGCCAGAGCCCCTCTTCTGGTTCCTTGCGAACTGCTGCTTCTATATATTCTGGATCAGCATCCTTCTGGGCCTGTTCAATGCGCTTCCCATGGTCCCCCTCGATGGCGGTTTCGTATTCAGGGATACTCTGGTGATAATCTTCGGATGGTTCAGGAAGGGTGCAAGCGAGGAAACGCTGGTAAGGATGGCGAAGAAGGTATCGACCGCGGCCTCGTTCTTTGTCCTCTCCCTTATTCTGATCGCTGTCCTTGCTCCGTGGTTGAGGGTCATATTCTTCTGAACGGGCCTATTCACGGGTCCGGGGGTGTTCCTGTGCGAGCCTTTCATGTTCTGAGAAGATGCACCCGCAGTAGTTCTGCCTGTAGAGCCCCAGCTCCCTGGATCCCCGTTTCGAATCGTTCCAGTGCTTCCTTAGGTCCGAATAGACGAAATCGACATTTGATTCATCTGATATGGTCCTGCAGACCTCCTTCAGCAGTTCATGGTCCTGATGGATGGAGAGCAGCAGTGTGGTGGTGAATGCATCGAACCCTCTCTCCGCCGCCACTTTGGCCGATGCCTCCATCCTCTTTCTGTAGCAGCAGGCACAGCGCCTCTTTCTCTCCTTGGGGGTCATCATGCCGCCGGTGGCCAATGCGGCCTCAGGACATACCGCGGCCGAGAGCTCCCTCATGAAGCTCCAGAGGGGATAGTCCCTCTCAATGATAGCCTCCATGGGCTTGAGGTAGAGATACCTCTCCAGCGTCTGGAGGCGTCTCTCCCACTCAGAGAACGGGTGTATGTTGGGATTGAAGAAAAAAGTGGTGGGTTCGAACCCTTCCACCTCTAGGGCAGGCCTGCTTCCGGAGAGACATGGAGCGCAGCAGGTGTGGAGAAGGAGCTTCAAGACCGTCCCTCCAAGACCTTCCGGATCTCTTCCAGAAGGGTCGATGATATTAAGGCACCGTCGAAACGTCCCCTCATCTGCTTCATCAGAGGGCCCATCAAGGGGCCCAAGGCTCCCTCGCCCTTGGCCATGATGATGTCCCGGCCGCTCTCGGCCACCTTTCTGGCCGCTTCAATGAGCACGGTCCTGTCCGAGGGGCCTGAGATCGCCATTTTAGCCTCCATCAACGCGGTTCCCTCGTCCAGGCCCTCGTGGCAAAGGGCGAGCACCTGGCAGAGGACAGATGGAAGGGCCTCCTTCGAATAAAGACCTTCACCTATACCAGAAATCGTCCCGAGCAGTGCTTTCTCAGAGAGCAGGGTGGGGTCCAAACCCTTCTCCTTTGCCCTCGGATATCCCTGGAGCAGGAGGAGCGAAACCAGTTTGGGATCGGCAGAGGCAGAGAGCCCCTCCAACTCGTCCAGTAGCTCAAGGTCGCTGAGAGCTTTAAGGGTCCCTGAGGACAGGCCCAGTCCTTTGTCGAGCCTATCGAGCCTCAAGATGGGGTCCTCGGGGACCTTGCTGCTCGCGGAGGCGAGAAGGTCCTTGGTGACAGGTATGGGCGGTATGTCCGTTTCAGGGTACATGCGTGCCGGTCCGGGCATAGGCCTCATGTATTCCGATCTGCCGTCCGGCAGCGGACGTCTGACCTCGGATGGTACCCCCGCAAGCGATGCGAGGGCCCTCCTATGAACTGTCTTCAAAGCCTCAAAGGCCCTATCGTGTTCCGCACATACCATAACGAAACCATCTATGGCAGGGTCAGTTCCCAATCTCTCCCAGACCCATGCCAGTTCAGCATCCGTGATGCCGTAATCGGGGAGCTCATCGGAATGGAAGAGTCCCTTGAGACCAGTCCGGACCCTAACATGGTATGCGAACTCCGGACCGAGCCTTCTGACGTCATCGATACCATTTCGGACCCTTTCCAGGGGCCTTCCTTGCAGGCGGGCCATCACGGTCCGTTCACCCATTAGGCCACCAAAACCCTTGAGGGGTAGGGCCACCACCCTTCCGCCGGTCCTCAGACCATTGAGGACCACCTTGGAACGTGTGGAAATGAAGAGGTCAGTGACATCCACCACTTCAAGCGGTATCATAGAAGGTGTCACCCCCCGATCTTTTAGGGCGGATGCGACCTCCAGTAGCAACAGCTGTCTGATAGCCTCAGTGATAATTGTCCTTGGGACCATGTTGAGCTCCTGGACCAATTTCAGCTCTGTCCTGGTCCCCCCCTCGATGGAAACGTTCACGTCCTGCCTAACGGTGCCTATCCCCCGCTTGAAAAGACCGGTGGACCTAAGCACATCCCCTATGGTCCTTGCGGCCGCTCTGGCCATATCGGGGTCCTCTATGGTCGCTTCCGTGGTTATCTCCAGCTCAGGTGTCCCCAATCTGTCGAGCCTGTAGACCGGCCCTTCCCCGGTCTCGGATACCTTCCTTGCCGCATCCTCCTCGAGGCAGACCGAAGCTATTCCCAGGCGTTTGCCCTTGATATCGATGTGGCCCCTGAGGCCGACCAGGGCCGTCCTCTGGAACCCGGTGGTGTCGGAACCGTCGGCCACCAGCTTCCTCATGAAAAGTAGGTCTGTCGGGACGGAACAGTGCAGCATCCCCACTATGACGAGTGCCGTTTCGATATGGTCCCTAGATGGGGGGTGTGGGGGTTCTTCGTCGAGCTCGACAAGACATTGGGAGGCCTGGACTTGGTAGGTATTGACCCTCCCCCTCCCCACCTCCATCAGGAGGGCATCATCCTCCTCCCCTAGTTCGGACCTGGTGATATTGAGCTTCCTCATCACCGTCGTGAAGGGAGCCTCGGACAGGTCCGAAGGGCAGCTGCAGAAGAGCTTTCCTCCCTCGAGCTGGCGATGGACCTCAAGGCCCACCTTCAACCCTATCCGGGACATATCTGTGTCTTCAGGACTTGATAGCTCATCAAGGACGCTCATGGACCCTGGCCCTCCTCTTTGGGCGCCTCGAAGGTCGAAGGAAAGGCCGAAAGAGGGCTCCTTTCACAGTTCTCACCAGAAAGGTCAGATCTGAAGAGAGCCCTGAACCTGTCCAATGTCCAGATGCCAGGTCCCAGCACGCCCAGGCACCACATCGTTTTTACATGGGCCGACTCGGGTGTCATATCCCCAGCCTCTATGACACCAGCCTCCAGGAGGTCCCTACCAGTGGAATAGACCCTTAGATTGACCCGGCCGTTCAAGCAGGAAGAGGCCATGACCACGGGCTTCCCTCCCTCCACAAGCTCCTTGATGATGGGAGCAAGGGATGAGCTGACATGGCCCAGGCCTGTACCTGCGATGACAAACGCCCTCTTCATCTCGCCAATGGACCTGAGCGTTCGTCCGTCCAGGGTCATCTGGGCGCTCAACAGGAGAACGTCGTCCGAGAAAGCGCCCTCGATCCTTGGCCGAGCGTTGGTATCGGCCCGTCGGTACGGGGCTGTCAGATCGATACCGGAATCGGTGACGGATCCGAGCGGTTCTGAGTTGACCGATCTGAAGGCGTCCCTCCTGGACGTATGCATCTTCCTTACCCTGCAGCCCCTATGGACCGCAGAGATACCGTCAGATATAGAGGCATGCATGAGGACGCACACCTCGCCCAGGTCGGACCCTGCGGCGAGCATGACGGAATGCAGGAGGTTGGAGAACGCATCGGAGGAAGGCCTGTCAGATGACCGCTGGGACCCGGTCAGCACCACTGGCCCGGGAAGGTCCCTCAGGACGAACGAGAGGGCGGAGGCCGTATATGCAAGGGTGTCCGTCCCATGGGCAACGACGACGCCTCTGGCCCCTGCTCCGAAAGCAGATACGACCTCGCTCGCCATTTTCATCCAATCTGTCGATGTAATGTCCTCTGATAGTTTGGACATGGGGACTGTGACCCTGAGGCGGCAGAAGCTTCCAAGCTCCGGGAGCAGATAGAGCAGGTCATCGGCCGATCTCACCGGACAGACTGCCCCGGTCCTATGGTCAACATAGGAGGCGATGGTCCCGCCTGTCCCTATGAGCGCTACCAAGGGAAGCGAAGGGTCCGGCTCGACCATATGCCTGGTCTGCGGATCGGACCCGACCCTGCCCAGGACCTTCATCGATGTTACCCTTGCGGGGTCCATACCAAGGTTGTAGCCGTTATCGAGCTTGATTATGATGGAACTTTCTGAGGTCGGGCCATAAGGACCCATCACCGTTCCCTTGAGGACGATGTCATCCTTCTCAGTTCCATCATGCTGTCCTACCCCAGAGAGGACCACCTCTACCCTGTCCCCGATATGCGCCCCGAAGCGCTCGATGGTCGATGAGGCCTTTCCCCCGTACATCCCGAGCAAATCTCACAGGCGCTCTAATAACCTTTCCACGGTGAGATATTGGAAGGGTATGGAACCTAGAACCCTCTTGTTGGGCGCTCAATCGCTCCATTAATATATTGTCCGAGCGCTTACCATTGCCCTCGAATGTCGGTCCGTGTTCCTATGGCGGGTATAATGATAGTCGATGACGAAAGGGAGCTGCTCTCGCTCTTCTCGGAGATGATAAGGACCTTCGGCCATGATATCGTGGCCACCGAGACCAACGGGGAGAAGGCCCTAAGGACCTACGGTGACCTCAAGAAGAGGCCTGACCTTGTCATCCTGGACCACAGGATGCCGGTCAGGAACGGGCTGGAGACCACCATGGAGATGCTCAACATGGACCCTGACCAGAAGATAATCTTCATATCGGCGGACAGCTCTGTCAAGTCAGCCGCCCTGGACCTTGGCGTGGTCGATTTCCTTGAAAAACCCTTCCAGCTCAGGTCCCTTCGCGATTCCATCCAGAGGGCACTAGTCCGTTAGGAGTTGGTAAGTATGTCCATAAGGATCCTCATACCCACCTCGGGTCCGGAACCAGCAAGAAGGAACGCTCTTAGGCTGACACGGATCGCCAAGAGCTTCGATGCAGAACTGGTGATCGTTCATATACGGGACCAGGGAGAGGACATCACAGAGGGTGACCAGGCCCTAGACATCTTCGACAGGGTCTGCATCCAGGAAAAAGTGAGGCATACCATGGTCCGTGCAGTAGGTGAGGTCTCATCCACCATCATAGGTCAGGCCAAGTTCAACGATGTCGATATCATCATAATGGGAGCGACCGAGGGTAGGGCCGTGGCCGGTTGGATAATCGACAGGATAATGACGAACATAGACATCCCGGTGCTCATCCTCCCTTGGGCGAGCAATTGATGTTCGGGCCTACTTAAGGGGAACGAGCCATCTTAGTAGCTCGACGACCACGACCGTTACCAGACAAGCGGCAACGACGAACCTTGGGTCTATCTTGAGGGCGGTCTCCTCCTCAGCGTCGAAGTACCGGATGAGACCAGCTGCCGAATGGAAGCCTTCCCCTTTCTTGTTCTTCTTGGTCGGGGCCATGGGGGGTCCTAAAGTAAATCAGGATATAAATCTTGTGGGTGAAGTGAGATAACGAACAAACATAGATGGCCGGAGCGCCCAGGCCACCTCACTTCTTTGGTCTGAGGCATGCTTTCTTCGCCAGCAGGATGGCCTTCTTGTACTCCCCGGAGGTGAACGCATCCTTTGCGTTGTTGTATAGCTTGTAGGGGCCCGTGACATCCATCCCGTCCTTTTTCATGGCCAGGATCTCCAGGTGGGAGGAGTTGAGCTCGTCCACGGCCGAATCTCGGAGGGATTGCTGGTCCATCTCAGACATCATGACCCTGGCGAAGGTTATCATCTGCCGACCCTTCTCGTAATCCTCCTTCGAGAAATGTTCCTGGGCCTTGTCGAAGAGCATGTTGACCTTGGTCACTTCCGATCCCCTATTTGCCAGCTCATCGATCCTGGTCCTTACGGCCTTCGATATCTCCTCGGCCTGCATGTTCCTGAACACGTACAGGAACTGGTCTATGTTCTGAAGCTCGGACCTCTCTATGAGGACCTTTGCCTCTTCGGCCTTCTGTCTGGCATCTTTGAAGGACCTCTCCTTGAAGCTGTTCCTTGCCATTTTGACCAGTTCGTTCGCCGGGCCTATTTGGGAGCTCACTCCCGAGAAGTTCTCCGATAGGTACTTCACAAGTGCCTCCACGAACTCGATCGTTTCAAGGGCGGTCTCCCTCTGGTTCCTGGTGACCACCTCACTTACCGCTTCCTTGACCGCTTCAATGAGGTTCTCTGCATTGTCGTATCGGCCCGAGCCAAGTGCCGCCTCCGACCTAGCGACCAGTTTCTCTGCGTTCGATACGTTGGAACCTAGGGTCTTGAGCCTCAAGAGGACCCTCTTCACAGAATCGATCTCACTTTTCAGGACCTGTTCGGTCTCCTCCAACCTGACCTTCTCCACCTCTTCCCTTAGCGATAAAGCGATCCTGTCAGCAGTTTCGAAATCACCTGCATTGAAGCTCTTGGCGGCCTCCTTGAGCTTGGTGACGATGTTCGGGTCCTCACCGGAGGGGCTGGACTCCTTGATGGCAAGCCTTGCTTCTGTGATGTGCTTCTTTGAAAGGTCCTTGATGTAGGGAATCGCTTTCTTGTTCAGGTAGAGGTCGAGCCTCTTTATGATATCCTCGACCTTGGAGAGGTCCACACTTTCCCTCATAACCACGGCCTTAGCCGATTCGAACGCCTCATCAAGCTTCTTGGAGGGCTTCATACCGATTCCCTTTAGGTCGGCATACCTCTGCTCCTGTTTGGTCAACGTCCTCCTAAGGATGGACAGTTCCTTCTGGTTCCTCATCTCCTGGCCGAGCTCCAGGATGGAGGCGAACTTGTTCACGGCCTTCCTATAATCCCCAGAGCCGTGGTCCGAGAGGCCATCGTTATAGATGGCGGTCAGGTCGCTCATGTCCAAGCCAAGGCCCATCAACTCCTTTAGATAGGCCGATATCTGGGGAATATAACCCTCCGAAGTGGTCTGGTAATTGGAGCTCAATTTGGCATCCACACCTATCGTAGCAGTCTCCAAAAGGGACATAGCGGTCTCGATGTCACCCCCTTCCAGGCCAACCCTGGCAGAGGATATCAAAGCCTCCTCATCGTCCACCGGGATACTTATGGAAACCGCTTGGTCCATAAGCGTCCTTAGGTCGGAGAGCGCCATCTCGAACTCCCCTATCTTGCGCTCCTCTAGAAGGGCTGCCAAGGACACTTTGCCCTCCCCTATCAATCTCTCGGAGCCTTCCAGGTCATTGTTCTCGAAGAGCTCTATGGCATCCGTCAGGTATTGCTGTGGGACCTTGGTGTCAAGACCTAACGAGTTTGCCTCCACAATGGAGGCCCTGAGCTCAGAGAGCTCCCTCTGGACCTTCTGGACAGTATATGGACCTTCGTTACGCTGCAATGTATTTATAAGCTTAAGATTGATCTCGTCGCACAGGTCGAGGTCGTTCCGACGGAGGGCTTCCTTGAGCTGCTCTATGAGCGCCTGCTCCGCAGATGTGTCAATGCCCATCCCGTTCATGTTCTGGAGCAATATATCTGTTGTCTGGATGGACCGTTCTATGACCCTGCGCTTCATGGAGAGCCGTTTATCGTTGACCCCCAGCTTGATGCCCTCAAGGACATGTTCAGCCTGCTCGAAGTCTCCTTTTGTCATCAGCTCCCCGACTATCCGGAACAATCCCTGCTCATCGCTCACATCTATGTTCTCTCCCTCTGCGACCATGAGCAGGGTCCTTACCTCGTCATAATATGTCTGGACCGTCTCGCGTTGTTTGGACACTGACCTCTCGTCCATGGACCTCTCAAGGAACTTCATGACCTTCTCCATGAGCGTGTGAGAGGACTCGAAATCGCCCCTTTCGAAGGCGTCCTTGGCCATATTTATATTGGCCCTGGAAAGGTCCATCTCCATGTCCAAACCCTCGGCCTTGTCAACTATGTTCTCCACCAGTTCCATGTTCTTCAGGTACTTCCCCTTGAAGAACTCCTTCTTGACGCTCTTGAACGTGTCCTGTGCCCGCTCCACCACCTCCATCGCCATGTCGTACTGTTCCGTCCGGAACAGTTCCTCCGCGTTCGCCAGGAGCTCCTTAACATCCGAAAGGTCCATCCCTTCGTCCATCGCGATGTCGATCTGCTTCTTGACATCCACGATGGTGTCGGGGATAGCGAGCGTGATATGGCTCCTGAAGAGCTCGTCCGAGACCTCCCTTGCCTTCTTCAGGGAATCTATGCCCTCCAATAATGTTCCAGAGCTCTGGGCCTCCTCAGCATTATTGAGCAGCTGCCTTATGCTCGATGTGTCGAGCCCCAGGCTCTCAAGGCGACCCATCCTGCTCCTGATGTCGGATAGCTCCCTAGGTACAAGTTCGTTCAGGTAGCTGTCCCTGGACTCGTTGAGCTGCTCCCTGATGTTCAGGGTGAGCGAATAGGCCTTCTCATAGTCCTCGTTCATGAAAAGGCGTTCGGCCTCTATGAGCATTGTCTCGGCCTCGAGATTGTCCACGCCCATCTGACCAAGGGTCCCTATCTCATCTTTTAGCTTGTTTATAGTGTTCATTGCACTGTCACTGAAGAACGCGTTCCTCTTGCCCTCAAGGTCCTCCCTCGCACGGCTTACTAGGTCCGAGACCTGGTCAAGCCGCTGTTCGTTGAACATGAACTCGGCCTCATGGAGCATAGAGGTGGCATCAGATAGGTCCAATCCTAGATTCGTCGAATCCTCCATGTAGGTCTTCAGGCCCTTCATCTCCGATTCGAGCCTGCCCTTCTTCATCTCCATCCAGCTCCCCTTGACGGAGCCCTCGACCTCCCTTGCCAGTTCCATGGCGCCTTCAAGGTCCCCGCTGGCCATGAGCTCCTTGGCCCTGTTCAGGGAACCCTTCTTGTCCTTTACATTGGCCCCGGCCCTTACGGCCTCCTCGAACATGAACTCAGCTGAGTTTATCAGCTCCTCAGCCATTTTGAGCTCAATGTCGTCCTCGAGCTTGACGACCTCCTGTTCCAGTTCCCTCATGACCTCTCCGGCCTCAAGGAGGTCCCCGGCACTGAAAAGCCCGTTCGCCTCCTCTATCCTAGGTCTGAGGGATGAGAGGTCGACATTTGATGATGCCAGTGAGTCCATCTGCCCTGAAACCCGCTGGGACCAGCTGGGATAGTTATCTTTGACAAAGGAAGAGATCTCGGATTCGAGCTCTGTTCTGAACATGGACAGGTCCTTTTCGAAGACGCTCTCCTCCACTGAACCTATCAAAGACCCCAGTTCATCTAGCCGGCCTTCCAGCTTGGACCTCGCTCCACCTGAGAGCGATATTGAGTCCATCATCCCAAGGAGCCTGTCCCTTTCTTTGCCGAACGCTTTTTTCCGCAGGTCGACTATCCTATCCTGGACCAGTACTCCGGCCTGGTAGACCCTTGTCGAAAGGTCCTCCATGCCCACATCATCTGAGAGGAACATCCTCTCAAGTTCCTCCAGCTGCTCCTTTACCTCGGCTATCTCCATGTCCTCCTCGAGGAGCATCTCATACTCCTTCAGGAACCTGGAATAGTTGCTCTTGATCTCAAGGAGCCTTATCTCTCCGTCCGATTGACCGAAAGTGCTCTCGGCGAGAGATATGTACTCCATTGCCTCAGAGATGTTGCGGTCCTTTAAGGAATCGTCAATGGACCTCTTCAGGTCCATTAGCTGGAACCGCCTCTCCTCGGAGATGAAACCTATACCGACCATGGAGCGCTCTAGGGTCTCGAGCCTCTCTTTGACCTGCCCCTGGAAGTTACTGAACAAAGTGTCCTTGATCCTTTCAAGGACAGCGCTTGTCTCATCCATGAACTTCTTGGGGGACATCTTCCCCTTGTCCTCGACCAACTTCAGGAGGTGCGAACGCTCCTCTGATAGGTCCAGCAGAGGGCCGTATTCCTCCACGAGTTCCATCGCCTCTATAAGGTTCACCATCCCCTTCCTGCGGTGGAGCTCGTTCTCTGTCCTTGAAAGGTTCTTGGCGATCCGGTTCATATGGCCCTGGGCCTCAAGGACCTTGCCTGTTCCCAGGCTCTTATCTATTATGGACAGCTCAGAGCGTAGGACCTCGGTCTCCAGACCGAACTTGCGGTATTCCTCCATCTGGTCCATGAGCCCCGTTATCTCATCCTTGATGGCCTTGAACCTGTCTTTGGCTATCTCGTCCGATAGAAGCTTCTGGACCTCGGTATATAGGGTCTTGCTGTAGACAAGGGTATTGTTGATATCCTGCTTCGAAACGGCCTGGAGCACCTTCTTGAAGAGCCTTTTGACCTTATCGGCCTTCTCCGGGACCTTAGCGACCTCCTCGAAGGAGTCCATAGCCCTATCAAGGGCCATCCATGCCTCAGGTAACACCCTGTCGGTATGTCCCTCCAATGCGCTGGCCATATCGATCCTTAGCAACGAGGCCGCTTCCATACCTTCGGCAGCCTTTTTCGTATCATTGGCGTCTATACCCTCTATCCTTTCCTTCAGTTCGTCCACCGGACGCCCTATCTCCTTTAGGGCGGTCAGTGACATCCTCGCAAGGGTCATGTCAAGACCTAACCGGGTAGATGACCAGGTAGCCCAACCCTTGTCCATACGGTCCTTCAATCTCCCATAGGGACCCTCTAGGTCCTGGCCTCCTTCCTCATGTTTCCTTCTATACTCTGAAAAGGCCTTCTTGAGGGTCGATACCTTGACCCCCAGGACCTTGAGCTGCTCGATGGTATCGGCGACAATACCTGGTTCAGGGTATGTTATGGGGTGTGTCTCTCCCATTTCCCGGGCTCCCTGGTCCCCGGCCGTCAATATCTCGCCTTCACCTTCCATCGATTTCCCTTCGTTAGCGTCTTTAAGCGTTCTTTGTTAGTTATCTTTTCCCCTAGCTTAACCGTTCTTTCATCATCACTTACCTCATCTTCCCTTCTTTCTGAAGAGGTTGATTATCCTGCCGAAGGGCGAGCTACCCTTCTCCTCATTCTTCACAGACCTCTTCGGACCCCTGCTCACCTCAAGCCATTCATTGCCGTTCCTGCTCTTTTTTGGCCGTTCTTCATCAGTGTCAATGACCGCTTTCGTACCATCAAACCCGTTATCGTGCCCATTATCAGGTCCTTCTTTCGGGGGTCCCTCAGGTAAAAGATGATCTGGCCCTTTAATTGGCCCGTCATTTAAGGTCTCTGGTCCCATCAAGTTCAGTGTCTCCGAACGTGGCTCTACCTCAGGCCTTTGTGGTGCCTCATCAGGGATTGGTGCTTCCAGGTCAGGGATCGTGGGGTGACCTTCCTGGTCCATCGATGGGACAGCGTCCTTGACCTCCCTGTCCGTATCAAGGTCAAGGTCCGTCCTAAATAGTTCCATATCCTGGACCGACCTTTTCGGGACAGTAGGTGGAGCGCTATCGACCGGTCCGTTCACAGCGGTCCCTAATATATCCTGAGGGATTGCCATAGGGCCAACATTTTCAATATCAGTGATCGTAACGATCTCCGGGCCTGGCACGGGTGATGTCCCTTTGACCTCGGGCATTTCGGTGGGGATGGGTGCGCTCTCCTCTGAACGGGTATCCTTCGTCCTGTTGTTCCTTTCCATCTCGTACTTGCGCCGCTTGAGCTTGTTCTCAAGCTGTATCACAGAGGCTATCTTCTGGGTAAGGTTAGGTGCCGTGGGTATCTTGCCGGTCGGTAGCCTGGGGGCCTTTCCTTCGCTACCTTCCCCGGCCACCTCCTTAACCACATCGTCCACCCTCTCCACCTTTGGTGGTTCGGGTATCTTCTCAGCGTATCTGGTCCCTTCTATCGTTCCAGAGGGCCCGGTCCCAGTGTTTTCCTTGGGGACCTGGCCTGTGGGTCCCTCCGCCACAGGAGGGGTCGTCTGGGGGAGGGCGTTGGCCTGGTCATCCTTCTTTTTGATCTCCTCGGCCTTGGGCCTTAAAGCCTCCTTCTTGAGCTTCATGAGCTCGGCCTGTATGGACCCGTGCTCCAGGAACCAGTCCTGTTTGGCCCTGCCGCGTTCGATCTCGTTATCTGACATCATCGCGACCTTCCCGGCCACCATCACTCGAAGATGGGCCCGAGGACGAAGATCTTCCCCATCCTCAGGTCCAGAGCATGCATCTCCATGGAATGCTCACAGGCCCTCATCTTCTCCACCTGGATGAACCTGCTAAGCCGTCCTTGCCGCCTCTTCAGACCAAGGTAGATTATCCCGTCCGCTAGGAAGCCTTCGTTCCCCAGGAGATTGGAATCGCCTTCCGCCGGTCTCTCCATGATTATGAAGCTGTTGAGGTTAAGGTCACGGAGCAGTTGGAAGAAGTGGTACATCTTCTTCCTCATGTTCTCCTCTCCGTCCATGAGGGAATAGAGGGCCCCAAGGGAATCAAGTGCGAAGCAGGTGAACTGGTCCCCCTTCACCTTCTTGAAATGGGTGAGCATCTTCTCGAGGAACTTCAGGTAATCGACGTTCTCCTCCTCCTCCCTTATGTCGGTGAAATCGGTTATCTGGAGATTGAGGCAGAGGCTGATCCCGAGGCTCTCCATGTTGCCAAGATGGGATGCAACGGACTCCTCCAGGGTCGTATAGACACCGAACTCGTTACCCTGTGATAGGTATGAGGTGAGGAGCGTGTATATGAAGCTTGATTTCATGGACCCTGGCGGACCCGTTACAAGGATGACCTTCGGTTTCTTTATATCGTCCTTGAAGACCTTTTCGAGCCCCATGACCGTGTTCTTGAACAAATCCATTCACCCCTTATTTCATCTGCATTTTTCAGGCATAACGCCCATTTCCGTTTTAGTATCAGGGTGGACCGATTTAACCATTACGATGTAATTATTCGCTCCAGCTACTATCTGTCAGGGTCATCCAGATGGTCAGAACAGGGTCCTTTCGGACCATTTTTCACCATCCCTGCGACATCTAGAAATAAACCATCGATTTATGGCATGAGCGGTCACCATGGCTTGCACGGTCCTGTTAGGAACCCAGTGGGGAGATGAGGGGAAGGGCAAGATAACCGACCTTCTGTCCAGGGACCATGATGCCGTTGTAAGGTTCCAGGGCGGCAACAATGCCGGCCACACCATAGTCGTCGGTGGGGTGACATTCAAGCTCCATCTGGTCCCTTCTGGGGTCATCAGGGAGGGTGTGGCAGCGGTCATCGGTGATGGATGCGTCATAGACCCCTGGGTCCTTGAGAAGGAGCTCAAGGGTCTCGAGTCCAAGGGTATTTCTACTGCAAATGTGGTGATCTCGGACAGGGCACACCTGATCATGCCCTACCACAGAGAACTGGACAGGGTCCAGGAGGCGTCCAGGACCGGTGCCTCCAAGGTCGGGACGACCGGAAGGGGAATAGGACCCTGCTACCAGGACAAGATGGGCAGGACAGGCATAAGGGGCTCGGACCTCAGATATCCGTCCTTGCTTTCGGAGAAGGTAAGGAAGGGATGCAAGGACGCTTCCGCAATATGCGGGGCATTGGGAGGCCCTCAGACATTCGATCCCGATGCCATTCTACGGGACCTCGATGAACTCTGTATTGTCCTGGTCCCAAGGGTCAGGGATGCTCCCGCCCTGCTCAATGGTATGCTGGACAAAGGGGCCAAGGTCCTATTGGAAGGGGCCCAGGGTACATTCCTTGACATAGATCGGGGCACCTACCCCTATGTCACCTCCTCCTCGTGCTCCACGGGCAACGCCTCCGCAGGTTCGGGTATAGGTCCATCATGGTTCGAAAGGGTGGTAGGGGTCGTAAAAGCCTATACGACAAGGGTCGGTGAAGGGCCCTTCCCGACCGAACTGAACGATGAGGTCGGGGCGATGATGAGGAACGTTGGATCCGAGTTCGGTACGACCACGAACAGGCCAAGGAGGTGCGGTTGGTTGGACCTGGTCCTGGTCCGCTCCTCTGTGAGATGGAACTCCATAGAGGAGCTAGCCCTCACAAAGACCGATGTCCTTTCATCGCTCAAGGAGGTCCTTGTCTGCACAGAGTACTCCATACCCAGGGAGACAGCGGAAAGGTGCGGCCTTCCAACAGTTCTCAGGGATTTCCCCTCACATCTCGAGCTTCTTAAGGAGTGCAGACCGGTCTATAGGAAGCTCGAGGGCTGGGGGAAGCTATCAAAGGATGAGTGGGAGGTCCACAGGGAGGAAGGGACCCTTCCCCATGCGCTCGATAGATATATTTCGCTGATAGAGAGGGAGGTCCTTGCCGCTGTGACCATTGTCTCTTACGGCCCGGGTAGGGAGGAGACCATCGAGCTTTAAGAAGGCCTTAGTATTTACATGACCAGGAGAAGCTTAGGAGATGAAGGGGAAGGTGAGATCCGGGAACGATGAGCTCATCGACCTTCTCATGGAAGAGGAGGTCGTAAGGAGCCGTCCTGTGGAGGCTGCCATGAGGGCGGTCGACAGGGTCAATTTCGTTCCCCACCGTCTCAAAGGCGACGCTTACGGGGACCATCCCCTCCAGATCGGATACGGCCAGACCGTATCCGCACCGCACATGGTCGCCATAATGGCCGAGGAGCTCAAAGTCGATAAAGGCCAGAAGGTGCTGGAGATAGGGACCGGTTCCGGATACCACGCGGCGGTCATAGCAGAGCTCGTGGGCCCTTTGGGGCATGTACACACAATAGAGGTCGTTCCCGAGCTCGCCGCTTTTGCCATTGGGAACCTGGAACGCGCAGGGACAAAGAACGTGACCGTTACGATAGGTGACGGATCGGTAGGGCTTCCGGAAAAGGCCCCATTCGACCGCATCTACTATACTTGCGCTGCCCCTTCGGTCCCACCATCTGTCCTAGACCAGATAGGGGGGGATGGTATCGCCCTGGGGGTGGTGGGCCCCAAATATTCCACACAGCGCCTTATCAGGTTAACTAGGAGCGGTAAGGTCTTCAGGGAGGAACCGCTGACCTATTGCATATTCGTCCCGCTCGTGGGCAAGCTCGGTCATTGATCGGGCCTGACAAGACGAAGCATCTGTCCATGTCCAGGTATGATGATATCGGCCTCCTCCAATGTCGATGCCCTAGAGCTCATGAGGGCGCCCCGGTCAAGAGCGGTGTCATCGGGGAGTCCCAACAGCGCTTCCGGTGTCGCCTCTGGTCTGGCGCCGTCCTCCCACCAGAAAAGGTCCCCCGCTATGAGATGGCGGAACGGACCTGAACCGACCAGCAGAGACGCGTGGTCCGGGGTGTGGCCCGGTGTCTGGACTATCCTTATTCCGGTACCTGGAACATTACCACCCAGAGGTGTCTGTCTATCCTCCTCATAGAAATAGGTCCCGTCCAGGACGACAGCCTCCTTGAAAAGGCCAAGGTTGAGGTAGTGGTCAGGATGTCCGTGCGTGATGAATACCATGCCGATATCCTCGGGCCATACCGAGGCCTTACCAAGCTTTTCATCCAGGCCACTTGAGCATCCAGGGTCCACTAAGAGCGTCTTCCTCCCGGACCTGATAACAGTGACCGTAGATGAGGCGTACCAGGTGGTCCCGCTCCTCCTAGCATGGCCGTCCCTGATCACAAGGACCTCATCCATGCCAGCTCAAAGCGCAACGGTCAGATTATTACCTTTCTGTCCTATCCGCCACCAAAGGAACGATCTTCTTAGCTTCCAGTTCGACCCCTCGATGGCCTGGCAGTGCAGGAACCGTTGACCACTTCCACCTTGATCAGGGTCCGGACCTCGAATCCCAGATCGTTCTGGAGAACAACCCTATCACCGGAATACTTATCGAACAGGACGACCGCTAGGACGACCTCCCATCCAGCCTCCTTGGCACCCTGCCCCAATGCTTGCAGGGTCCCTCCCGTGGAGAGGACATCGTCTATGATCACGGTCCGCCTGCCCCTCTTTGGCAGATTGAACGATAATCGACCTGTGGAATAACCGGTCCTCTGGTCAGTGATAACCTCATCAGGCAGGCCGTAGGTCCTCTTCCTGACTATGGATAGCGGCTTTCCAACCCTTTCCATCAAGGACGATGCCAAAGGGATCCCCATGGCCTCGGCCGTTAACAGAAGGTCGTAATCCTTGGCAGGTGGCAGGAGAGGTACCAAGCTTTCCGTCGCATCCCGAAGCAACGCTGGGTCTATGGACGGTATCCCGTCCGTTAATGGATGGATGAAATATTGATAACCGCTCCGATCTATGACAGGAGCTGATCTGACCGACATCAGAAGCCTTTCCAAAACCTCATCCGCACCTCTATCCTCATCTCCCATCGGTCTCACCACCGAGCAGGTACTGGGCCACCATCGCTGCTTCTTTTTTGACCGAGCTCTCGTTCGATACTTTCCCGTCGTCCATGACGACCTTTCCAGCGATTATCGAATATCTTACAGTATCGCCCGATGCCGAATGGACCACGTTCGAGACCAGGTCGTTCCCAGGGACCAATGAATGATGGTCAAGGTCAAGGAGGATCAGGTCCGCCAGGGCTCCGACCCTCAACACGCCCCCATCGAGTCCCAGAGCCCTATAACCGTTAACCGTAGCCATGTCCAGGACCTCTTGTGCTGTAATGGAGCCAGCACCCCAACCGTGCCGGCAGAGGTGGGAACATGCCCTCATGGCCTGGAACATGTCCAATGTATTATTGGATGCGGCGCCGTCGGTCCCCAGGCAGCAGGTCGTCCCCGACGCCCTTAGGGCGGGATAGGGCATCTGACCGCCGACCGAGAGCTTCATGTTCGACGAAGGCTGGTGCGATACCGAGGTCCCGCTCCCAGAGAGGAGGGAGATGTCACCTTCCGACAGATGGACGCAATGGGCCGCAACCGTTCCCGGTCCTAATAGACCGAGCTTCGAAAGGAGCGCGGGCGGTGACATGCCCCATCGATCAATGCAATCCTTGACCTCGGTCGATGTCTCGGAAAGGTGCACATGCAACGTGCACCTCCTCCCTCTTGCCTCCTGGGCGCACCATTCCAGCCCTTCCTTTGATACAGTATAGACCGCATGTGGTGCTATGGAGCCCCTGACCCTCGGTTCCCCAAGGGCAGCCATTGAATCGAGGGAGGCGATCGTCCTCTTCATAGCCTCTTCCCTCCTTCCAACATCGTTCAGGTCCATGAACCCTTCTCCCAGGACAGCTCGGAGCCCCATATGTGCGACGGAGGGGGCGAGCGCACCAACGTTGAAGTACATATCATTGAAGAGCGTGGTCCCGGTCCTTATCATCTCCAGGCAGCCAAGTGCCATACCGGCCTTGAGGTGCCTCTCCGTCATCTTGGCCTCAAGGGGCCATATCCTCTCTTTGAGCCATCTCCCGAGCTCCATGTCCTCACCGACCCCCCTAAGAAGGGACATAGGAGCATGAGTGTGCGCATTGCAGAGCCCAGGCATGACCAGCAGGCGCTCGGCATCGAGCTCCCTGACCGCCTCCCCTTGTCTCCCCTCTGTTCCCATGATCCTTGTTATGATGTTCCCTTCGATGCAAATGCTGCGCCTCTTTCCGTCCAGGCACATGGCGTTCTTTATGAGAAGGTCCGTCACTCATTCTCCCCCCTATCCACGGGAGAAGCTCCATCGGCCAGGTCAATGAGCACTTTTTTCACATCTTCCCAGGACCTCCTGGCGCTCTCGAGTATGTCCCTGAAGTCAAGCCTTTCGTCCACAATACCATTAGCGTGGTTGTCGACGGTCAGGAGGGCGGCGTAAGGTTTGCCTATCTCCATGGAGAGGACCGCTTCAGGGGCCATGTTCATACCAACATAATCGCCCCATTGGGATAACACCCTGACCTCTGCCCTGGTCTCCAACCGGGGTCCCCTTGTCTGGACATAGGTCCCCCCCTTTATGGTCCGGAGCCCCCGTCTGCGGCATGCTTCGAACAGCCCTTCCATAAGGTCCAGGTCGATGCTAGGGGTGATGTGTCTAATCTCATCCACTATGAAGGTCGTGCTCCCGTACAGGTCAATTAGATCGTCTGGGACCGCCCAGCATGGGACCGGGACCTCTCTGTTCAGTGCTCCGGATGAGCAGACACTGACGATAGCATCGACCCCAGATAGTTCCAGGGACCTCATGTTGGCACGATGGTCCACCTTGTGCGGAGGTATCGATGGCGGGGCCCCGTGCCTTGCTAGGACAATAACGGTACCAGAGCTTCCTGGTAGCTCCCAGGTCCCGCTCGATGGTGTCCCGTATTCGTTCGGGACCGATGGACCGAGATCGGGAATCGTGAATGGGAGCACCGATCCGGCAAGGACCCCTAGCCTCATGAGGGTGGATATCCCAGGACCGACATCAAGGTTTTCATGTGTCCTCGGGGATGACCGTGTTCTCAGAGGAGAAGAACCTGGCCGATTTATCGTCCCTCTGATATGAGATGGCACCGGCCCTGATGAGGTTCTTCACATGATAATTGACGACCTGCCTTGACACCCCTATGTTCCTTCCGATCTGTTCCATGGTTATCCCTGGATTGTCCAGGATGATGTTGAATATCTCCTCTTGTTTGGAGATGTTCTTCTTGAGCTTGCTGATGTTCACATTGGCCGGATAGTACCTCTTGTAGATACCGTCGTACATCGATTTGATGAGCCCGTTCTGTTCAAGGACCCGTAAATGGTAGGCCAGGGTCCCGTTATTGAGGTCCAGGTTCCTCTTGATGGAAGAATAATGGTCCCCTGGATTGGCGATGATATAACCTCGGATGAGACCCCGGATCTCATGGTTGAGTATGTCCTTCTTGCTCAACTTCGAATAGGCGCTCATCACGGCGGTCAGGACCGTCACGAACCCCGCCTCCGTAAGGAGCATCGAGAATAGGAGCAGCCCCAATAGACCAGCCGTCGCACCGAACATCAGATAGAGGAGCCCATGACCTCCATTTGGGTCATCGGGAGCTATATAGAAGGGCGGATCGGTATCTCCAGGACCGTCATCATCTGGCCCATCGTCGTCAGGACCATCGGGAGGGAGCACGGTGACCTCGGGTGGGACCAACTTTAGAAAGATGGTCGCCGAATCCTCGGTCCCATCATTGGCCCTCACGAAGACATAGCCACCGTCCTTTGGTAGGTCCGTGAGGTCCACAACGAACGTCCAGACATTGAACCCCCATGCATCCTTCCACTGACCATCCGCCACCATGTACTGGACCAGGCCTCCGGTGTCGTCCGGGTCCTCCACGTGACCCGTTATCATCCAACCTTTGCCCGCAAGGTCCCTCCTGGAATCGACGACCACGACCGGAAGGTCGTTGACGGGCCTGATGTTGACCGGGACCTCTTCGGTAACGGTCTGGCCTCTGGACCACATCTCTATCCAGACCTTCTGCTGACCGTTCAGTTCCCTGGTAGGCTGCACGAATAGGTAAGGTCTCGTTAGTTCCTCACCTATGTAGGAATGGAGCCTTCTATCGGAGCTGGTAGCCCTGAACGTACAGCCTGATAGATCATCGTCCGGGTCATGGAAGAGCGAATCTAGAGGGACCTTTGTCGGGAGCGATTGGTCCTCCGAAAGTTCGAGCGACCCAAGACCCCCTAACCTATACGGTGGAGAGTCCACATCAAGGACCTCGACCATCAGTACGATCGAGGCTGACTGGCCGGAGGGCATCCTTCCGTCGTCCGCGCGGACCTCCAACTTGAACTGGCAGCCACTTCCTGTCTGTTCAGCACCCACTACGAGCGACCCGCTCTCGAGATAGATGGATAAATGGTCGATCCCGTCTGCCGGTGATATTGAGAGCACATCCCAATCGAAGGACATTACGTCCCCATCGGGGTCCCAGAAGCATCCGTTCTCGCCCGTCAAAGGGACCTTGGTGGTCGAACCCTCCTCCATCATGACCTTGGGGGGCCAATCCTTGACCCTTGGGATGTCCTCCACCTCATTGATGAGGAGGGTCAATTCGTTCGAAAGGACCGTGGACCTTGAATCGGATAGTGCCAACTGGAAATGGAACTCACCGGCCAGGTCAGGGAAGGCCGATGCATGTGATACAAGGTTCATATTGCGGTCAAGGAACAATAGACCGTCCGGTGTCGGTCCCATCGTGATGAGCTTGAGGTCCATCTCCCAGGGTGCGAGCTGATCGTCGGAAACATGGTCCTTGAGACTGAGCATGGTCCTTGCCAGGGAGTCCTCTTCGACCGAAAGGACCAAGGGCATGTCCGGTGAGAAACTCGGGAAAGCATCATGAAGGAGAAGGACAGGTCCTACTTCCACATACCCTTCTGATGAACCCGTTATCTGGAAAGGTATGAACTTATCATTGAAATCGTACTCCGCCTTAAGAAGGGACGGTAGCAGTTCAAGGGAGGTCGATGCATCGAAGACGATATCGTAACGCACCCTAAGGTCGGTCGCTTTCAGAAAGAGCGAATCTCCGGACAAAGAAAGGTCCAATCGGTCGAGCAGGTTCCCGCTCGGATCGATGAAAGCATGATCGGAACTGACCGGACCCAACACGGACAGGATGTCCAAGGGACCAGCATCAGTGGTCATGGGGGGTTTTATTGAGAAGCTCACTGACCTACCGGACCCAAGGTCCTTGAGGAAGGCCGTTGATTGCCAGAGCCATAGCAGGTCCTGCCTTATGAGCCCCTTTCCCTCCTCCAATGCGAACACACTACCGCCCTGACCCTCTAGCCCCGCTAGGATGGACCCCCTTGACAGGCTCTGGGACCTTCGGGAGAGGTAATACCCTGTTGGGCCAGTATGGGGGAGTATCTGATAGAGACCCTCCTGCGATGTGATATATAGGAGTCCCTCACCGCCATTATATGCCCCTCCGCTCCCGTATTCCCAAGCAGGATGGGACCTGACGGAAGAATTGGTGGCATCGATGCCAAGGTCCCTCATCATAGGACCACTTGAAATGTCAAAATAGACCATGGCTAGCTGCAGATCGTTGTCGGATACAAAATAAAGCTCCTCCGCCCCATCCCCGTCAGCATCGCAGACCGCGCCAAGGCCCTTTGGTATCGACGTGGTGTTTATATCCAAGGTCGAATAGCCCTGACCGTCCTTGGACTGGGACTCCAGCATGACCGCCATCGATGATGACCCCGTCTCGCCGAAGATAAGGATGTCCAGGTCCGTATCACCATCAAGGTCGGCCATATAAGGGTCCATAAGCCCTTTCACGGTGTCCAGGATGAGCTTCTTGGCCACGTTACCGTTCCTATCCACCTGGGCAGTGTACAGTCCGCCGTCGGGACCGGGAACGAAGAGGACCGTATCGTTGCCATCCCGGTCTGCTCTGACCGAGAAACCTACCCTGGATGAGGACAGGTTGCTTGAGAGAGGGACCTTTAGGAGGCCTCCGTTGTCCTTCATCACATGCATCGTGACCTTGCGGGTCAAGGTGCTCTCATCGACCCAGGAGGTCACTATTGTCCCCGCTCGGGCGTTCACACGGTCCAATGCCCTGATATGGACCGGCCCCTTAACAGAGCTTTCAAGAACGGTATGGACGGCGCTGACGAAGGGATCGCGCAGCAGAACGATGGACGATGCCCGCTCATCGAAGTACACTATGTCCAAGCTCCCTTCGCCGTCTATGTCGGCAGAGTCGAACGCATCGTTGTCCCCAGGGATGAGATCGCCAAGGTCCATTGTCCCCGAAGGTAAGCCTTCGGGTGAAGGAGGCGAGGTTATGACCATGGAAGCCTCCCTCAGAACTGCCCCATGAGGCAGGAGCATAGAGAAGGTATAGCCTCCCGAGGAGCCTATGGACCTGAGGGAGCCTTCGTCCCCTACGAACCGGTCCTGAAGGCCCATACCGCCATATTCACCGCCTCCGAAGGACCATTCGTTCCTAGAATCCAGGCCGATGTCAAGGGAGACACTGTACGGCGCTGTCTCGCCTGGGACGGTCGATATCATTAGCGAACCTGACCTGACCGGGCCGCCCCCCGGCATGGGGATGGAGAGGCTGGGGTCACGACCCCCGCCCTCGGGGAAGGGGATAATAAAAGAAGTTGCCTCCTTGCCACCTTTCTTCAACATTGTCGAAGATAGGTCCAATCCAAAACCGAGGGTTGAGCTTATTAAAACAAAGGAAAGCAAAGCTAAAATGAGGAGGGACCTATATCGCATGCCCCATGGCATCTCCAGGGGACCATTCATAGAGGGGAACGCCGTCCGTATCACCGTCCAAATAGCCTCGAACTGCGGACATACCACTATTTTCCAGCATATAAGTTTTTATCTGTACATCTTTGCTCGCTGGACAGTGGGACCGAATTATCGCAGTTTAAAGGATGGTCGACGTTTTTCTTGCGACGTACCAGGACGGTAAGGCTTAAGTAAAAACCCGCAGCTAGTAGACCAACGAAATAGGTGACTGGAATGGACGAGGACTTCCTTAGGCTTCGAACTGGTATACCTGGATTGGACAGAATGATAGAGGGGGGGCTGCCTTTCCCGTCAACTGTCCTCCTCGCAGGTGACAGCGGCTGCGGCAAGACCACCTTCTGCCTCCAGTTCCTGTTCGAAGGGGCAAGGAACGGTGAGAAGGGGCTCTACTTCACAACATTATCCGAACCGACCAACTGGATGCTCAGGTTCTCCTCAAGGTTCAATTTCATGGACAAGGAGGCCATAGGACGGGACATAATCTACTTCGATCTGGGCCCCTACTTCAGGTCCAGGCTCCCACCGGAGGACCGCTTCGATGCCCTCAAGAAGGCCATAGAGGACAAGATCGTGGAGCACATGCCCCAGAGGATAGTAATAGACCCTATAACAGCGGTCGCCGGGTTGCTCAAGGGCTCTTACAGGGAGTTCGTGTTCGACCTATCACAGTCCCTCAAGAACTGGCAGGCGGTCTCCCTGCTCACCGGCGAATCCACGCCGGACCTGATGAGCTCACTGGAGCCAGCATACACATCCGATGGTATCATCCTACTTTATAATCTCGAACACGAAGATGGGAGAAGAAGGTACCTAGAGGTCCTTAAGCTAAGGGGTACCGACCATTTGACGGGCAAGCACCTGATGGACATCTCAGGGGACGGTCTGTCCGTCCAGGTGGGACTGAGGTGATGGCATGGAGAAGTTGACCGCACCTTTCCAGACAAAGGTATCTGAATACCTTGACCTCATCAACCCTTCCTTGGAGCACATGGTAACGTTCTCTCCTTTCTTCACGAACCAGTTGAGCGTAGAGCTCATATCTAGCATGACCGTCCAGAGGAAGTTGAGGACACTTTACATATGCATTGGCAGGCCCCATATATTCGTCCAGAAGATGCTCATGACACGGGGGATCAACATCAAGGACATCTACTTCATGGACATGGTATTACATGTCTGCAGGGATGGTAGCATGGCAAAGGCACCTGTCATAAGCATCCCTGGCTCCGACGGACCCCTGGAGCTCCCGACCGTTTTCAAGCTCTACAGGGTGGACCAGGAGGTGGGCTCTCTATCAATAGGGGACATCGACCTAATGGTCCTAGACAATGTGTCAGAGCTCAGGACCTACAACAGCGATCAGCAGATAAGGACGTTCCTGGGTCTTCTCCACGACCTGTCACGAAAGACCGGCAAGGGGCTCATCCTTCTTCATCTGGACAATAGGCCTAATGATGGTATGAGAGTGCTGGCCGAAGGTATGTCCATAAACACGCTCACCATCCCGGCCAAAGCGTTCCAGTGATCATGTCCCAATAAGGACGTTCGCCGAGCGTCCTAAAAACCTTTAATACACCAGACCGGTCATCCACACCTAGGCCGAATCGGATAGGTGTGATATTATGCCCAACCATCCATACAGGTTTCTGGACGGTCCCTCATCAATGACATTATCGGTCATGGCCATAGCGCTCCTGTCGTTCGTCGTTCCTATGCTCCTTCTGCTCGTTTCCGGTGCGCCCATGGTCGTCAGGCTGGGCACCTCGACGACCGAGAGGCTTGAGGACAAGGACGGAGATGGCCTGGCGGAGTTCCTGGTTTTGGTTGTTGATATAGAGGTCTTCGAACCCGGCACCTACGGCCTTCATGGGTCCGCCCTTGATGGCGCAGCAACAGCGAACGCAGGACCATTGGACCTACCAATGGGCAGCAATAAGGTGGAACTGAGGTTCTCGGGCTCTGTTCTATCAAGGTCCCTTTCAGGTGGCAAGGTGACCTTCGATCTTGAGGTCTTTCCCAGGGACCCATTATCGGACCCAGCAAAAGGGTCCTATACGACAATGGAAGATTACCTACCAGAACAGTTCGAGGCCCCATCGTCCGGTACAGGGGTGGAGGTAAGGATACTGGGGACGGAGGTCCTCATAGAGAGCAAGGTTCTCCGGTTGTCCATCAATACGACCTTACCCCAACTTACAATCACATACTCTGGAGGTTCCGGGGATTCCACCAGGTCGACCCTAAGATACCTTGAGGTCATGGCCTATGAGGACACGAACGGGAACGCGGTCTTCGATGAGGGGACCGACCGTAGGAAGTACGAGGCACCCCTCAACATTGTCGATTGGTCCCTGCGGACCGACTTCTCCCAGGGGTATGAGATCTCCTTACATGGTGTTGTCCCTCTGAGGCTCTCTGGAAGTGCTACGGCCGTCGCATGGGCGAAGATGACCTTCACCTATCGGTCAAGGTCGCTTCTCCTGGAAGGATGGGGGCAGAAGTTCGATATCGATATGGAGCTATGGCAACCCCTTGATGCGGACCGGTTGGCCGTCGTCCATGAGCTTAGGGACCTGTCGGGCGAACAGTCCATAGTGGAGGGGAGGGGCGGATCTGTCCAGACCGAGGACGAGAACGTCCTCAGGCTGATCTCCCGGAAAGGCCTGACGACCGGCATCTATTCCTGGTCCGATGATATCTTGGTCGGTGAGGGGCCGCCCCAGGCACCATCGAGGGCGAACACGACCTTCTCCATCGATGGTCACCTAGCATCCATAATGTTCTCATACCCCTTATCCGACGGAACGCTATCCGTCCATCACGACCCTGTGATAGGGATGGACCCCGCCAACATACCGAAGGAGAACCCCCAGGTCCGGTTCCTGTCGAACAAACCTTTGGCCATGCTTATCGGGTCGGCCGTCGGGATCTTGATAGTGGCCGGTACGGTGGTCTTCAGGTTCTGGTCAGAGAAAAGGGACCTACGGACGCCCCTAGACAAGGAGCCTAAAGGGGGTGATTGAACGGTCTCTGTGGAATTCTGGTCAGCATTGAAGGACCTGCTGGTCGGCCTCCTCCTGGTCCTATCCCTGGTCCTTTCGGGGATAGGGTTCCTGTCCTACCGGAGGAGAGGTAGCCCCAGGCTTATGATGGTGAGCCTTGCCTTCATTTTGTTCCTGATGAAAGGGCTGTACCTTGCTGTGGGGTTATATGTGACCGACTGGGTCAGCGTTCCAAGGGGATTTGCTCTGGCCTTCGACATCATGCTCCTTGTGGATGTGGCAGTGCTAATGACGCTCTACCTCGCCCTCTTTAGGAAGCAGAGGGTCAGTTGAGGGGTTGGGACCCGATGGAAGAAGACCCCCTCCAGCTGGAGACCAGGAAGAGGATATACGAGCTCGTTCAAGCCTCGCCTGGTGTCCACTTCAGGGAAATATCGCGAAGGCTCGGCATACCGATGGGTGTCGTCGAATATCACCTCAACTTCATGCTGAAGAGGGATATGATCGTCGACAGGAAGGAGGGCAGGTACAGGCGTTACTATGCCGATGGCAAGATAGGTTCCAGGGAGAAACGTGTCCTCTCCTATCTGAGGAAGGACATACCCCGGGGCATCCTGATGCATGTGATGCTCCATCCAGGGGCCAGGCACAGGGATATTAAGGGGGAACTGGGCATCTCCGGTTCGACCCTCTCGTTCCACCTCCAGCGGATGATGACCGATGAGGTCCTTAAAGAAGAGGACCATGATGGGACGAAAAGGTTCTATGTGGTGGACCCCGACTCGGTCTCAAGGACGCTAATATTGTACAGGAAGTCCTTCATGGACAAGCTCGTGGACTCATTCACCGAAACCTGGCTCGACCTGGAGCTTTAAGGGTATGGCTCAGAGCCGTTCCCGGTGATCGACACCGATGGTGTAAGGTCCCATTTTGGGGACCTGAAGCGAAAGCCGCTTGTGCTTAGAGACCCTCATCATGGACCGGACCCTGAGAACGTCCTCTTCGCGGACGGGTGGCTCGAACCCTGACCTATCGAGCTCATCGACCGAGGTCGTGGTGTGGTCGATATTGTCTGTGATCGTGCCTGCCGAATAGCCCCTTATCGATCCGTTGAGCACTTGGTCCAATAGAGGGTAGGGCAATCGAAGCTCACCCTCGTCCGTCTGCCCTGCGACCAATCCTGCCGTAGGCGGCCTTTCGATTATGGGCAACGGCACCCCTACTACCCTTGCCAGCTCTCTCACCTGGGTCTTGAAAAGGTCCCCTATGGGGCATATGTCCGATGCTCCGTCCCCATACTTGGTGAAGTAGCCCGTCAAGAGCTCTGATTTATTGGAGGTCCCTATTACCAGACCACCCTCTGTGTTCGAGAAGGTATATAGGACCAACATCCTGGCCCTTGCCATCGCATTGCCCTTGACCATACCGGCAAGGTCCAAGGGTATGGCGTTGACAATACCCTCGATGTCCAAGACCCTGAGGTGCGTCCCACAGGACCTGGAGGCCATCTCTGCGAACCCCAGGTCGGAAGGGTTCATGGCACCGCAGGGGAGGAACAACGGTCTCACCCTTTTTGGACCTAGGGCATCCGTGAGAAGCCTGAGGACCAGGGCGGAGTCCAACCCTCCCGAGAGCCCAATGAATGCCTGGCCTTTCCCGGAAGCGGTCATCCTATCGATGATGAAATCGGAAATGATCCTTCTTGTATCCGGGTCAAGCCTGGGTATGAGGTCCATCGCACCACATCTTTGGGGGCCGTTCTTCTCGGTCAGAGGGGATAGTAGGGTAAAGTTCAAATAATCTTTTCCCCACTTACATTGGCGGAGAATGATATTTGACCGGTTACAATATCGAGAACATCATCGCATCCAGCACCCTTAACTCGAAGCTGAGGCTCAAGGATATAGCGGAGAAGCTCCCCGACTGCGAGTACAATCCTGAGAACTTCCCGGGCGTCATATGGAGACCCAGGTCCACATATGGCGTCGTCGTTCTCATGGATGACGGGCGGATGATGTGCACCAATGTCAGGACGCTCGATGATGTGGACGCCCTATTCAAAAGGGTGGTCAAGCTATTGGAGGAGAAAGGGCTCATAACCCCGAGGATCGCCTGCCCCAGCTGTGGGGCCGTCGTCGATTCGGAAGATATGGTCTGCGTGGATTGCGGTCAGCTCCTTCAGGGTAAGTGAAGGAGGTATGTTCAGGTCCCCTCAAGAAGGGACCTTGCTATCCCCTCCACTTCGCCCCTGTTCCGTTCTGGGCATGAGACCATCAGGCAGTAGTGTATCCCAGGCCTTCTCTGCAGGGCCCTTGCCAGGGTCGAAATGGAATGGAGCGGGACCGGTCTGTCGCCCATCACCTTGATGTCCGTCCTCCTGAGCCTAGGTTCTGAGAGCGCAAGGCTCGGGTCCGGGACATCTATGATAACCTCTCCTTCCGGTGCTCCGGCCCTCCGGCAGATCTCCGCCTCGAGCCTGGATCGCTCCTTGTCATCGGTCAAACGAGCGACCAGCTCCCTTGTCCTATTAGCGGCCTCGGAGTCTCCGACAGCATCCTCCGAGTTCACGGTGAAGGCAGATTTCAGGAGCTTCCTGAACCTCAATCTAGCGGCCATCCTCGAGGGAACGCCTCCCTTTTCCTTCATGAACCTAAGGACCTCTCCGTCCGCCATGCCCCAAACCTGTTCGAGCGCCTCGTCCGAAAGGTATTCTCCTGCCCTGCAGAGCATTCCCTCCGCTATCCTAGCGGTCCTGTGGAAATAGACGGAGGAGTACATGAGAGACCTGGCCACCAGCATGCCCTCCAAGGCCGAGAGCCCTCTCCTATGCACCATGAGCTCCCCGTGATGGACGAGCGCCGTCTGGACGAACCTGTCCAGGTCTATAATACCGTAGGCGACCCCGGTGTAATGGGAATCCCTCAGCAGGAAATCCAGCTGGTCCGCATCTACCGCCCCGTGTATGATCTGGTAAAGATAGTCCCTGTCCGAGAAGAAGGCCTGTCCGTTCTCGACCGGGAGCCTTTCGGGGTCCGTAGGGCTTGAGGACCCTTCCCTGCAGACAAGCCCGGCCACCCTTCCCGGGTCGAGCCCTTCCGCCTCCAATATCTCAGGGACGCTCCTGCCCCTCTCAAGGTCTTTCCAGTCCTTGTCCCACCACCATGCGTCGTATGGGCCTATCCGACCCGTTATCAGGTCCTTGGTGAGCTCCATATGCTCCTTGCCCAACCTTTCATGGAACAGCTTCTCCATCGTATGAGAGAAGGGGGCGTGGCCCAGGTCGTGCAATGCCCCAGCTGTGGAAACCAAGGAGACCTCTTCCGGTGGGAGCTCCAATGCCCTACCGAGCATTCCGGCTATATGGGACGTTCCCAGCGAATGTTCGAACCTTGTATGATGCGCTCCCGGGAACACCAGGTAGGCAAGTCCCAGTTGCCTTATCTGGCTCAGCCTGTTCATCTCGGGGGTCGAGGCGAGCTCCAGAAGGGCACCGGAGAGCTTGATGGTACCATGGACCGGGTCGTTGATTATCTTGAACTCTCTCATCGGGGACAAAGGGTCGAATGATGATTTATGACTATCGTATGGCCGCTTGCCATGGAAAACGGTTATCTCCCTCATGGTCAGTTACCCCTCCCATGAGAGCGCTGACACCCCAGGAGAGGGATGCCCTGATAGGCTACCTGGAAGATGATAACGGAAGGGGAGACCCAACATCCGTCCTCTTCGGTGCCCAGGATATGGGTAGGGCGGTAATCATATGCGAAGAAGAGTGCACGCTATCGGGCCTCGAACCCGCCCAGTTCATCTTCACGGTCCTGGGTGCCTCCCTCTTGGTCAAAGAGGGTATTTCGACAGGGAGCAACATCGGTAAGGGTGCTATCGTGGCGAAGGTGGAAGGCCCGGTCCCCGCGCTCCTAGCGGGTGAGAGGACCGTTCTGAACCTCCTCTCAAGGATGTCAGGGATAGCGACCATAGCGAAAAAATCAACGGAGCTTGCGGCCAGAAGCTGTCCTTCCACCAGGATAGCCGGGACGAGGAAGACCACCCCCGGGTTCAACCTCTTCGAGAAGAGGGCCTTGATCGACGGGGGGGCGCTCCCGCATCGGATGGACCTCTCCTCACTGGCCATGGTCAAGGATAATCACATAGCTGCGCTGGGAGGGGGGCCCAAGGCAATTATGAGCGCGGTAAGAAAGTTAAAGGGGCTCTACGGGCCCTATCTTCCCGTTGAGGTCGAGTGCACCAATGCGGAGGAGGCCCTAGCTGCCTTCGAGGCAGGTGCAGATATCATAATGCTTGATAACCTAGGTGTGCAAGGTATACCCAAGACCTCATCGGCCCTGATAGAGGCCATGTCAAGGTCAGGTAAAAGAGCCTCAATAGAAGCATCTGGAGGTATAACCCTGAAGGATATCCCTCTCGTTGCCCCACACGTGGATGTGATATCGATGGGGTCTTTGACCTACGGTGCTCACCCGATCTCCTTTAAAATGGAGATGGAGCTCTATGGGTCAGATAGATGACGGGATCCGGGTGAACGAGAATGACAGAAGGGGCCAATAACGGACCAAAAGGGACCTTCCGTATAGTTCCAATGGACCTTGCTGGTCCTCTACCGGAGGACCTGCTATTATTGACCTTCCTACTTGTCCTTACGGCCATCCACCTGTTCTGGAAGGTCCCCTTCGACCCCGAACCCCTCACGTTGAACAGGCTCCTTCTTGGCCTAATAATAATGCTAACGATAATGGCGATGACTGCCCTCAGACAGGCTTTTTCTGTGGAAAGTGGAGGGCCCCGATCAGGTCTTGAAGGAGCGGCGTACACCGTCAGGGCATGGTTCCCCTACCTCATGGTCGGTATTTCCTATCAGCTCATCCAGCCTGCTGTCATGGGATTGCAGGATGGGACCATAGATATGACCTTGATGGATATCGACCGTTACCTGTTCCTGGGCAAAGACCCAGTCCTCCTTATAGAAGAGATCAGCTTTCCCTTGCTCACTGATTGGTTAGCATTCACCTATTCTCTCTATTTTGTTCTCCCGGGAGGCATAGCCCTCCTGCTCCATTTCACCGACCGAAGGGACGATTTCAGGCTCTTTATGCTTGCCATGGTCATTTCTTTCTATCTAGGCTATATCAGCTACATCCTCCTGCCTGCAGTGGGGCCAAGGTACACCATACAGGATAATTTCCAGAGCGACCTGAAGGGGATAGTGATATGGGACCAGGTCAAGGCTATGTTCAACGATATGGAGTCAATAAACCGGGACTGCTTTCCGAGCTTCCATACCGCCCAGGCCCTCATCCCGCTCTTTTTTGCTTACAGGTTCAAAGGCTTGCTGGGGAAAGGAAGGCTGCTGTTCTGGCTCCTCCTGCCCATAGTGGTATCCATCTGTATTTCGACCGTCTATCTTCGCTACCACTGGGTGGTCGATGTCATCGCAGGGATGGTCCTTGCTGTGGTCTCTATAGCGATCGGGAAGCTGTTGTTCGACCGGTTCCCATGGCCAGGTGGCCGCGTGAGGCCTAATGATTGATCATGGACGAGGTCATCCGAACAGTGGTCCCACTACCGGCAGGCAAATAAGGTTTTTATCGTTCAGGGACCTCAGGAAACGTTCGTCAAAGGACCGGGGTGCCATAGATGGAGATGTTCGAAGCCCAGACCATAGAGGCCAAATGGCAGCTCAGGTGGAAGGAGAACGACACGTTCAGACCGGACGGTCCAGGAAAGGGGACCGGAAGGAAGTTCTTCATGATATTCGCCTACCCCGGCATCTCCGGATACCTTCATGTAGGCCACATGAGAGGGTTCACCTATACCGATGTTATGACCCGGTACAAGAGGGCGGCGGGTTATGATGTCCTCTTTCCCGTCGGTTTCCATGCGACCGGAATACCTGCGATCTCCCTGGCCAAGAGGATACAGCGGAAGGACCCCAAGACGTTGGATTATATGTTGAGGAACGGTTGCCCTCCTGAGGTCCTGGGGAAGCTATCGGACGTGAGCGTACTGATAGATTTCTTCCGCCATGTGTATATAGAGGAGTACTGGAGGAGGTTCGGCTTCGGCATGGATTTCTCCAGGGCCATGACGACCGTCTCACCCGGCTATAATCGCTTCATAACCTGGCAGTTCAGGAGGCTTAACGATTTGGGCCTGCTAACGACCAAACCCCATTACGCTCCCTTCTGCCCCAACTGTGGCCCCGTCGCGGTCGATTCCTCCATGACCGATATCTCCCAGGGAGGGGATGCAGAGAACCTTGACTTCACCGTCCTCAAGTTCCGCCTGGAAGATGGCACTGTACTCCCAGCGGCCACCCTCCGCCCCGAGACCGTTTACGGCGTCTCCAATATGTGGCTCAATCCCAATGTGGAATACGTCAAAGCTTCGTTCTCCGGAGAGACCTGGCTGCTCTCCAAGGAGGGTGCGGAAAAGCTAAAGCACCAGCAGGAGGGCAAATCTGAGATCTCGCTCGTGGGCAACATCTTGGGAAAAGAGCTCATCGGTTCCATGTGCAGGACCCCGCTGGGAAGACCGATACCGATCCTGCCTGGGACCTTCGTTGACCCGAATGTAGCGACAGGCGTCGTCATGTCCGTCCCAGCCCATGCTCCGTTCGACTGGGTAGCTTTGAACGATGTAAAAAGAGACGTTGAGACAGGCAACGACCAGTTCGGCCTAGACAAAGAGATGGTCATGGGGCTTACCCCCATCACTTTGATACAGACAGGCAAGGAGTATGTCGAAGACCCTGCAGGGGTCCTGTGCAGGAAGATGGGCATCAAGGACCAGGGTGAGACTGTCAAGCTTGATGATGCCACGAGCACCATCTACAAGGACGAGTTCCATTCAGGGACATTGCTCCCCATCTGCGAGGACTATGCTGGGATGAAGGTCTCGGCCGCCAAGGAGGCCCTCAGGAACGATCTCATCTCTATGGGCCTTGCCGATTCCTTCATGGAGTTCTCCGAGCCCGTTTTCTGCCGGTGCGGGACCCCTGTCATAATCAGGAGGATACCCGACCAGTGGTTCATACGGTACTCCGATCCGGAATGGACGGAGAGATCGAAGGAGCATGCCGCAACGATGAACATCGTTCCCGACGAGTATGCACGTGATATGCCTTCTGTACTTGGCTGGTTCGGGGACAGGGCATGCATAAGGCAGGGTTCCTGGCTCGGGACCGAGTTCCCCTTCAAGAAGGATTGGATAATCGAACCCATATCGGATTCTACCCTCTACCCAACATATTATATCGTTTCAAAATACTTGAACGAAGGGAGCCTCAAGGTCGAATGGATGGACGATGCGTTCTTCGACCATGTGTTCAGAGGAAAGGGGAGGCTAGAGGAACTTCCAGAGGAGAGGAGGGCCGTCGTCAAGAAGTGCAGGGAGGACTTCCTCTACTGGTATCCCCTGGACATCAACCTTGGGGGGAAGGAGCACAAGACAGTACACTTCCCGGTCTTCCTCATGAACCACGTCGCGCTCTTAGGTAAAGCGCATTGGCCCAGGGGCATCTACGTTCACTGGTGGGTGACCATGGCCGGGGGGGACAAGATCTCCAAGACCAAGGGCGGTGCGGAACCCATCCCCGAGGCAATAATGAAGTACGGCGTGGACGCCATGAGGCTCTACTACTGCCATGTGGGGTCTGCCGATATGGACGTGGAATGGAAGGAGGAATCTGTCTTCCATTACAGGTCCAGGACCAGGAGGGTCTACGAGATGTCCCTGGAGCTCAGAGGCACGGAGGCACCTCCGAGCGGCCCTATGGACAGCTGGCTGCTCTCGGTCCTAAAAAGAGACCTTGCGGAGGCTTCGCAGTATTTCGAAGCAGGACGGCTCAGAGAGGCCTCCAATCTCGTCTATTTCACATTCCCATCTGAGATAAGATGGGCACAGAAGCGCGGGGGCGTTTCAAAGGCAGTGATGGATGAGGTCCTGTCCGTCTGGGCAAGGATGCTCCAGCCCATCACACCCCATCTTGCCGAGGAGCTGTGGGAGACGATGGGCGGTGAGGGATTCGTGTCCAAGGCACCCTGGCCTTCCGTGGATGCATTTGGTTCGGATGAGCGGGCCCTGCAACGGGAGCAGTATATAGAACTGCTCCTGGGGGACCTGTCCAGCATAAAGAAGATGACTGGTATTGAGCCAAAGACGATGTGCCTATACACAGCGTCAGGATGGAAGTGGACGGTGCTCATGGAGATGCTGCATATGTCCGTTGGCGGGGACGGAAGGCTCGATCAGGGGGCAGTCATCAAGTCCCTGATGTCGAAACCAGAGCTATCGGAACAGAAGAAGAACGTACCCCAATTGGTCGGAAGGCTTGTAAAGGACGTCGTCAAGATGGGGGAGAGGGAGCGGTCGAGGTTCCAACTCCTCAGGGACGAGCGGGAGCTCCTGAGGGAGCTTTCTTCCTTCATCTCGTCCGAGATGGGATGCGAGGTGAAAGTGTTCGGGGACGACGATCCTGACCGTTACGACCCGATGGGCAAATCGAAGGGTGCGCTGCCGTTGAAACCGGCGATATTCATGGAATGAGACGAAGGTCATTCCTCATCTGCTTTCGGGGGGAGAGTTACCTCTCTGGGTCTTGTCACATCCCCCGTCCCTCTGCTCAACCAAACAGGTGACCGACCATAGGTTCGGCCCTCTCCACAAACCCACCGATTGAAGATGAACACAGCCAAAAGAAGTAAAGATATCAAGACTAATAAAAAGATGAAGATAATTATGGTCCATAGTTCGTTGGAACCCTGATCCTGAACGTCCAGGTCCAGGGACCCCGTTGAAGCCGTCAGTCCGGAACCATCTTCGATGATGACGGAGTAATTCCGGTACCCTTTGAGCCTCTCAGAAACCAAGCTGTGGACGTACCTGCCGTCCCCCATCTCCTTCATGAGGACCTTTTTTTCATTACCCACTCCATCCCTAAGGATGAGCCAGGCCTTGTACAGCTCACGGTTGTCCCTTCCCGTCACAGTGAACTCATGGTTCCCACCTGTAACCTTTCTCATTGTATGGCCAATTATAACGGGGGGTGTGCCGTCGGCGATATCGATGGTCCTTTTGAACGAGTTGATAAGACCGGTCACATCCCTTACGGAACAATCGAGGTTCACTCTCAATGCATCCTCCGGAACCTCGATCTGGATGGTAATATTGTCGGGCCCACCCGTATGATCGTTCGCCACGATGGGCCCACCATCGAACGAACGGTTGAACCAGATCTGCCCCATCCCCCAGTTGTCCGATGAGGAAAGATGCACCAGCCATTGTGAAGATGTCCTTGGACCGGAAAAACCAACACTTAGGGCGGGGGGAATGATATCCCTGATCTGCAAAACTTGATCGAATTCTGCTGCATTGGCGTTCTCATCCTCTATATGGACCACGTAATGGAGTTCCTTTGCTGATATGGGGACCTGTGGGACCATTGTCCTTTCACTTGGCAGCTCCATTCTATAGGCCTGTCCATCATCGAACCACCATTCCAGCTCACCATGGAAGGTCCCCCAATTATCGCTTATCATAAAACGCAGCTCGAACGGTTCTCCTGTCAAAGGCTCATTGGTGTCGATGCGTTCTATCACAGGTCCTATTGTGTCCATCACCAGATAACTTCCCCTGAGAACCTGCTCATTGCCGGAGCGGTCCTCTACCTTCAGGGTGAAGGTCAGCTCCCTTGTCGTTGTCTTTATCGGTACCTGAACTACCCACGTTGGGCCGCTCAAAGGGCCCTCACCCCATATGGGGGCCCCATCAATTCCGTCCTGTGATGTTAGAAGGACCATCGAACTGACGGCATGGTTGTCCTTGACAATGAACGTCATATCGAACGGACCACCTGTCCTTGGTCTCCCAACGGTCCTATCCTCAAGGAACGGGGGCAGAGAGTCCTTGACAGTTATATCGGTGATCTGGACCACCTTTTCATTCCCAGAAATGTCGGAGACAATGACATCGATAACGGTCTCCAAAGCCTCTTCGGGAACATCGATGGAAACTGACCACTTGGTAGCATGCTCGTTCAAAGGAACACCTGAAGCGTTCAAAGGAGCGATCGTCTTGCCGAGATCGAAGATGGCCTCAACCGAGCCTATTCCCACGTTGTCGAAGAGGTCCATTGTCAGGTCCAACTCATCTCCGGCATTAACCTCGGACGGATATTCCATTCCAAGGACCTCGGGTAGTATAGGGTCCTCAACATCAAGATGGGAACTGATGTTGACGATGTTCCCTGAAAAATCCATGGCAGAAATGTTAACCGAAAGGTCGACAGTCGAAGGTTGGACATCGAGCTTTATGGAGAACCGACCTTCGTCATCGAAACCGACATCCTTCTCGGTCCATTCTTCAACAACATTCCCATGAACGTCTTGCTGGATACATGAAGCGCTGTGAACTTTGACCCCGAACATGCTCCTGTTGTCATGGACCTTGAACCTGCCGGTCCACACTTCGCCGGTCACAGGAACGTCAAAGTTGGTCATGAAGATGGTAGGAGGTTCGGTATCGGGCGGGGGATAGTCCATAACAAGGGGACCTATGTCACCAGGCCCGTGAGGCAGTTTGGTATCGCCAATACCATCGCCGTTTATGTCCTCACCATTATAATCCGACCAGTAGTTCCCGAATCTGTATGGCCCCCCTAAGATGTTTTTTCCATACGTTTTTTCGGTCAATGACCAAATTACAGAGCTTTTAGAAAAATTATCTATAAGACAATTCGAATTATTGAAAAAGTTATTAAATATCGTGGTGTCATATACCCTATAGGTTTGAATAGCATTATTATTACCATTAAATATATTTGAACTAACTACAGAGCTGGAACTTAACAAATAAAGTGATACCCCCTCACTTATGAATGAATTTTCCACGATAATATTTTTCAAGGAATAATCTCCTATCATCATATCACCCTTGATATTACCCTTGAAAAAATTACCGGAATAGACCGACCCTTCTAGTTCAAAGGAATTGATACCGGTGAAATCGGAAGCGATACCAAAATCCCCATTTTGCATTATATAATTACAATTATATATATTAGATTGACTGTGGAGCTGATATGTTCCCCATCTTATATTATTATGTATACTATTATTTTCTATTCTATTGTTAATTGATTCTATAATAACTAGACCCGCATAATTATTCTTCAGTTCATTATGATTAATAATATTATTATTGCATTCGTTGCCTATCATTATTCCTGAAATTTCATTGGATGATATTAAATTATTATGAATATGATTTTCTTTGCTTCCTGACCCAAGATATATTCCATAATTCTCTTGGTTCAAAACAAGGTTGCGTCCGATCTTTATTGAACTGACACCCTGCAGTTCCATACCGTAGATACCATTATTCATGACTGTATTCTCCGAGATATTAACGCCGATCCCGCTCAGCCCTTCACCAAGGATGCCTCCACTAGGATTGTCACTGATGATGTTGTTGTGAAGGTCCATTGTCTGGCAATGCTCGAGGTAAGCGCCAAAACCAAGGTTTTCTGAAAAGGTGTTCTCTGATACTATGATCATCTTTCCATCAACATCGATGCATCTGATGCCATAGTTCCCGTTGATGGATGCATTGTTGCTGGTCACATTTAGGCCTATGAAAACCCCCTCAAAGATCATTCCGTCCTTATCGTTGGAGACCGCTTCGTTCCATGAGACACTGACATTGAAGGACGGTCCGAGGAGCCTGCTTCCGGCAGTTTTGCAACTTACCATCGTCGAATTGAAAAAACCAAGTTCGGTCACATCGTCGGCAAACACTCCCGTGTTGCATGTGAGGAATCTGCATTTATCAACTAGTATATTGGAGGTTCTTCTGATGTCAATGCCTGTTCCGCCATCTGATACCTCTATTCCAAAGATAATGATGTTCTTGCAGTCGTTCAACGAAATGGAGCTAAGGTCAAGTCCCTGTCCACCTGTGACCGTGATGTTCCTTATGATCAGATGTGCTTTGGTGTTGGCTATCTTTATTGCAGGGACCGTTCCGACCTCGAACGAGAGGTTCTCAATGATGTAAGGGTCGCTCTGCGTTCCCGAACCCGAGCTCACCCCGTTCTCAATTGTGAACTCCGGATCGCTCTCTATGGAAATGGAGCCGTTGAACGGTTCGTAAGATGGTATTGGGGTTTGCAAAGGAAGGGACGGGTCCTTGTTCGTGTCGGCATCGTTCTTGAGACCTACTGTTGAAGATAGCATGGTGTTCGGGACCGCGAACAGAAAAAGGAACAATGTCAGTGCAATGACGGTGCGCAAGGACATCCAACGAAGGATGGACAATATGATTAGATAAGATTTTCCATCTCATGAATGTTAATTGTTGACATTCAACGATGTTGTCGTTCTCATAACATCACCCTGTTCCTCTCCATCAGTTCGATCATGAATGAAACGAAAGGTCCAATGTCACCTTTGACCTGTCCGGTCTCAAGGTGGTCATAGTATTCGTTCTTCCTGCTATTTGGTATGTTCACCATCGGGAACCCATTCCTGTGGAGGATATGGTTCAACAACAGCCTCCCCACCCTGCCGTTGCCGTCAACGAAAGGGTGAACGAGCTCGAACCCAATGTGGAAGTACGAAGCCACAATGACGGGATGAAGTCTATTCTTGTTCCTGGAATACCATCTGAGCAGTGTTGTCATATCCTTTGGGACCTCCTGTGGTGATGGAGGCATCCAGTTGGTACCCCTGATATAGACCTGAAGCGTCCTGTATCTGCCTATTTGGTCGTTCAAACCTGCATCTAGCGTCCCCTTCAGGATGATGGATTGCAGTTTGAGTATAAGGTCCTTTGAGATATCGTTCTCGGTGGAAAGGATAAGGTCCAGTGCCTCCCTGTGATTCAGGACCTCAAGTATGTCCTTGAGAGGTCTTGTTGAGGGCGTTATGGCCTCGAACAATAACGAACCTGTTTCCCTAAGCGTAAGCGTGTTTCCCTCTATTGCGGTGGAATCATGAGTAAGTGATGTCATGAACGTCTCGTACCTGTTCCTGAAGGTGGATGGGGGCAATCTTTGGTATGACCTCCTGATCATCTCCAATCTCTTCAGGTCATCCGCGTCCAACAGATGGGCCAGGGGGTCAAGCTCTTCATCCGCTCTTAGTTCGGCGGCCTTTAAACCCGCTTCATCCAGGTCCGACCCCAGAAAGACCCTTCTCTTTCTGATAGTGTTCCCCTCCCTGATGGAGACCGCGCGGTAGTAGTTCTTCTTCTTACCTCGGACCCTGACCTCCGTGGTGACCATGGTATATATATGTGACTACACTGTTAAATAATTTCCTTTCAATGTAGTCACACAACCAAGAGGCTCATCTGCTGGCCAGTCGTTTTCTGGTGTATTCCAACAGACCTCCAGCGTCCCTTATACCTAAGATCTCCGGAGGGAGGCCGGGGAATGTGAAGGTGCTCCCGCCCACATTGATGGTTCCGGCCTTCGCGTCCAGCCCCACAACGTCCCCTTCCTTGTAAGCATCCACGGCCTGGGGGCATTCAACCAAGAGCAGTCCTTGGTTTATTGCCGCCCTGAAGAATATCCTGGCGAAGCTCTTACCGATGATGGCGTCTATCCCTACGGCCTTCAATCCGACCACAGGCTGCTCCCTTGACGAACCGCACCCGAAATTGCTCCCCACCATGAGCAGGTCCCCTGCGTTGACGTTCGCCGAGAACGTTGGGTCCAGGTCCTCCAGGAGATGGGGCTTGATCTCATCGGCCTTGGCGCAGGTGTATGTGTACTTTCCAGGGAAGAGCATGTCAGTGTTCACGTTGTCCCCGTACTTCCAGACCTTCATTCAGAGCACCTCCCTCGGGTCAGCGAGCTCACCGAACAATGCCGTGACAGCGACGGTCGCGGGGCTCGCAAGGTATATCTCGGAGTCCTTGCAGCCCATCCTTCCCTTGAAGTTCCTGTTCGATGAGGATATGGTCCTCTCACCGGGTGCCATCACACCCTGATGAGCCCCAAGGCATGGACCGCATCCGGGGGGAAGGAGCATACCGCCTGCTTCCAGGAGAGCTGATATGGTCCCGTCAGCAAGGGCCTTGGACAGCTCCGCTCTGGAAGCAGGAGCGATGATGAGCCTTGTACCGGACGAGACCTTCTCCCCCTCAAGGATATCGGCGGCGATACGGAGGTCCTCGTACCTGCCGTTGGTGCAGGTCCCGAGGAAGCATTGGTCGAACTTCAATCCCTTCAGTTCCTCGACAGGCCTGATATTGTCCACCTTATGAGGCGTAGAGACCACCGGGACCATGTCGTCCATGACATATTCCTTCTCTGACCAGTATGCTGCATCATCGTCCGCCCAAATCGGTCTAGACCCTTTGACGCCTGCCGCATCAATGTATTCCTTGGTCGCATCATCGAACTGGAACACGGCCCCCTTCGAATCCATCTCGACCCCCATGTTGGCTATTGTGAAGCGGTCACCGATCGATAGTTCCCCTGCATCCCCATGGAACTCTATGCAGCGGTAGGATGCCCCGTCAGCCGTCACATCTCCTATGATGGAGAGGACCAGGTCCTTTGCGTAGACACCGTTCTGCAACTTACCCTTCAGGACCATCTTCATGGTGGCAGGGACCCTGAGCCAGGTCTCTCCGGTGAGCAGCAAGGCAGATGCCTCGGTCCTGTCTATACCAGTGGAGAATGCGTTCACGGCACCGTACGAACAGGTATGGGAATCTGATCCAAGAACAAGGTCCCCGGGCCTGGCCAGCCCTTTCTCCACGACCACCTGATGGCAGACCCCCACCCCGGCGTCGTAGAAGTGCTTCACACCGTACTTGCCCACGAACTCCCTCACCTTCTTATGCCCAGCAGCTGTCTTCTCGTCTGATGCAGGGATGACATGGTCCAGTACGATTATTGGGAGCTCCTTGTCTATGAGGCCCCACCTCTCCAGGTCCTTTTCGATCTTGCCCACTATGGCCGAGGCATTATCATGCATAAGCAGATGGTCAGGTCTGACGGTCACTATCTGCCCCGGGACCACCCTATCGAGACCTGCCTTCCTAGCAAGCACCTTTTCCGCGAAGGTCATACCCATTGTTGACACCCCTCTAACATATCTTCCTCAGAAGCCCACCTCTCCTGAAGATGTCCATCTGGACATCTGAAAAGGGGGTGGTCCTCAACTTCCTTCCTGTCGTCATGTTGACCATGGTTCCCATGGAAAGGTCAACATCAATTATGTCCCCCTCATGGAAAATGTCATCTTTGGGTCCATACGTCATTATAGGAAGGCCTGAATTTATGGCGTTCCTTTCATAGATGGAACCGAACGACTCGGCTAGTATGAGCCCTATACCCAGCACCTTGAAGCAGTCCACCGCCTGCTGCCTTGAACTGCCGGCCCCGAAGTTCTTTCCAACGACGAGGATATCCCCCTCAAGGACCTTCTTCGAGAAATCCTCGTACCCCTCGAGGTTCCCGAAGGCATACTGCCCCATCTGCTTCGGGTCGGTTATGGCAAGGTACCTGTTGTGGTAGATCATGTCCGTATCGATATTGTCCCGGGGGATGTACCATACCCTACCCCTCACAACAGTATCGACCGAACTTTCTGGCTTGACACAGGTTGCGATGGGTCGGGTCGTGACAGGTTCTATCTTCGCCGTCCTTTTTACGATCTTTGCGCCTTCGAGGACCTTTTTCGTTGTAGTGATGCATCCTGCGACCGAAGAGGCTGCGACAGTGGCAGGGGATGCAAGATAGACCGCGCCCTTTCCCTGCTTACCCTTGAAGTTGCGGTTCCCCGTGGAAACGGTGACCTCACCGGGCCCGTTCTGTCCGAGCTGCCCCTCAGCACACCCTGCGCACCCGGAGTTCCCGACAAGGGCCCCCGCCTCCATGAAGGTCCTGGTAATGCCTTCTTTCAAGCATCTCTCCCAGACCTTTCGGGTAGCTGGTACTATCTTGAGGACGACGCCAGGGGCCACATTCCTCCCCTTCAAGACCTCGGATGCGGCCTTCATGTCCTCGTAGCGCCCGTTCGTGCAGGAGCCAATGAAAGCGGAATCTATCACCGTCCCCTCTACATCCTCCAGGGACACAACGTCCTCAGGGTGGCCCGGTCTGGAGACCATCGGGCCAAGACCTTCTATGTCAACAGACCGTTCCCTTTCATAAACCGCATCAGGGTCTGCCATTATCCCTTCTATGTCCTTGCCCCCCGTTCCCAGCTCCTTGAGGATAGACCCGTTGGGTGTGAACAATATAATCAGACCTCCCATCTCGGTGCAGAGCGACGATATGGTCATCCTGCCTGAAAGGTCGAGCATTTCCGTATAATCTCCATAGATCTCGGCCGAGTAGCCAAGTAGACCGTTGGCCCCGAAGACGCTGAGCAGCTTCAAGGCAACGTCCTTGGGCGTTGCTTCGGGTCCCGGAATTCCATCCAGTGTGATCTTGAGGGAAGGGGGCACCTTGAACCAGACCTTCCCGTCGGAGAAGGCCTTTGCAATGTCTAGGTCCCCCATCCCTTGACCGAAGGCACCTATGGCACCGAGGATGTTCGCATGTGAATCGGTGGAGACCAGGACCTCCCCGGGACCGACCAGACCTTCATCGATGGCCAAATGGGTCCCAATGCCCTGGTCCACATCGAAAACCCTTATACCTTGCTCCCTAGCGAACATCCTGCATCTATGCTGGTTCTCCGCATATTTTTGGTCGGAGCCTCCGGGATTACAGTCGAAGGTGAAGAAGGTCCTCAGAGGGTCCTCTACCTTCAGACCGTTCTCCTGCAGGTTCTTGACGACATTTGCCCCGCCGAAGTCCCTGGCCACCCTGGTATCTATGAACACGTCCACTATGTCGCCACGGGATACTTCCCGGCCCGATTTGGATGCAATGATCTTCTCTATGATGGTCCTGCCCAATCCATCCCCCCTACTCTATCAGATCGCCCCTGTTCTTGAAGGCAAGCGGGTCGAAGGTGGCGAAATCGGCCTGATGTATGAGTATGGTCTCTATCACCTGGGGCTTTCCCTCCCCTTCCTTGGCATGGCAGGCTACGGTGTTGACGTATTCATCGGGCAGACCCACCTCGGCAGTCAAGATGGCCCCGGATATCGGGTGTCTGGCACATCTGCCGGAATGGGTCTTCGTGTAACCGCCCTTCCCGTCAGGACCAATCTCCAAGAGCTTGCCTACGTCATGGAGCAGCCCTCCAGCTGCTAGTCGGGACATGTCTATAGTGTAAGGCATCTTGGAATACGCTGATAACTGTGCCCTGGCAAGACCCATGGCACCTTCTGTGACGGCGATGGTATGCTCGAGGAAGCTTATCCCATGTGAGTTTGTGAGCAGCGTGAAGGGCATCCCCTTCAGTTCCTCGACGGTGCTCCATCCTCCGCGCTCACATCCAAGGACCCAGGCCTCTATGACCTTCTTCCTGACCTGTGGGTCCTTGATCAGATCCAGCTGGTCCCTGAAAAGTGGTTCTATGTCGGAAGCTCCTATCAAGGCGTTCCCTCCGCTGCAAGACAGACCATAGAGCCTAGCGATGGTTCTTTATTACTATTTTTCGGGAAGGGAGCGATAGAAGGGATAGAACCTCCGGATAATATTGAATAATACATTGTCTCTATTACCTCCCATGTGCAGGTTGGGTCCTCTGTTCATCTCCCTCCTCCTTGTGACCGTCATCTTATCGGGATCCATTATCTTGACCCCGCCTGTCAGCTCTTCGGATGCTCGCGCCCCCTTTTATCATACATCCGGTGAACTTGGAGGGGCTTTGAGGTCACTCTCGCTTTCGCATCCGGAGATCGCAGAATATCGGACCTCTAGCGAGCTCTTGGGGGTAAGGGATGTTCCCGGAGGCCGGGAGATACCTTTACTGTTCATTGGTGATAGGGATGAGGTCCGGCCATGGGTCATGCTTGTCGGGGCCCACCACGGCGACGAGCCAGACTCGGCCGAGGTCGTTCTAGGTTTCGCTCAGTACTTGATCGATGCCTACAGGGACGATGACCAGAGGGCCAAGGACATTATTGACAACATCAATATCGCCCTGCTTCCTGTCGTGAACCCCTACGGTCTCGATACAGGTTCCCGGTATGACGAGAACGATGAGGACCCCAACAGGGACTACCCCTTCACCCCAGCCGTTGCCGGGCCTCATTCAGATGGGACACCTCTTACCACCGCAGGGGCCATGACAGTGCATGAACTGGCTTCGAGATATCCTTTCAGCATAGCGCTATCTTTCCATACTGGCTCCGAAGGGATCTACACCCCCTGGGGGGCACCAACTGTCGGTAACATCACCCCAGATGGCAACTGCTTCATGGATATGGCCATGGTCCTGCAGAGGGCATCAGGCAGGTCCCTTCCTTACGGACCGGCGAACGATTTCGGTTACCTGGGCAACCTCAAGGGCGCCATGGAGGACCATCTCTATGGCTCCATGTTCCTGAGCGACAGACTGTTCACTCCTGAAATGGCCCTTCCTTGGTCCTCTTTCACCGCAACGGTCGAACTGCTGAACAGAAAGGGTCAGGACCCTGAGATGTTGGGAACGCTTGAAGGCGTAATGGACCCTGGCGGGCCTGATGATGGGACCCTGCCTATGGGAGTGAGGATATCACTGGCCGCTTGCAAGATGGCATCCCCATCAATGGAAGGCTCCATCGTCTATGATGAAGATGACCGGGTCCTGGAACTCTCCCTTTCAGGCACGGTCAGTTCCGTGCCTTCGATAGAACCTACCCCCGATTCCATGGTCAGATCGGGAGGGCAGACCTTCCTCCCGGAGGTTACCTACAGAGCAGTATGGAGTGGAGCAGGTGAAGGGAACGGATGGGTGAACGCTTCCCTCTTTCCGGACCCGTTATGGCCAAAGCCTAATCCCGATGCCGATCCCGTAATAGCCCCGGTCTCCCTCCTATCTCACACCCGAGGGGTGGCCGGGTCCCCAAGGGAGCTTTCATTGAGCTTTATGATAGAAGGGAAGGTCGGACCCGCACCGACCCTACCAACAGTTGCCATGGTCGAGGTCGAACCTGAGACCCCGGAGGCAGGATCGTTAGCGTTCATCGAGCTCGTCATAGACCAAAGGGGTATAATTTCCACAGGATTGACGATCAATGCGTCCTGCGGAGGGACATGGTCGGTGACCGAGATAGAAGGTGGGGACGTTATCAATGGGACATCATGGTACATTTTCGAGCTCCCCTTAGCCTCAGGGTTAACAAGACTGGATATAACCCTTCGATCGAACAGGGGCTTAGTATCTGCTATTGGAATGGTCCTTACCGAACCAAGGATCTACATCATGACCTTGACAACCAATACCCATGAACCTGACTGGATGACAATGTTGGTAGGGGTAGATGGCACCTACGAACCGGTCGTGATAATGTACGGCATAGTCAGGAACAATGGGAAGGATTGGATCAGGGGTCCGTTCTACCAAGTGTACTCCACCGCCGATAGCTTGTTCATAGATATGAACATCAGCGGTATTGGTGGTGACATAAGTTTCGTCGTAGGTAGGGCCGACGGTACCATCACTGACAGCAGGGACCGTTCCATTGACAGGGACATTAGGATAATAGGAGCCACGATCTCCCAGACCGCAGACTCTCTTGTCTTGGGCCCTGCTCTCATCGTTCAGAACGCGAACGGTCTGGCCCCAGTCGAACCCGATGAAAACAGTGTTAGCTTCGAGGTCGAGGTAATCAATCTCAAGGTCGATTTGCTCTACTTCAGCGGGGACCTGCCGTTCGTCTTGAGAAGGGACCTCGGACCTGATATGATAATAACACTTGATAATTTGGCGATCGAGAGCGGACTGAACCCGGACCTGGTCAACGGCTGCTACCTATCATACATCCCTGTACCCTCCAGCTCCACAATGATGGCCGCAGAGTTCCATGCATGGGGCGCGATAAGGACCCCGGCAGACATTCATCCCATAAACTTCAACACGGGTTACATGGACAGCAGACCCCTGTCCGTCGAGGTCGATGAAAAGGATGAGGATGGACCTTTTCCTTGGGCCCTCATTGTTTTCATTTTGCTCACTGCCATAGTAGTGATGATAGTCACTGCCCTTAGGTACAATGCCCACTGGCGAGAGCCTCAGCCAGACCCCAGGGACCTGCCTCATCAGCGGTTGGAGGGGCCTCATATCCCATATTCAGAACAAAGAAGTAGAAGAGTAGAGGCCAAACCCAAGGGACCGCCGCTTCCGAGGGGAAGGACCAAAGACCAGAGGACCAGAGGGGGCAGGTCCCTATGACAAAGCTCTCACCTTCCATCCTTTCGGCGGACCTCTATAGCCTCAAAGAAAGTGTGGACAGGGTCCGCTCATGTGGTATTGACATGCTCCATATCGATGTGATGGACGGGCACTTCGTCCCGAACATCACTTTCGGTCTGCCGCTTGTCAGCTCCCTCCGGAAGCATACCGATATGGAGCTGGACGTCCACCTGATGATCTCCGACCCTGCCAAGTATGCCCCTCTGTTCGTTAAGGCCGGAGCGGACATAGTAACGGTCCATGCTGAATCCCAGACCGGTACGGTTGAGACCCTGGCCTCGATCAGTAAAGGTGGCGCAAAACCTGGGATCACGATCAATCCGAACACACCGCTCGATTCGCTTTTCCCATACCTGGACAAGGTGGAACAGGTCCTCATAATGAGCGTCCAGGCGGGGTTCGGAGGGCAGAGCTTCATACCCTCGTCCCTCCAAAGGATCAAGGAGATCTCCCTACGACTAACGGAGGCAGGGCTCAGATCACCGATAGAGGTCGACGGAGGTATTGGGCCACAGAACGCTATATCGGTGGTGGAGGCGGGAGCCGGGATATTGGTCGCAGGATCGTCCATCTTCTCAGCAAATGAGGGTGATATCGAGCGTAATATCAGAGAATTGACAGATGTCGTCAAGCAAGCTCGAAACCGTAAGAGCTGAGAAGGACCGTAAAGCTGCCACCTGCCTTCGTCGTCGAGATAAGGGACCCTGTAGAACCGTCCACGACAGCTATACACAGGGTCTTGGGGTCAAGCCTATCGTTCGATGTCGATATGAACAGGTCATCGGCATCGCTCCTTTGGATCCCGAGCATGTTCTGGAGCAAAGCGTTCATAGGATCGGGCCCTAGGCCACCTCGGTGGACGATGTCCAATCTGTAGGACTGAGAGTACCCATCAACGGTGAAGAACGAGTCGGCAATTGGCGTGGACCTGATTATGGACTCATGGGATGAGAGCGTTAGAAGTCCACGTCCTGAGGGGGGGACCTGAGCGGTCATCACGGACCGGACCTCCATCAGTTCGAGCTGGTCCCTGCCGAACCTGTCCCCTGACAAACATGATACCGTAAAGCCCATCGCCGATGGGGTGGGAGCGGCCATGGACGATGCCAATGTGATGTTCCACATCCAGTTCCTGTCAGTAGGCCTCGAACCGTTCTTGTAATAGGAGAGCTTCAAAGGAGATACGGGGCCCTGCTCATTAACGAACCTGTCAAGGGTCGGACTTCCATCTCTGGCATGTTCAAGGCACTGGGATGGTAGTGCTACGAAGGACGATACTTTGGAACCTCCTGATGGGACAGCACCGACGTTTAACACCTCGGCATCGGATGTGATAGTTTCTTTGTAAGAGACCGGCCAAGCTAGCTTCTTACCATCTCCGCTGGACCATGAGACGATAGTTTCCCTGTAGCGAAGGTCTATGATGACAGGACCGTCATCGGACATGTACAGGCCTTCAGCCCTTACGTCAAAGTCGAGCGGCCATGGGTGGACATCGTCCATCACCAATGTGTAAACGATATCCAGGCCAGGGAAGGGACTGCCCTCCGCTATGATGACGGCCTTTCGGCCATCGTCCCCGGACCCGATGACCAAGACCCGGTAGGAAAAGGTCGAATGGTCCATCGGGAGCGATAACCCCTCAAGGACCGCATCCTGTTGTACCGTCCATTCGGTACCATCCCTTAGCTCTTTTGTCCCGGGGAGGAGGAAGGACCAGGGTAGGACGGAGGATAGACCTTCTGAGGGCTTGATGCTCGTATCTGTTACGGACCGCAATGGAGGTCCAAAACCTGGTTGTACCAGGACAGACGTTGAGATTGAGGCCATAGGTGCTCCTACATCGGTCGACCATGGGAATGCTATCGTCCGGCTCAGGGACCCAAGAAGCGATACATCGACCGTTCCGTTGATCTCATGAGTGACCTGAAAAGAACTTTCCTCGCTCTTTGAAATGGAGCTCTCCTGGAGAGAGATCCCAGTCGTTCCAATGATCTGAATGGTCCCCACCATGTCATCTGAGGGTGACCCGACAAGCATAGATAGGTTCCTTGAAAACGTTCCTGAATCGCCTTCTCTTGGGGCAGGTATGGTAAGGACATTGGCCACAGCTGGCCTGGGACCGTCATCGGGCATTTTCTCAATGAACTGACCTCTGAACCCGCCCTCGAACACGGCATAGCCAACGTTGAGGCATATCGCCATTGCTACTAAGGCTATGGCGGCATGTTTTGGCTCAAGCATCGACTATCGCCTCTGGACCTAAGATGATTAAGGGGTAATCAATCTTTGGGATGTGACGTACCTATCCTCCGAATATCGTGGCCAGCTCGCTTCCCTCGACCTTTGTGACATAGAGCAATCTCCCTGAGTTCGCATCCACGGCTGCGCTGAAGGTCCCGCCTGTTTCCCAGACGTTCGCTTTCTGAAGACCAAAGGCATTGTCCGCTTTGGGCGTGGTTATGCCAGTGATCTGGCTTATGAGAGTAAGTGCGGGATTGTTGCCCTCATTGACCCCTACGACGCCGTAATAGAACACAGTGTCGCTCGTTAGGAAGTTCCCAGAATAGCTCTCTGAACGGACCTCGCTATCGCTCCGGAGTATCTTCTCAGCATGGGTAAGGGTGAGGATGTTGGAGGCAAGCTGCAGGTTCTCCTTATGTACCCCATCTCCCCAATAGACCTTTCTCCTTCCGTGGTAGGGGTCCCCTTCATCCTTTGAGATGAACGTACTCTGCTTCTTTCCCCCACGAGGGCTATCCTCTACCGAGGTCGCGACAAGGACCCTATAGCGCCATTCGGGCCAATCATCGTTCGTTGTGTAATAGTCTTCCATCTCCTGCAAATCATAGATATAAGCGAAGGTGAGGTTCCACCAGGTTGTGGTGTTCTTGGTCAGAACACCAGCTGTTGACCTGTTCCAGACAGAATCCTCTATGATAACTCGCCCCTTTGCCTCGTACTCGGAAAGGAAGTCCTTCAATCCTTCCGACCTGGCAACGACATGGTCTATGGCACCGTTCAAGGTAAGGCCTGAAAAGGAGGATGTCGATAGGTCGGAACCGTCCGAGGGTGCATAGTCCCAATCTTCGAACTCGCCCCCTGGATGCGACAACAGGTATTCCTTATGACCGGTCGCATCTCCCCAAGCTATCGCACCCTCCCCTCTCTTGAGAGATCCGACCACATCCTTCAGTTCCGTTTCCGTCACGAACTCTATATAGAACTCACCTTCGTCCCAGTAAGCGCTCGAGTTGGTCCTTGTCCTTCCCTTTAGGGGGAATGGGGAATCGGCGGATATCAGGAACGAACGGTGATAGAATAGGAATCCCCAGATATCGGACGTGACGTTGACCATAAAGGTATCATGGTCCAGGAACTCATATGCTCCCTCGACCGACCAATTATAGACCCTTGCGTCCTCCCCATAGACCGGTTCGCCTAGATAGGCCCCCCTGCTCTGCAGGTCAAGGGGGCGGGATTCCCCATAGATCGATTCATCTATTGTGGGTATGGGTTCCTCAATGGGGTCGGGATAGGTCCGTAATGTCGCGTCATACTCAACATTTGCAGGGAGATTGCCGAAGGCCGTCCCCAAATTATCTACCTGTATATGACCGGAGTTGAACGCCTTTAGGACATGTTTGTCAAGGAGGTTCCTGAACTCGGACCTCTTCAGCTCAAGGCTACCTGGGACGTTAAGCTCGTCCCGTTCGGACCCCTCTATCTTCACATTGAAGCTAGCTCTAGTGTCATATGAGGTCTCGACAGACCTCCTTGTGAGCGTGAAGCCGTCCTCCACCGAGGTAAGGGGCCTTACATCCTGAAGCAGCTCTCCCTTGCCTGTCAGCGTGTATCGCTCCCATTCCCCGGAGGTGTAGTTCTCGGAATAGAGCTGGGCGAAAACAGAATAATCGTACCTGATCAGGTCACCTATCATGGGTTCAGGTACCTGGAGCTTCGTGATATCGGACGGAACCAGGTCGTCCGGTCCTTTCGTGTCAGGACCCCCATCATCCTCAGGACCGTTCATCAGTAGTGCAATGATGCCTGCAGTATTGACCATCATTGCAGCGACCAGTAGGATGATTACGGCACTTCTCAAGGGGCTCACCTTAAATAACCATTTCTGAACAATGCACGACCTATATATTATCCTTTTATCCTGAAAAATATGGCCCAAGACCTCGACACTGCCATATATCACCTCCAAGGACCCATGTCAAAAACTAATTAGTCAGGAAGTCGATTACTGGAACTGGGTGGTATGATCGATGGTTGAAGCGTCCTACGACCTTGCCATAATTGGGGGCGGACCTGCGGGGTCCACGGCCGCTATCTATGCAGGCAGGGCCGGTCTTAGAACAGTTATCATCGAGAAACAAATGGTGGGTGGCCAGATGGCGATATCGCCTCTCATAGAGAACTGGCCAGGGGACAAAGAGGTGTCCGGTGAGGCCCTATCCGCCAGGATGAGGCAGCATGCCGAGCTCTATGCCCCCATCCTGGAGTTCGCTGAGGTCGAAGGGGTAGAAAGGGATGGAGGGCTCTTCCTTTTAAGGACCCCCGAAGGGACCACCAAGGTCAAGGCCGTGATGATCGCCACAGGGGCAGCGCACAGGAAACTTGGGGTCCCGGGCGAAGACCAGCTGTCAGGAAAAGGGGTAAGTTTTTGTGCGACTTGCGACGGGTTCTTCTTCAAGGGCAGGGACGTGATAGTGGTCGGAGGAGGTAACACCGCCTTTCTCTATGCCATTTATCTGAACAATATTGGCTGCCATGTGACACTGGTCCATAGGAGGGATGCCTTCAGGGCGGAGAAGGCGTTGCAGGACCAAGTGGAAAAGTTAGGTATAAAGCTCCTCCTCAGCTCCATAGTCGAAAGGTTCCAGGGAGCGGACGTTCTCGATAGGGCCGTCATCAAGGACCTAAAGACTGGAAGTTCCAGGGACATTCCCGTGGCTGGTGCCTTCATCGCTGTCGGCGAGGAGCCGAACAACAGCGTTGCGAAGATGCTCGGTGTCGAGCTGGACCATGAGGGATATGTGAAGGTGGACCGGAGGATGCGCACGAACGTTCCAGGTGTATTTGCCGCAGGGGACATAACGGGCGGCCTAAAACAGATAGTGGTCGCAGCAGGTGAGGGCGCGATTGCGGCAACCTCCGCTTTCGAATCCCTCATAGAACCATACTGGCTAACAAGGGGTTAAGATAACATGCCCCATTTCAACCTAGGGAGCTACAGGGTCGAGATCGGTAAACTGGTGCTCTTCCTTTCCGTCCCAAAAGGGAGGAAGGGGTCCGAGACCGTTGTACTGGTCAAACCGCAATCGTCAACGGTCCAGGGCTCCGAAGGTATGTCACCCCCCCAGGCCGTTGGCCCTCTGGAATGCAGGTTGCTACTGGGTGTGGCGATCTGTGAAAGGGTCCCTGCTGGGACCTCTCCCCCAAAAGGGGCCATCATGGGCTACGGAGTGGTCCTGGACATCAATGACCCTGCGGGTCTGGGACCGGTCCGGAAGATGGGGCTGCCCTGGACCGGACCATGCCTTTTCGACGGGTCCAGCATGATCTCCGAATTCGTTCCCGCATCTGAGGTGGAGGACCCTTCGGCCCTGGAGGTCTATATGGAGATAGACGGCCAGCAAAGGGCATCCATTACGACCCGGGACCTCTTGATGGACGTCCGGACCGCTATTGGGGAGGCATCTTCGGCCATGACCCTATACCCAGGAGATATCATAGGGATCGAGGTCCAGGGGACCAGGGCCCCCCTCAGGTCCGACAGTAGGATAGAGGCAGGCATCTCCTCTATCTCCATCATAAGAGCGTCCTACAAAGGGACCCCTTGAAGGTGAGATAAAGGTATCCTCCTGAAATGACATGGACCGAGGTCCTATGGAATAATTTTTAATACCCCAAGACCTACCTTTCCAATGCAAGTATGTCAATTCGCTGATTTTCTCTATTATAATTTCCTAATAAATAATTTATTTCGATTATAGTTGTAACATTTTACTAATAGATATTCTTTTTTCGGATATTGTCTTTTTTAACCATTTATCTACATAATTCCTATGGAAATCCATAAAAAACATTAAATAATGCATAGTATTCTACCTTATTTGCCCAGTGGAACACGCGTTCCAACGGTCCTTGTGTCCGGATCGGAATGCGTAGTCCCGGCGTCAAAGGGGAAAGGGAAGATGGCCCTTCGGGGTCATCCTTCCGTGAAGCGATATGTTCGGTTGGGGATGTGGGGCCTCGGTCCTGCTTTTTCAACATGGACGGTATCGGACCATTCTGCTGGCCCGATCCATGACACCCCATGAACGTCTGCCTTCGGGCCGACAGGAAAGGGGCCTCATGGGAAGACCCTTCGGGGTCGGAAAGGGACAGCGGATCCCCGCGCCTTGGCGCGAAGGACAGAGGTTCCGAAGGGTGAGGGTTCCCCCCTACTCCATGCGGACTCCCTCTCCTCTCCGGAGGAGCGGTCGAGACCCTTGGAGGTTCGGGAAGGAAAGGACCTTTCTGGGAAAGGTCCTCTCACAGAACGGTGAAAAAGGGACGGAGAAGGGGAGCATCCCCGGATGCACCCCCTTCGTAAGACCCCCTAGGGGCCCGGTCCCCTTCTTCGGAAGGGGCCTGGACACCCCGAAAAAGGGGAACGACCCCATCCCTCTCCGGAGGGATAGGAGATCACCCCTCTGGAGGCAAACCCCAACCCGACGGATGTGTCCGCTTCGGCGGACTACGACCCGCTGGATGACCGGCCCTGCCGGACATCCTATGGGACCGACGACCTCTGATGGTCCAGATGCATTATCGCTCTGCACCGGTCCCCGGTGCACCCCGCGGACCTCCCAGGTCCGGGTGCCCCGACCCCTGGGCCGTTGGGGGAGGCGCTTCGGCATCTCCCCCAACGTCATTTATGGATGGATGGTCCCTCAAAGATGTGGGTCTCCCAGGTTTTTTATACGAATTCATTCTACACCCCGCAGGTGATCTGCTGTTCTCGAAAAGGATAACCGAACTTGAACCTTCTTCCACGATAGCCTTAAACAATCTTGTCAAGAAGATGGAGAGGGAAGGGAAAAAGGTCCTATCGTTCACCCTGGGCGAACCTGATTTCCCGACGCCACCTCACATCGTAGAAGCTGCAAAGGCCGCCCTGGACAATGGCGACACACATTACACACCCTCAGCGGGGACCATGCAATTGAGGCAGGCCGTAGCGGACAGAGTGAGGACCGTGAACTCCCTCAAGGTCCAGCCTGAGAACGTGATCATTCTCCCTACCAAGCTCGCCATCTACATGGCCGTTCAAGCGCTAGTTGATGATGGTGACGATGTCATCTTCCCGGACCCCGGCTGGGTCTCCTACGGGCCCATGGTCCAGCTTTCCGGCGGGAGGCCCGTCCCCGTCCCTATGGTGAACGAGGACGGATGGAAGTGGGAGCTTCCAGAGATAGAGAAGGCCATCACCAAGAGGACCAAGGCCATAATCATCAACACCCCATCCAACCCGACCGGTTCCATATTGTCCCGAAAAGACCAGGAGGGTCTTGCAAAGCTCGCCAGGGACCATGGTCTCAAGATTATAAGCGACGAGATCTACGAGAACCTGGTGTATGACGAACCCCATCATTCCATAGGGTCTCTGCCAGCGGCAGAGGATAATACGATAACCATCTCGGGGCTCTCCAAGAGCTATGCCATGACGGGTTGGAGGGTAGGTTGGATGGTCGCGGACCCGGATACCATCGAAATGGTGAACAAGCTTCAGCAGCATACACTGACCTGTTTGCCCGGGTTCGTTCAGGCCGGAGCCGTCGCGGCCCTGAAGGGCGGGGACTCAACCATAGAGCCTATGAGGAAAGAGTTCAAGGCCCGGAGGGACCTGGTCATTCCCCTCCTGAACGAGATCGATGATATCACATGCGAGGTCCCAAGAGGAGCGTTCTATGCGTTCTTCAGAATGGACAACGGTAAGAGCTCCACCGAGAACGCAGAGCTGCTCCTGAAACATGCTCAGGTCGCCCTGACGCCGGGTTCCGCCTTCGGGAAGGCTGGTGAGGGCTATCAGAGGATGTCGTATGCCGCTTCCAGAGATGACCTCAAGGCCGGTGTCGCCAAGATAAGGTCCTTCATGGAAGGCTCTCAATAAGGATCGCTGTCGAACGCTTCCGCCGGGCACGGTCCGAGACAAGAGCCACAATGGACACATCTTGAAGCATCCAGGGCGACCTTTCCATCCTCAGCGAGCGACAGTGCGGAGGAAGGGCACATCCCAAGACAGATCCCGCACCCTACACAACCTGAGTGCCTCTTCAGGACCGATATGAGCTTCCTCTCGAGCTCTCTTATGGACCTTTCGTCCTTACCTCTAAGTAGGACCGTCCCATCGTCGTAGAGCTCTATGGCAGGTCTCCTCATATTCCAATCAGGTGGTAAGACATCGTACCCTGGCACCCCATCCATGGCCCTTACCGAACCTATGATGTTGAGGAGCATGGAAAGCCTTCCTGTCTCCAGCATCAGGTTTATGACCCCTTCCCTTGAGAGACCGTCGATGCATGTACCGGTACCTGGAACGAGCTCGAGCGAAGGTCTGTCCTCATCCTGTCTGGACTGGGCTTTGTCCATGAGGACCTCCGGAGGTAGCCCCAGCTCCTCCCTCAACCTCACCATGTGGGGGGGCATCCTCTTGAACCTGTGGAAACCGAACCTCACCCATTCCTCGGGCAGGCCCCTCTTTATCCGCTCCGCCTCTAGGGCTGTCCCGAACCTATCCTTGTCCGCGGAGGTACGACCTATGAGCTCCAGTTCGGATAGGTCCGACGATGGGCAGAGCCAGCAGCCTATGCGTCCGAAACCGTTCTCGTAGAGCGGATTGTACCTTGCACCCTCTCGGAAAATGTACGACCAGACATCCAATGCGGTCCAGTCCTGGACGGGGGATGCGGACTGCTGTTTTGGGACCCAAGGGTTCCTCCAGGTGCTACCCTTCTGTTCCCTGATGTCGGATTCGAACCTCCTCTGACCTATGAACGATAGGACCCCTGCTGGGAAGTTCTCCTCAATTAGTGCATTGGTGGGTCCGAGCTTCAGTGTCTTGCAGCACCATCTGAAATCCCTGCCCGGCGGTCCGAACCTCCTCATATCCTCGAAGAAGTCCGACCTGGGCCTACCCTGAAGGAGGCTAAGACCAAGCTCGGTCATAAGGGAACGTACATATTCCACCGTTTCCGGGAACTCTATTCCCGTATCGACGAAGAGCACCTTGGGCCTCAGGCCCGAGGCCAGGACAAGGAGCAGGGTCGCCAAGGAATCCTTTCCCCCCGAGAACGAGACCGCTTGCGGAAGGTCCGATGAGGCTGTTATGGCCTTAATGAAATCAATGGAGCGGTCCACTTTCACCTGGATATGGGGGGCATTGACCTCGACCACACGCTTCCAAATCTCTTTATGGGGCTGATCTTTGAAAGGCGATGGACCCTGGGAGATTTTCCTTTCCGGGTCGATGACCCATCTGACCTTTATCCCCATCCCTCTAGTCCCCACTAGGTCCTTACCCTCCTTCTTCGCTATCCCGGACCCTATCACTCTACTCTCTACGTCCAGGACAAGGACCTCATCCCCGACCTTGATACCGGGATAGGCCTCAACTATCCCAGGGGAAAGAAGGCTCTTTCCTTCAATGACCGCCCTTGCGGCCACGGCATCTGCCCTGACGAAGCCCCTTTCGGGCCGGAACGATGAGGAGCCCATCACCCGGAAGGCGCTCTCTCTCGGAAGAAGGTATGACCCGAGCTTCAAAGGAAAGAAAGCAATGTTCGCCAATACCCCCCCATCAACGATTATCTCGTCCATCCTGTCGGGGGAAGGGCTTGGGTTTATCAGGTAAGGCCCTTCGTTCGGAAAAAGGAGAAGACCTGCCCCTCCTCCCCACTGGTCGTCCGCAAGCTTCCGGAACTGGATGATATCGAAGGGGAACGCGGGCCTGATATCTCCAGGTGGTGTGTAGGCGACCCCTCTGGCCCGAGCTCCGCATGAAGGACACTGACCTCTCATGACCAGCGGGACCGAACAGGTATCGCACCAGTGTAGGTCCATGCTGCCGTGCTTGACCATTGGCATGATGTCCCCCGATGATGACGAAGGGCGCTATGGACTTTTTGGTGGTCCCTACGGAACCGCCTCCTTCGTCTGATCGGTCATATCCATTTCATAATGCCCACCTATGGTATCGAACATGGAAAGCCCGGTGGATATGGTCTGAGCCTCTCGGGAGCTTTCACCATCTTGACCATGGGGTGATGGTGGAACGGTACCTTCCCGTTTCACATGATACAATGGGCTCAATATCTCTAGCCCCTCTCCGTGGAACATGGTCATCATGTTCTCCATCACGCCTGACCTGACGAACATCATATTGGAGGGGTCAGTGACGTAAGCTCTCAACCTGTACTCAACGGCATGGTTTTGGAACTCACGAAGCAGCACTCTAGGGCTGGGGTTCTTGACGACGCCTGGGGTCGCAAGGGCCGCCTGTTTCATCAAGGCCCTTACCCTCTTGGGGGGGATATCATATCCTAGGGTCACATCGACGTAGACCGCAAACCCCCCCTCCTTTCCTGAAACGGTAAAGTTCACAATGTTGTTCTGGAGCACGTTGTTATTGGGGACCTCAGTTATCCTCCCCTCCAAGTCCTTTATCCTTGTGAACATGATACCTATCGCCTGGACATCACCTATGAAATTGCCAACCTGGACCCTGTCGTTCACCTCGAAAGGCCTCATCGTTATGAGAACGAGCCCCGATAGAATGTTCCCAATGGAACCGGTCGCGGCGAAGGAGAAGACCAGACCGACTATCATGGATATGACGAGAATGAAGGTCTGTCCTATGTCACCAAGGCCGAATATGGAGAAAAGGGTGAAGACGGAGATCAATCCCACGGCAAAGTAGGTGATGGATATGGCACCCTTCTGTGTAATGTCCAGCATCTGGACGTTCATCCTGCTCTTCTTTTTTGCGAGCTCCTTGAACAGGATGTCCACAAACCTCTTCATAAAGATGGCAAAGACCACTATCAGAACGAGGAAGACCAGTTTTCCCGCGTTATTGACGAAGAATGAGGTCAGGGTACCAAGTATCTCCCCAGTCAATCCCAATGCCGTAAGGACCAGGATGAGAACGATGAGGGCAGAGAGCCCTATCACGACGATCCTTGTTGTCGGTTCGAGGAGAGATATGAGCTGGCCCGGGACCATCGATTGTCCATCCTTGTCCTTCCTCGACCGGATATAGGTCCAGAACCTCTCTATGAAATAGAACTCCAGCCTGGATAGGAAAAGGACCACGAACGCACCCCCAAGGGGTACGGCGAAATCCGGCATCCAGCTCCAGATGTAGTCCCTGACGAACTTCGAAAAACCGGAAATTTCGTAGACGAGTATCAAAAGGGCCGCCATCAGAAAGAGGCGCTGGACCATCCTCTTGAAGGGTGTATGGAACTCCTGGACCACTGATTCCTTCCTGCGCTTCAAGAACCAATTGCTCGCCCTTTCTATTATCACATATGCGACAAGGAGGAAAAGTATGGAAACAAGGAAGATGAGGATGCGGACCCAGTGGTCTTGAAGGAACGAGCCCACATCTTCCAATTTAGGTAGTTCGAGCTTAGGTTTGACATCAAGGCTCACGGAAAGCTCCCTCTCCTCGTTCCATACGAGCTCCACTGTTCGGTTCTCCCTCATCTGACCCTTGTAAAAGGCCTGGAACAGGTAATCTCCCGGGCGGGCTACGATGGTGTAGTTCCCCTTTCTGTCAGTGGTGGCGCTCAGCTCCTTCCCAGAGCTAACCCTCACGAGCTTGATCGTGACCCCTCTGAGACCGACATCGAACCTGTCGGTTATCCTGCCGTGGATGTTCGTTACAGGTTCGAAGGAAGGGTCTATGCCGAAATCCAGATATCTGCTCTGGCCTTCCTCGAGTGAGAACTCGAACTCATCGACCTGATCGCCCAAGGGATCGAAGACCCTTGCGACGAACGTTCCCGATGTGAGGTTGAACCTGTACCTCCCCTCACCATCGGTCACGGCCCTCTTTCCCATGAACCTGTCAGCGCTTATTGACACAGTATGGTTATGGAGCCCCTTTCCGTTGGTGACATCATAGACGGTCCCCCAGACGACGGCGGTCTCTCTTGGTGGGTCCGTTGCCTGGACGATAAGAGCGTATGATGGTAGGAGAAGCAGCAAGCACATGGCGAGCAGTAGGTACCTATGCGATGCCATGGTCGTTGACCCCCTAGGCTATGGAACAGAAGGATGTGATATTAACCTATGGATTCCATCAGGTCCTATTCCTGGATTTCCTCTTCCTAATAAGGTATATTATCATGGCAAGAAAGAGGACCTCAGCCAATATGAAACCTACGATGAGCAACGGCCAGAAAGATGCGTCCTCCTCCCTTTCGTCATCCGTGTCGTCGGGACCTTCATCATCGTCATCTATGAGCCCCTCGGACCTTGCGAACTCCAACAGGGCAGGGACGACCCTATCGGTTATGTCCATCTCAGTCCCACCATAGCTGCCGTTCCCCGAATAGGCCCTTGCGAACAGGAACATCTTGATTTCTTCAATGTCTTCAAGGATCCCAGTGTCCACCAAGGACCAGTTGATCCCGCTCAGGTCCGGCGTCTCGTTCCCGAAGATGCCCCCGACGATATCAAGCAGGTCCTCCGGGTCGGTCCCTGCTGGGATGCGGGCCCCGAGCCTGAAGGCCCATTTGGACCAGGGGTCGGTCTTTGGACCGGTAGGTCTGAGGCTGACCCCGGTCCCGAAGAACATCATCTCGATAGGCTCTATCCAGCCTTCTTCTGGAGGCTCGGGAGATGCCGATATATTGCCAACGCCGAACGATACGTTCACATGGTCCGTACCAGGAGAACAGGTCCCGTCAGCGGTGAATCGGAACACTATGGTCCCTGAGATGTTCCTCAACGACATAGTAAAGTTCGTGATGACCGGTATGGGTGCGGTCGGACCCTGGCCCTGTCCCTCTGCCGGGACGAACGATGAAGGGAGGGTTACCAGTGTGCTTAATAGAAATACAAGCAGGAACGATGCCCATATCGACCTTGTTCTTCTCATTCCATCACCCTCTTTTTCATCATATCCACCAGTCTCTCGGTGATGGGCCTTAGGTTCTTAATGTCCTCCATGTTATACTTCAAAAGGAGCCTCAAAGCGTTCGTGTTACCATCCCTTTCATAGAGGCGCCACAACCTTACGGCATCTTCACCTGACATGCCCTGGACCTCTTGGGGCCTTGCCATCCCCAGCTGGAGCTCGAGCGCTTTCAATCCACCCCTGAACCCTAACCTCCTGGCAAGATGGAGCAGGTCCAGGTGGGGGACCTTGGGCACACTTCCGGGAAAATGGTGCTCTATTATAGGTACATCGAAAGAGAGGCCGTTGAAGGTGACGAGCATGGATGCATCATCGAGCATCTCTTTTATGGCCGATGTGGAAAGGTTCCTCCCTCTGAGGGCTATCCTATAGCCCCTCTGGTCATGGACCCCTACTACCGTTATGGGCGAGGTCCTCCTGGTCCCTGTGGTCTCTATGTCGAGGAAGGCAGCGTTCCCGCCGAAGGCCGGCCAGAGCCTCCAGGTCTCTTTAGATGGGATCAGGTCGGAGAAGAAGGAGCGGTCCTTGAGCTCCAATCTTTTCACTGCCTCGTGGACCAATGAGTCTGCCAGCTCTTTCCTGGCGCCTTTTAGGGGACCGACCTTTTCCCTGCCCAGGAAAGCTGACCAGCTGTCCACCCCCTCATCCCAGAGCTTCCTTTCGGTCCTCTCACCGACGCCTGGGATGAAGATGAAGCTCCTTTCTATCAATCTCTGACCTCCGTTCAAGAGCACTCCTCTTCCGGGCAGTACCTCGGTGTCATATCGTTCTCTATGCCGAGGAGGTCCAGAACCCTCCCGGCAAAAACCCTCTGTATTTCCCTTGCGGACGGGTTGTCCATTCCGTAGAAGGGCGGTGAGGCGGGCATAACGACCGCCCCCCATGCTGAGAGGTCGCTCAAGGCCTGCAGCGCTGGCGTGGAAAGCGGGGTCTCCCTAACGACCAGGACGAGCTTGCGCCTCTCCTTTAAGGCGACAGCAGCGGTCCTTGTAATCAGGTTGTCGGCTATGGATGCCCGGACCTTTGCCGCCGTTGAGATGGTACAGGGTATTATCACCATGGATTCGAAGGGGTTGGACCCCGATGCCAGTTTATCGTCCATTGTACCCGCCATGACTGTCCTATCGACCAGCGTCCCAAGGTCTTCGAGCGAGGCCCCAGCTTCGCGTTCCATGATCCTTATAGCTCCCTCGGAGCATATCAGCGATACCTCAAGCCCCTCCTTCCTCCTCTTGGAGAGGGCCTTCAAGAGCTCCAGTCCATATCCGGCCCCGGTTGCACCTGTGATGGCGACTATCAGATGCTGTCCTTTCATGGGACCAATATTTCACGGACACCATCAAGTACTTTTCCCCGACAGGGGTGAACATAGAGGAGGTCCGCCGGTCCTTACCCGCTCACTGTTGGGGCCTTTTCGGCGGCATCTGCTGGGGTAGAGGAGGGGCTCCAGGCATGGGCGGTCTGGGCGGGGGGGCCATGGGAACCCCTTCCTGTCCAGGGGGCGGGAGCCTTGGTCCTCCGAGCTGTGAACCCTGCTGTCTGAGCTTCATCTGCTCCTCCATTGGGAGCGCACCGACCATGACATTGCCGCCTGCGTTCTTGACGGCATTGGGATCGAACTCCTTGGCGGCATCCATGAGGTCGTCCATGGACGCTCCGAGCGCATCTTCATCGACCCCGGAATGGTCCATCTGTGTGACATCGTCACTGATATCAATGGTCTCAAGCTTCAGAGATTCGGTAAGGTCCAGCTTGGGAGCGGATTTCTCGAAGAGAGGCCCGGAATCGCTCCTCTCCCTCCGAGGTCCGGTCTTTTCGTCCTCCTTCCTCTTGACGGTCAGAGTGTGGGAACCCTCCTCGTGGTAGACCTCACCGCCCATATCAAGGGTGAGGTCCGATAGTGTCGATTGGTCTGGACCAATGGCATCTCCTGCCTTCTGGACACCGTACATGCCCTGGATCACAGCCTGTCTCTTCTCGTGGTCCTTGACCCTCTTTTCCAGGTCCTCGTCCTCCCTCTTTTCGATGACCTTCTCCCTGCGGAGGATGAAGATCACAACTAAAACCCCTGTAATGATGATCAAAACAATAATAGATGCACCTATGATCAACCAAGTGGGTGGTGGTGGAGGTGGAGGATCAACATCTGTTGGGTCTGGGTCGACCCTCTGATGACCAGGCCAAACGAGTGGGTCAAGAGGGTCTATGGAGTAGGTGTTCACCCTTTGGGTCCGCTCTAGCTCGGTCTCCTGTTGGGGGAAGTTGAAGCCCATCTCATCTTTGTTAGTGTACCTAAAATTGTCCTCTGTCCGGTCCATGTCAAGGTCATCGCCTGGTTTGAACAGAAGCAGTGGTTCTGCCTTGACCTCCTCTGTGAGCAGAACCTGCTGGTCCTTGTAGTTCTGGACCATCTGGTCTGCAAACTTCTGCCAATTTGAATCATCACTTACTTCTTTCCATGCTTCTGGTTTCTCGGGCCTTCCCGATTCAGGGTCCACTATAAGATTGTAGAACCAGAGCTCTCGGTTGTCCGGTAGCCCATCGTTGTCATTATCATCATCTAGTTCGACCCATGTTTCAATATATCCATAGATCGCCCCAAAGACACTATCGGAAACACTGAGGTTGACCCTGAACTTCTCCCTCTTGGCGTAGGAGAGCTTGCTCTGTGTAGGATAGAAGCTCATGGAAACCTTCTTTCCGTAGAGGGTCCAATTGATGTTCTCCTTCTCGTTCGAGAACCTCCATGTGAAATTGAGCAGGTCCCCGTCAGGGTCGATCGCGAACGCCTCGAACTCCACTGGCTCTCCGAACTCGGGCCTTATGAACTTGCCCCCTACCCCACCCCATTCGTTGACATCCGTGGCATCATATAGTGGCCTCATGATGATCGGGTCCGTGAACTGCGGCGGTTGAGGGACATCCTTAATGTTCACGGTCACGGTAAGGTCGGCAAACGAGCCCTGACGGTCCCTAAGGAGAAGGTTCAGGGTTGATGTCCTTGTAGTATAATCAGGGACAATGTAACTGACATCCCATGCTCCGGGACCCGTCTTGACCACTCTCGTGGTGGAGGGGGAGGCAGATAACGTCAACAGCTCACTGGGGTCTATATCCCAGCCCGTGACATTGAACTGTAACGTACTCTTCTCTAGGGCCTCGAAAACCACGGTATCGCCCTTGGGACCTATGGCCTCACCGTTCACTGTGAGGAAAAACGGCTCATCGTTGAGGTTCTTCACGGGTATAACGATGGTCACATTGATGATCCCGCCCTTCTCATCGTTCGCAGTTATGTTGAATTTGACCAGGGGAAGGTCGGAGTCCTGAGGGGTGAAGGTGAAAACGGCGGCGCGTCTGGGATCGACAGTGTCCCTCTTCACCGCTATCCTGCTCTTCATAGGGTCGCCGGTCTGGACCTCGAGCTTAATGAAATCGCCGTCAACGTCCAGGCAGTTCACCCTGAAGCTGTATTCCTGCTCCTCTATACAGCTCGTGTTGGCATCGTCAAGGGTCAGTATGTCCGTGACCCTGCTCATATCGGTGAGCTTCCCGGTCCCTATCATCAGGTCCGTGAAGCTCTTCCATTCAGGGACATCGTTCGTCGATAGCACCCTGACAGTGAACCAGTAGGATGTGTTCGCCTTGTTGTCCTTGACGGATTGCAGGCTACCGTCCTTTCCAGGGTCCGTCACCTTCAATCTGAACCTGACGTCGCCTGACTGGTCTTTGAAGTTGGGATTGGAGTTGAAATCCACATAGTAATAGTTCTGACCGTGCCATTCGTCATAGAGGTTCCCTAGGACTATAGCATCCTCCTCCTCGCTCTCAAGCTCGAAATAGAGCTCGTAAATATCATTGTACCAGTCGTCCTTGATATATTTCCCTTCGGCAAAGTCATACCTTGTCTCGAAAGCGTAAGGTGTGTAATCCACCCAATCCGAGACATTGATGGCCTTTACCAGTTTCGAATCCTCGTTCAGTTCGATGACCATGGTATCTAACTTGGAACTGAATATCGGTGCCACATTTACCCTAAGCGTTTTAAAGGTGACCTCATTAGAAACGGAAGTGACGTTCTCATCATCAACGACCTCCACCTTGATGTAGTACGGCGCATCTGGCTCAAGGTTCTTGAAGAGCTCGTACTGCATCATCTGGTTCTTCGAGACATTGTAAAGTGTCCCTGCAGGGAATGGGACATAGTTCGGAACGAACCCCTGTGTGGTGGAAATATGCGTTCTGTACTCCATGAAGTCCGGTTCCCTGTTGATGGACCACTGGACATCCCCCCACGTCTCATCAAAGTCCCTGACCTTAAGGTCCGATATCGCAACTGGCGGTGTGTTGACGATGGACCTTGAGAACATTATCTCCTTGTCCTCAGTGCTCGATGGCCTTGCGAGCCAAGTGCAATATAGGTTATCCCCTGTATCGATGCCTACTCTAAAATTAGCATCTGGGTTCGGATCATCAAGGGTCGTAAGAAACTCCTGTTCGGGGAAATAGCTGTTGGCCCTGTTCGGTTTGGACCATGTAGCTCCATTGTCTGCAGATACCGTGACGAAGAAATTGGGGTACCCACGGCTTAGATCCACCCACATTATCGCTATCTTACCTGAGGATGAAGTGTCCATCCAAGGGATCGAGATCCAATAGGTAGGGGAATCTGGTTCGTTCACAATGATATTGAGGTTGGATCCGACCTTAAAGGAGACTCCATGGTCCGTGGACCTAGTATATTTCACACATGGTTTATCCTTTTTAAAAGTATCCTCAGCAGCATACGCTCCGCCGGCATCGGTCTCGAAATCCCACCAGGTAAGATGGAATACGTCCTTCTCTGCGGTCAGGACCGGATTCCAACCTTCCGGGTCACTACCAAATATATAGTTAATAAGCAATGGATCACTCCAGGAAAGTACCCCACTGCCGAGGTTCGTTGTTGGAGCTTTGGTGAAGAATATTTTTCCTTTCCAGTTGGGGTTCGATTGGTATGCGACCCCAACACTGGTACCATCGGCAGCTATAGAAGCAAGCCTGTACAAAGTGTCAGGATTACCTGCAGGTAATATTACCTGCTGTGATGATGACCACGTTTGTCCGAAATCTGTGGAAAAGACGACATTATAGTAACTTCCCCTATAATAGAGCACAAAGAGGTTACCGTTATGGTCGAAAGTGACCTGTATCTCCTTGTAATTGTTCTGGGGTCCGCTTACCTCATAACCCGTACTCCAGGTCGAACCACCGTTGGTCGAGATCCTGCACATTATCTTGTAATCCAGAAAGACCTGATCGTCCGAATTATCTAGGTAAACCGCAGCTAGTGTGTTCTGGGTGATACCTTCATGAACGGCAATGGATGGCCAGACCTGCTTCTGGTTGGTGTTGGTCACACCGGACAAGAAATCGAAAGGTGCCTCGAAGGACGAACCACCGTTTATAGACCTCTTGAAAAAGACATGGGGTGTGTTGATGCCAGCCGTATTTCGGTCCTCATAGACCATATAGATATGGGCTGTGGATCCCGAACCTACGACCGCGGTCCTTATCCTTTCCTGTTCAACGTTATCGCTCGTCAACTGACTCTGGAAGCTGAAGGTAGCTCCGGTCGCCAGCAGGTTAAGGAACGGGACCGCCAGCAGGAAGGCGACCGCGAACACTGTCAGGTAAAGGGCCAAAGCCCTTCGGTTCTTGTCCATTTTTCTTCCTCCGAAAAGAGCTATACTAGGTGTGGCAGTACATCGGTCCACGGGATAGAAATACTTTATTGGTGGATACCTGCCAATAATGCCCTTTTGGGACTGGGAAGCGGTCAAGATTTATAAACGTTCTTTTGGGAATGACACCATCTGACCTCCGCCGACACCCCTGGGCCACGTATAGTAGGAAGGACAAAACGTTATATACGGTAACTTATTGTCCCAACCGAACCGGAGGACCGACAATGGTCGAGTTCGAAACGATAAACTTCAAGACTATCCCGTTCGGGAAGAGGAACTTCATAGAGGTGGCCCGCAAGAAGGCCGTTGGCGGCAGCAGGGGAGAGACTGAGTTCATCTCCCTTTCAAGGGGCTACTTCAAACAGGACGATACAAAGCAGTTCCAGAAGGGTAAGTCCATAACGCTTCCCCTGGACGAGAACGTCAGGAAGGAGATAGCTCAGTACCTGATGGAGATCTGATAAGGAACGGTCCGCTCAGGAACGGTGATATAGAATGGTCGAATATAAAGCGGTCATAGCGGATGTAAAGAACGGCAAGACCTACAATGCCCAAGTATCGGGCCAGCATGCCAACAGGCTACTAGGTATGAAGATAGGGGACGAGTTCGACGGCCTGTTCGTCTCTCTCCCGGGCTATAAACTGAAGATAACAGGCGGCTCCGACAAGGACGGGTTCCCAATGAGGAACGACCTTCCGGGCCAGCAGAGGAAGAGGGTCCTTCTGTCCGAAGGCCTTGGATACCATCCGTCCCACCCCGGCCAGCGAAAGAGGAAGACGATCAGGGGCAACACCATCTCCTCAGAGATAGTCCAGATAAACATGAAGGTCACATCCTACGGTCCCAGGCCCATAGAGGACCAGTTGAAACAAGGGGAGACCAAATGAAGGTCAAGAACCCGCCTGTCGTGAACATCGGACTGGTCGGCCATGTCGACCATGGTAAGACGACCCTCACAGAGGCTCTGACCGGGGTCTGGACCGATACCCACTCCGAGGAGATCAAGCGCGGGATCACCATCAAGCTGGGTTATGCAGATGCGCAGTTCATGAAGTGCCCAAAGTGCCCTGAACCGCAGTGCTACACCACCGCAGCAAAATGCGCTCATTGCGGGACCAAGACCGAGGTCCTCAGGGCCGTCTCCTTCGTCGATGCTCCCGGACACGAGACCCTAATGGCGACAATGCTCTCCGGGGCGGCCATTATGGATGGCGCCCTACTTCTGATCTCCGCCAACGAGAAGTGCCCTCAACCTCAGACAAGGGAGCACCTGATGGCCCTAGATTTCATAGGCATAAAGAACGTCATCATCGTCCAGACCAAGATCGACCTTGTGACCGAGGAGACGGCAAGGAAGAATTACAAACAGATCAAGGACTTCGTCAAGGGGACCGTGGCCGAGAACGCTCCAATAGTCCCGGTCTCCGCCCATCACGGGTCGAACCTTGACATTCTCATCATGTTCATAGAGAAGTTCATAAAGGAACAGCCTCACAAAAGCGATAGGCATCCAAGGATGTACATTGCCAGGTCGTTCGATGTGAACAAACCGGGCATGGATTACAAGGACATCTCGGGTGGCGTACTAGGCGGCACTCTGATCCAGGGGGTCCTGAGCGAGGGTGATGAGATCGAGATAAGACCAGGGATACAGGTGGGAGAGAAGGGTACCTCGAATATGGTCTTCAAACCGCTTAGGACGAACGTGGTATCACTTATGGCCGGAGGAAAGCCCAGGAAGAACATTACCCCTGGCGGCCTTGCTGCGATAGGGACAGGCCTCGACCCGGCACTGACCAAATCCGATTCCCTGATAGGTTCCGTTGTCGGACTGCCTGGCCATCTCCCAGAGGTCAGGGACAAGATGTCCTTGGAGGTCCATCTGATGGAATACCTCGTCGGTCTCGATGTGGAGTCCAAGGTCGATAAGATAAGGACCAGCGAGGTCCTGATGCTGAACGTGGGGACTTCTACCACTGTGGGTATTGTCACATCACCGCAGGGGGACAAGGTCGAGCTCAATCTGAAGATGCCCGTCTGCGCAGAGAAGGGGCAAAGGGTCGCAATCAGCAGAAGGGTGGGCAGCAAGTTCAGGCTGATAGGTTATGGAATGATCATTTAGGGGGAGGACATCTCCATGCCTCCGGACGGGACCAAGAGGCTCATACTCGATTCCAATGCGCTCATAGCCCCGTTCCAGTTCTCCTTCAATCTGGACCTTGAACTGGAAAGGGTCCTCCCAGGGGTGCGACCTATAGTCCCAACCCCGGTCCTTAGGGAACTGGAATACCTGGCAGCCAAGGGAGAAAGATTGGCCAAGGCCGCCATTGCCCTTTCGTCCAAATACGAGACCATTGATATCAAGGGTCTGGGAGACGGCCCCATATTCAACCTTGCTCTGAAGATGTCCTGGCCAGTTCTAACGATGGACAGGAAGCTCAGGGACAATCTTCTGAAAAGAGGTGTTCCCGTGGTATTCGTTAGGGGCAGGGGCAAGCTCGAACTGAGGGAGCCCTGAGATTCAAGGTTCGCCAGTATCCTCGGGTCCGTTGACCCAAGGCCTATATGTGTTCTCTCCCGGCTTGTTCCCTGCTGGACTGAAGGCAGGGTCCCCATATATCGTGAACATGGAGGCCTCCTTCCAGTGGGCACCAAGGAGACCACCCTGCCATTCAGGGTCGTCCAGTTCCTGGATGAACGGGCTCACCTTCTTTTCATGGATGGGGTTGAGGATGTACCGGTTCTCTGCCCATCTAAGGGCCTGGCCTACGGTAGGATGGTCCGATTCCTTGTTGAGTATAGCATCCCAGAAGAAAGCGAACCAGGCATCGTTGAGGTCCCACTCGTAATTGCCGTCCCCCCATCTCCCTACAATAACCCCGGGGAGCCATTCCTCGGAGGCCGAGGATGTGTCCTGCATTATGTTGGAGAAGCTCACCTCGGTCGCACCGCCGGCAATGACCGCACCACCATATAGGTAGTTCAAAGCGAAGGTCCGCTGTACCTCAATCGGTTCGGCCGGTTTCCACCAACCTGCCCCGTGTATCTTCGTGTTCATGCAGGCGACCCAGAAGCCAAGCTGTGGTGGAAGGAGCATATCCCTGACCTCCTCTGCCCTCAGAACACCGCTCTCCGAACCGCTCACGGCATAAGGGACCATGTATAGAGAACCGTACTCGGAGCCATGGCCTCTGTAGGCTATGAGGCCGGATGCTTCCATCGCCGCGTTCATATCCGCTGGGGTCTTGGGGTCAACACCATCGCCTATGAGGATGTCCCTTCCGACACCTGTCGGACCGATATAATCATAGGTCATCCCCTCGTCCTCGGCATCCCTGCACCAGAACCTGGCTGGTGTCACCTGTCCCCTCTCGTAGGTGATCTCGTAACCTGAGAAGGAGGCCCCGTGGTTCCTCCATGCCATCTCTTTGTTCCCGGATGTGTAATCGACGCTGACTGTATCCTTGAACGAATCGAACATATAGGTCCTGACCATCTGATTGGACATGCCCTGGACGTTCAGGTTCACCAACCTACCAACAGAGGAGTCCATGTAGTAGGGGTCGTCCCCTAGGAATCCGTAGGCGACATCGGAGCTGACCAGAAGGTCCCCTTCAACGCCGTTGGGGTCCGAAGAGGTCTGGTCAGGGAGCTGGAACTGAGGGACCGCTGATGCGGAACCTACCAAGGTCACATAGGTCGGTATGCCGTTCTTCAAGGCGGCGTCCTTCAAGGCCAGATAATAACCTATGGCCCTGCAATTGAGCTCAAGGTCCATGTCCCCTATCTCCTGTGAGGAAGGTGTGTACTCGGTCATCACGTAAGCTGACCTGTAAGCTGCGACCTCTCCCGCCACTGCTGAAAGGGCTGGAACGTGGAACTGGTCGTCCGAGCTATTGTACCCTGGAGAGGAATGGAGCGTCTGGGTGCTCAGGTCCAGTGGGTTCACGACCATAATATAATCGAAGGGTACACCGAGCTCCTTGAGCTCCGACCATGCCTCATCTTGCGACCCATAGGTGGATGGTCCCGAGACAAGGACCTTGTTCGTGTGCCGGGCGATGGGGGCTGCCCAGAGGGCCTCTTCATGGTCCTTGACGGTAAGGAGGCCATCGAAACCTTTGAACCTGCCCAGGCTCAACGGGCCCATATCATATTTCCCAGTGACCTTTACCTGCCCCTCGGCGGGGAAGGATGCCTCAGCGTCCTTGCTGAACAGGAGGAAATCCATCGTCTCAAGGCCCAACGATGAGATCGTGTCCATTTGGTGGGCGTCGAGGGTCCCGTCCTCTGAAAGGATGAAGAACGGATGATAGTTGCCATCAGGTCCAACGACTATGGATGAAAGCAGTGTGGAGAACATCAATCCGTCCTCATCGATGGGCATTTCCATCAGGACACCAAAGTCAGCTGGAAGGTCGACCGATGGAGAATATTCAGGTCCCTTGGGCCTTCCCTCCTTTAAAAGCATGTATGCAAGGGAGGTCAAAAGGAGCAGGACGACCAGGGATACCCCGGCAATGAGCATGTTCCTGCGCTTTGCGTCCAACCGTACCTGGGCCATGTATAGGGCATGACATACTCTGTAATAATCGTTTACGGTCCATGGAGGACCGACTCGAGATGTCCTTACCTCACAGTGGCCAGTTCACCTACTATAGCCACCCTCTCCAAGGATTAGGATTAAGTAGTTGTTGCTATCATGCCAAAAGCCGTATGGCGGACGAACCGAGCGTAGAACCCTCGAGCGAGATGAAAGAGCTCCAGTCAGAGGTCTCAAGGCTGAAGCACGAGATACACATGAGGACCGAGCTGGCCCGCGTTGTCACATCCTTCACAAGACCCGAGGAGCTGATGCCCAATATCCTCGAGGTCCTCTGCAGGGGCTTTGGAGCAAGCGGTGGGGCCCTGTTCTTCAGAGAGAAGGGGTCGAACGATATCAAATTGAAGGCCACCTACAAGTTCGATGCGAGCTATGCGATGAAATACCAGAAGATCCACCTTGGGACCCATCTTACCGGACTGGTAGCCCAGACCGGTGAGGGTATGGTCATCAAAGACGCGGGGGCCGATAGAAGAACGACAAGGGACGTCGTTGACATCCTGAAATACAGGAGCGCTGTGGTCGTTCCCGTGACGGCAGAGAGCGAGGTAGTGGGAATAATCGCTCTTGTCAACGAGACCCCGGGGTTCTTCTCTGAGACGGACCTGAAGAAGCTCGAGTTCATGGGGGCCCACATCTCCCTTGCCATCGTCAATGCCTTCCTGAACCAGGAGGTCATGCTCGAGAGGGAGAGGACCCTTGACATCCTTGACCGTGTGGATGAAGGGGTCTATGAGGCCGAGATCGGGGTTCCGTTCGAGAAGATGCAGGATATAGAGGCGATGACCATAACCTTCTACAGGAACGCGGTCTTCACGCTCCTGAACCCAAGCTTCATACGGCAAAGCGGTATCGATCTGTCCTTAGGGAACCCTGTGTTCAAGGGTTTCGAGGACATCCAGTTCTTCAGGATGCTCCGCGAGGTACTTGACAAAGGCGATGTCAAGGGGATAGAAAGGAAATGGCTGGGAGAGGAGGAGCGACAGTTCGAGGTCTCTATGGTCAGGGTCGATAAAGAGGGAAAGATAAAGGGCGTCAAGGGGACAAGGAGGGACGTGACCCACAGGGTCCGTATGGAGGAGAAGCTCAAGGAGAGCAAATCACAGACCGAGCTCTATATGGACCTACTGTCGCACGATATCTCGAACATCAATACGAGCGTGCTGGGCTTCCTGGACCTGATGGGCGAGAAGCTGACCAGGTCCAAACAGAGCGAGGACACAAGAAGGTACATCGCACAGTGCAGGTCCGCCCTCGAGAGGTCCAATCAGATGATATCCAAGGTCAAATCGCTATCAAAGATCCAGAGACAGTCACCTGAGCTCAGCATCACGGACCTGGAGGAGAGGGTGCTTAAGAACATTGAGAAGGTCAAAAAGCAGTTCGGTGATAGGAACATCCTCTTGAACTACAAGACCCAGGACCGAGGCCCGTACATTGTAAGGTGCGATGAGATGATAGACGACCTCGTCATGAACATCCTCAGGAATTCGATCACTAACACATCGGGCAGTGATGTGGAGCTAGACCTTGATATAAAGGACTTCAAATACAACAATGTAGATGGTTTCCTGCTCTCGTTCTCGGACCATGGCAAAGGTATCCCTGACGATATGAAGGAACGGCTCTTCGACAGAAGGTTCAGACAGGACGGCAATCTCCCGGGTTCAGGTCTGGGGCTCTCGGTTGTGAGGGGGATAGCCGAAAGGTACAGTGGGAAGATCTGGGTGGAGGACAGGGTCTCCGGGAACCATAAGGCAGGAGCAAGGTTCATGGTATTCCTTCCGTCTGCAAGGTTCGATGGGATCGTGAAGGACGCTTAGTCCACAAGGTATAGTTCGATGATGGAATGGTTAATAAAGCAACGATGACTACCGTCGAAAAAATGCCACCATAGCTTAGCCCGGTTGAGCGGCTGATTCGTAATCAGCAGGTCGAGGGTTCGAATCCCTCTGGTGGCTCTTTTTCTTCCTCATCATCAATATTCAAGCCAGGAAGAAAAAGTCGGGAAAACCGTCGAATAAGCTTTAGAAAGCGAGGTTTTTCCAAGATCTGGGGCCCTTATTGGATAGTGATCATTAAGGCCCCAGGACCTCTATTTTTATTCAATTATAACCAGAGGATTCGAACCCGTAGGTCTCGGGACCTTTAGCGATGTGAAAGGTCACTCTTCATGGTCCTCGATATCCCACCTATCGACATCGATCAATCCTTTGCCTTTTGAACCCCTCCTCAACACCAATAGGAGGGTCATGATCGCAATAAGAACCATCAAGCCCCCTATCCATAGGAAGGTTGAAAGGTCCTTTGTTTGAGATTCTTCCCGATCGTCAAGGGGTAAAGTGATAATTAGAACTTCTTTCTCCCCTCTCCCAACGGTGTTCCAGGCTGCAATGCTGTATTCGTAGGTGGAACCCGGGGTCAGCCCGATATCTATATAGGTGGTGTTTGTGGAGTGGAAATCGAGTACAAAATCGGAGCCGTTCCATCCGGTTCTTCTCGATATCTCGTAACCAAGGACCGATCTGCCTCCAGTTGATAACGGGGTTTCCCATTTTAGAACAACGCTTCCATTTTCAAGGACCACCTGCAGGTCATTGACCTTACCTGGGGTCGAGCAGGGGCTTGCGTTCAGGACCTCGCTTAGCACGGACACACCGAACCCCGTGATAGTTGAGACAACATAGAGATAGACCTGGCCGTTCAAGAGGCCGGTGTCATTTAGCTCTTCCATCTCTGATGGGCAGACACAGACTGTTACAAAGTTCCCACCTTCCGTTCCCCTCATTACCTTGTAACCCGTGATGACTGATCCTCCATCGTCCGTGGGGCGGTCCCAAGAGACCAATATCGCACTGTCCATCTCTTTTAAGTTCAGGTCAGATGGTGGGTCGGGCAGTCCGAACGGGACCGTGGTCACAGGTTCAGAGAGACCAGAAGGACCTATGATGTTAATGGCGTCCACCCAATACTTGAAGGTAACCCCGTTGGTCAATCCTTCGTCCAACAGACCGAGCTGACCCTCCACCGTGACATTATAAACTATGGATGGAGCGCCTCCCCCAATAGACCTGTGTACCCTGTATCCGAGCAGAGAAGTACCACCATCCGTTGAAGGAACATCCCAAGTAAGTTTAACAGAAGAATCTCCTGGGACCGCCCTCAGTTCGAGGGGGCAGGATGGCATGGTCATGGCCGGAACCATGACGACCGCTGAGGCTCGAGATGGTCCGACCACGCTAAAACAGGAGACGGAATAGAACCTGCTGGAGCCATTGAATGGGATCGGGTCCAGGTAGGTAAGGGCATCCAGGGATGACTGTTGCGAGACGTTGACCAATCTGTCGATCCCACTTCCCGACCTAATGAGGTATCCCAATACATCTATGCCACCGTTGTCCTCGGGAGGACCCCATACCAATCTGACCAGGTCCCCTTCCAGGTCCCAAAGGAGCCTGGTAGGGGCGGTGGGAACGGTCCTTGGGAACGTCATGCCGGTGTTTGATGGGAGCGATTCGCCCTTGATGTTCTCTGCTGTCACTTGGTATGAATAGTTGTGGCCGTTCTCCAGATAGAGGTCAGCGAATTCAAGGATATTGGGTGGTACGATCGAATGGATGAACAGTCCTTCATCCTCATTGGACCTGTAGATCTTATAACGTATCAGCGGTGACCCGTTATCGTCAAAAGGGGGTTGCCAGTGGAGCGATATCGTTCCTTCCCCACCCTCAAGCTCAAGGTCCCTGGGAGGTGTCGGTACCGTCAACGCACTGACGGAAACGGTAGCGTTCAGGATGGATGGACCAATTTCGTTAGATGCTGAGAGGTTGTAGGTGTAACGCGACCCGTCCTCGATCTCCTCGTCAATGTAACCCTTGGCCATTGGACCCAGTTTGGCTATGCTCGACATCCTTCCGCCCGGTCCGCTCCTGTAGAGCCGGTAACCGGTCAAGGGGATGCCTCCTGTAAAGGCCGAACATTCCCAGGTAAGCTCTATGAAATTCACACCGGCAGCGGCTGTAAGGTTCCTAGGCGGGTCAGGTATGGTAAGCGTGCGATTGGAGGCAGGGGCGCTCTTAGGCCCCTCACCGAGAATGTTCCATGCGGATATTCGATAGTAATATACGATACCGTACTCGACACTTAGGTCCAGATATGACCTGACGTTACCCTGGATCATGAGCGATGACAAATTATCGGGACCAGGCCCTCTGTAGATGGAATAATTGACCAAGATACTATTACCAGTGTTTTCAGGTTGCTCCCAGGAGAGCGATATCGATCCGCCGAGCGCTCTGGCCATCAGGTCCTTCGGTGCGTTTGGGACCGAGTCATATTCCATGATCGAGAGGAAGATATCATAGCTGCCCGAGTTGCTGCCCCTCAGCGGACCGTTCACAGTAGGGAAATCGTTCGAGGAGGTCGTTCCGCAGACAACAAGTCTGTTCGTCCCAACGGCCACCAGGGAGCTAAGAGAGTCATCAGATGACCCTCCGAGGTATGTCGAGAAGACCACCCTATCACCCTTTGGGGCCACGACAACTGCGAAACAGTCAAAGTCACCTTTCAGGGTCCTCTGGACCGCTCCCTCTGTCACAGGAAGGTTCGATGTCGAACTTGTAATACCAGCCACGGCTGGTCGGTCAATAGCGTCCAGTGATAATGAATAGAGGCAGTCCTCGGAATCACCTCCTAAGAGGGTCGAGAACATCAGGGTGGTCCCGTTCCCTGAGAGCTTGCCGAGGATCCCGTCCCTGGTACCGTTGATGACCGTATCGAATGCCCCTTTGGTAGTAGGGAAGTGATTATTTCCATAACCGAAGGTTGACCCCGCGAAATATATGTCTCCATTACTATCGATCTCTATACCAGATATGATGTCTGATGAGTACCCACCCATCATGCTTGAGAACAGTATCGTTCCGTTCCCAGGACAATACTTCACAATGAAGATGCCGGGCCCCATCATTGTCTTCGGGTCAGTGGAGAACGTCCCCGGCGTCACCGGGAAGAAAGGATTCGATGACGTCCCTCCTATGACCACGGTCCCCATCTTGTCAACATCCAGACAGATGGCCATCTCCGAACCAGGCGTGTCCCAGAAAGCGCTGTCCAGTATGGTGGTGAGGTTCTCGTCCATCATGAGGAAGAACGCAGTCCCGTGGACCCCGCTCACAGGTCCGTTCTCTGAAGGGAAGTCATGCGACTCCATCTGACCGCATAGATAGACCGCACCATCCTGGACATGAATATCTTTGGTCGATTCGTACCAGTCCCCGCTGATGTAGGTCGAGGCGATCAGCTTGTCACCGCTGACGTTGAGCTTGAGCACGAAAATGTCGTTGTAGTAACTGTTCACATTATGTTCCATGAGGGCCCCTTCCGTAGTGGGGAAATCGACTGAGTTCGTCCCACCGGACACGTAAAGGAAGCCATTTTCGTCAACGAACGCACAGGATGAGAACTCGAAGGACGAACCACCTATATACGTCGAATAGACGATCCCCTTACCGGTACTATTGAGCTTTGTAACGCAGATGTCGTTATAGCCCGACCTTGTTCCGCTCAAAGAACCAGGGGTCACCGGATAGTCCGGGGAGGCAGTCTCGCCAACTAAGTAAAAATTACCGGACCTGTCCATGACCACTTTGGCCGAATCGTCGTATGAACCTCCTAAGTATGTTGAGTATACAAGAGGGTCGATCGTAACGGCCCTACCGACTGGCCTGTCGAGATCGAACCCATAGTATGAAGCGTTCATCACCTTGAACCTGACAGGCAACCTGTCCCCGTGATCATCGATCGCAATAAGCTCTGTATCTGTAAGTACGGTCCCGCTAGAAGTGGACATCGTGAGCCTTGAACTGTCGGTCGAAAGCCTATCATGACCTCTGACCTCAAATATGACATCCCTGTGGTCTGAACCTGGTCCAAGTATGACATCGTATTTGATCCCCCCAGGCGCGAACCGGTATAAGAGGTCAACATCCTCCCAGACGTCCTTGAGGACGACCTCCTGATAGTTTCTGGCACCTATTCCCCAACTGGTCGGGTCATTGCCTAAGATGTAGTTGGTCCTGAACCCGAGGTCCCCTGTAACTTCGAAGGAGGACACCCTGCCATGATGGAAACCCAACTGAAGCCTCTTTGTGTCCCTTCCATCAGTGATAGAATAGACCACTCCCTCATCATGGATAGTAATGGCTCCAAAGGCGCATCTTCCAAAGAAAAGGACATCATCATCCCACTGCCCTACGTTCTCGGTGAAGTAATTACCGTATCCTCCATGGGTTTCCCTTTCTACCTCTTTAAAAGTATCTTTGTAACCGTCATCTGCTGCCCTACCAGCCTCTGAAGATAAGGATAGGATGCTCAACAACATCAAGGATATCAGGAACATCACCAGTTTTTTTCTCTCCATGCTTACCCCTTCCGGACTTTTAGGTGCTCATAGATGACCAGGTCATGGACATTATATAAGCAGATTCGGACCGGACTTTCAGAATATAAACAGGTAATGGTACGGTTATCTTACCGTTGTCTTAAGGAAGAGTAGCATTAATAAACAAAAAATGGGATTTTTAGGTCAAATCCCCAAAATCATAGGATGAACTGGCTTATTCCATCCCATCCTCTGTATCGGCTTTGCCATCTCTTTTAGTCCAAAGAAGTATGAAAAGCAGGACCAAAGTGGATAAGAACAGGACAATGCTCAGCACCGAGAAGGCCCATACCCACCTCTCAAGGTCGCTTGTGTCGTCATCATCGTTCCCATCACCATCATCTTCCGGAAGCCCTTCTTTGTCAACAGGGAGGTCCTTGACCCAGATGACCTTTCGAACCTCATCGCTCGAACCTTGTTGGTCGGTTATGTTCAAACACACAGTATAGTTACCTGGTCCAACGTAGGAATGGGAAATTATCTGACCCACATCCTTCGTTCCATCACCAAAGTCCCAGCTGTAATAAAGTGCTCCCTCCCTGTCCCGGGATAGTGACCCGTCAAAAACAAGCGTTGAGTTCACCTGAAGCTTGCCATGGACCGTGAAGACGGCTTTAGGTGGGCTGTTGACCACATGGATACTTGGGAGTTCGAACAGGTCCTCTGACATGCCCTGGTCAATGACCCGAAGGACCGGGCCATAGGTCCCTGGGCTGCTGTAGGTATGACGGACCAGTTCACCAATGGAACCGTTCCCGTCACCGAAGTCCCATACGCATGTAACGTTCCCTTCCAGGTCCGATGATGCCCCTCCATCGAACTCCACCTTCTCTCCCGTCATGACCTCAAGGGGGAAGCATGTACCCACGGCCGTTGGAGGTCTATCCAAAATCAGAACCTCAACGGTACTGGTAGTGCTCATACTATCATCATCGGTGACCGTCAATCTGACGTTATAGGTTCCAGGATGGCCGAACCTATGGAAGAAGGAAGCTTCGGTCGAGAAGGTCCCGTCACCCAGGTCCCATCGGTAGGAAGTTATGGTCCCATCCCTGTCGGTCGCATTCGCCCGAATTAGGAGATCGGTCCTGATATCACCCTTATGGGATGATATCGATATGGAAGCGCTCGGCGCCCTTCCTTCGATGATGATAACGAACGAATATAAGGAGACTGCCAGGTCATCATCCTCTACCTCCAGGACCACCTTGTAGTTGCCCATCTTGAGGTATGAGTGCTCTGGGTCGCTTTCAAAGGAATGCGAACCATCTCCAAAATCCCATGAATACGAGATGGTCCCGTCCGGGTCCATCGCATCCGATGTGAACTTGATGGGTTCCTGGGTCAGCGCCCTACTAACGTTCGGAGATGGTGCTGCTGCCGGTGGTCTGTTAAGGACCCTGATAGTGACCTGGGCAGGTTCGCTGATGGCACCTTTTCCATCCTTGACGACAAGGGTCGCGGTATAATTGCCATCCTGGGAATAGCTCCAAACGAACGAGGACGATGTGGTCCAACCGCTCGAGCTACCGTCCCCCATATCGAACATGTGGTCCTGAACACCATAGACCTCATCGCTCGATAAGGATGCATCGAACCTAATGCTATCACCGGTCATAATCATAGAACTCGAGGGGAAAAGGACCGCTACGGGCCGATCGTTCACAGCCACCATCTTGAAGGCCTGATTTTCGGTCTCGTCAGATTCGACGATGGTGTTGTCCGGGTCCAACCTGACCGAAATATTATGGAGACCTAACGTTGCTTCCCAGAAAGCGTTC
>CAZLVP010000004.1:122982-162382 GCA_964563055.1 uncultured Thermoplasmatales archaeon | reverse complement strand
GTATCCAGGTACTCATCTATCCTCTTCAACGCCCCCTTGACCTCGTCGTAAGGTCTCCCCACACCGATCCTGAACCCGCCCTCCTGATGGAAAAAGGCCCCGGGTATGCATCTGACCTCGTAGTCGTTGTACAATCTCTCACAAACATCGATAGAGGGGACCTTATGATCGTACATGAGGAACCCAACAGCGCATCCGTCAGGTTCGGACCAGACGACATCGTCCCTCCCCTTCGCCCATGTGGATACTAGCCTTAGTTTCTCACGTAGGGCAGATAGCTCCTTCGGCATCACCTTGTGCCTGTTCCTCAATATCTCAAGGGCGAGCCTCTCCCCCTGATGGTTCACCATGGGCGTTGTGAATATCTTCAGTTGCCTGGCCCTGTCCGCGATCCTCTTAGGGGCCACCATCCATCCGGTCACCAGACCACCGGCCCCGTACACCTTTGTCACGGACGAGGTCGTAATGGCCCTTTCGTTGAGCTCCACCAGGGAAGGGAAGGCGTTCCGTGCCGTTTCCCCATGGTAATCTACGGCAAAGTCCCTGTAGACCTCATCGCAGAGAACAGGCACCTTGTACCTTTCAGCGACCCTTGAAATATCCCTCAATTCCTCCTCGAACAGTGCCCTCCCGGTCGGATTGTTCATGTTCTGGACGACGAACAGGTCCGCTCCATTGGAAAGCTTCCTTTCGAGCTCTTTTAGGTCGAACCTGAAGTCGGGGGACCTCCGTTTGATGGTGTCCACAACGCATCCCAAGGCCCTTGGTATCTCGATGAGGGGTGTGTAGATGGGCTTTTCGATGAGCACTCTGCTCCCCTTTGAGACCATGGTCAGATATGCTAGCCAGTTCGCTTCACTGGTCCCGTTGGTCAGAACTATCCTCTCTGGGTCGACACCATAGGCCCCACCAAGATGTGCACGCAGCTCCGGGAGGCCTTTGGGGTCCGATGCCCCGACGAAGGACAGGTCGAGGGCATTGTCAATGGTACCTTCCCAGCTCGGGACGATATTGCTCTTTGCCAGGTCATATCGTGGGGCTGGTCTATCGTTGATATAGTTCACATGCTCGAAGGTGGGAAAATGGAACATCATGGTGTCCGACCCCTTTCTGGGAGGATGGGGAAGGGGCATGATAAATATATACTGAGACCCCTTCGGAAAAAGGGGTGACATGGACCGAAGAGGACCAGGTAAGGAGGGCGCAGGCTGCACCGAGAGGTTATCGCCCTCGCTCAAGAGCACGTCGGTCGAGGCTCTTTTCTGGTACATCCTGATAGCACTCTCGTTCTTGGTCCTCATCCAATCCTACAGGGAAACTGTTTCCTCGGTCTTTTTCTATGCTCTTGTGGAGATGGGCATAACACCCCATATACTCATCCTCGTCGTCTTCTTCGCTCCGATCCTTTCACACCCGATATCCCGCTGGGCAGGATGGGGGACCTCCGTAATGGTACTGGGATCGCTGGTCCTCCTGACCAGGCTACCGATGGGGCTAGGATTGGAGCAGCCCATCCATCTTGTGTTCTCTGCGATCTCCTTCGGTGCCTCTTGCATGCTGCTCCCCTTACTGTTCGCGCTCCACAGAAGGGAGAGATGCTTCGACCAGGACCTATTCTCCTCCCAGGCACTTACAGGTTCGTTCTCCTTATCTCTCCTTGCCATCATCCTGTTTTCGATATCGGGAAGGGGTGTCGATATTTCCCTGGTCCCATGCGCATTGGGACCGGTCCTCTCCCCCGCCATATCCGCAATGATATGTGGCGGAATGGCATTCTCGCTCTACATTCTGAAGAACGGCCACCTGCTGGACAGGTCTCGCAACGGGGCCGATGTACCCGGAGATAAGGTACAGGGTGGTGCGGCCGACTCATGGGCCCCTGGTATAGGTCTCGGCGCTGCTCTCTTCATATCCTCTTCGGTCATGGCACAGCCCATCCAGACCGCAGCGTGGCTAGGGACCGACCATTCGATGGTAGCAACGTTCTCGGTAGTGACGATCGCCCTTTTCGTCCTATCGCTCCTTTCTGGGCCTTGGTGGTTGACGGCTCTCAGAAGGACGCTCGCACACCCAAAATATTCCATAGGGGCAAATCTTATCCTTGTCCTTGCAGCAGTGAACATCTTTGTCCTGGGCGTCCCTTTGCAAACGGCCCCGGCTGCGATAGCATGGATCATGCTGGTAGATATCTGGGTCATCTTCGACGCTATGACCGATAATGCCCCGTTCAGCGGGTACGACGAAGAAGGTTCCGGCCAGAGACGTTTCCTGTGGAACAGACCTAGGGCCAGAAGGTCACCATTGGTGTTCTCGGTCCAGATGCTACTCTCTGGTGGCGTCCTCGTGTTCCTTACCCTTCTCATCTCTGTTGCCGACCAGTGGTCCTTCGTCCCGTTCGGCGAACTGCTCAAGGACACGGTACCAGAGATCTACGTAGTGTCCTTTGGCATCCTGGGGATATCCGGTTTCATGTGCTCGAAGGCTGCGATATATGAACCCGAATCGGTCTTCCCCCATTCGGTCGGGAGGACCAAGGGGTCCCCGACCATTGATGCGGGCCGTGGGGCCGGTCATCTCAGGACAAAGGGAGCGGTCTCATCCAGGCTCAGGTCCCAATGGCTCATGTTCGGTAGCGTGGCAACGGTGCTTATGCTCCTATCGATGGGTTCAGGCCTCATCATACGCTCTGACAGGCCATCCACATCTGTGGTAGGGGATACAGGCACTATCAGGGTCGTTTCCTACAATATCCACCATGGGTTCAGCAACGACGGTAGGGTGGACCCGGCCCCTCACTATGAGGTCCTTGAGAATATCAATGCCGACATCATCCTTATCCAGGAGGGGAGGTCCCTCCTCCCCGCTGAAGGTGGTTTCGATCCCGCCCTCTATCTCGCTGGGAGATTGGGGATGCATATCGTACGAGGTGGCGGCCCCGACCAAGGCGATGAAGGGCTTGCAGTGCTCTCGAAGTTCAGGCTCAGGGACGCATCCGTCCTTAGGATGCCGCACAATGAGGTGCCAAGGACGGCCTTGGTGGTTAGGGTGGACCTTGGAGAAGGGGAGCTCTGGCTCATGAACGTGCACATGGGCCTTGAGGCTTCCGAGAGGGTGGAACAGATCGAATGGATAGCATCGCGGACCACTTCCCTATCATCGGAGAGGTGGCCCGGAATGCCTTTCATAATAGGGGGCGACCTGAACACCGAACCCGACGCTCCGATGATGGGCAGGTTCAACTCGACGGTCCTGGGCGATGGAAAATGGAACTCTTCTCTCCCGAGCCTTGGGCTGAGGAGCGCCTGGCATACTGTCCCAGCACAGTCTCGGAACAGAGAGCTGGACCACCATACCTTCCCATCCTCCGCTTACGATCTGCCTGATGAGCATATTGATTATATACTGCTATCACAAGGCCTCGAACCGTTCGATGCCTGGATAGGAGATGGGGCCAGGGCCTCTGACCACAGACCGATCTGGGCGGACATACGGATCAGTTGATATTGAACACCTGTAGACCTTATCTGGAGGTATTGGAATGAACGGTCTCAAAGACCTTGACAAGAGAATAGATGGAATGAAGGGAGAGATGATAGCCTTCTCAAGGGTGGTCCTGTCGATCCCGGCGATCGCCCCCGAGTCCGGAGGGATGGGTGAGCTGGAGAAGGCAACGAGGCTATTGGAACTTGTCTCGGACTGGGGGTTCGATAAGGTGGAGCGATACGATGCAAAGGACGGAAGGGTCCCATCGGGAACAAGACCGAACATCGTCCTCAGGATCAAAGGGTCCGACCCGACCCTACCACGGCTCTGGTGTTTTGTCCATATCGATGTGGTCCCGCCGGGGGACATGAACAAATGGAGCGCCGACCCATGGACCCTGAGGGTCGAGGGTGATAGGTTGATCGCAAGGGGGGTGGAGGACAACGGGCAGGCCCTGGTAAGTTCCCTTTTCGCGGCCAAAGTGCTGTTGGACAGCGGTACAAGACCAGAACGAGAGATATGCATCTGTCTGGTCTCAGATGAGGAGGTCGGTTCCGCAAAGGGCATGGTCTTCCTTGTGAAGGAGCACAGGGACCTTTTCTCCGAGATGGACCTCTTCATAGTCCCCGATGCCGGAGAACCCGATGGGACGCTGATAGAGGTATCGGAGAAGTCCATAGCGTGGGTCAGAGTGAGGACATATGGGAAACAGGTCCATGCATCCATACCCAATAAGGGTATAAACGCGAACCTTGCGGCAATGAGGTTCCTTGTGGCTATGCATGATGAGCTGAAGGTACGCTACCCGCTCAAGGACGACCTGTTCGACCACCCCTTCTCCTCATTCGTTCCTACCAAGAGGGAGGCTAATGTACCTAATGTCAACACAATACCTGGGGAGGATGTGAGCTACATCGATTCACGGGTCCTCCCCCAGTACGACCCTGATGAGTTCTTCTCCCACCTGCGGAAAAGGGCAGACGATTTCGAGAGGGAGCACGGGGTGAGGATGGAGCTCGAGAAGCTCCAGTTCGAAAGGGCCGCCCCCCCGACCTCAGCGGACCACCCTATCGTCGGAATGCTGAAAAAGGCCGTGAAAGAGGTCTACGGTGTCGATGCGACAGCTAGGGGCATAGGAGGAGGGACCTGTGCCGGTATCCTGAGGCGGGAAGGGTTCCCTGCCGCCGTCTGGGCCAAGATAGAGGAGACCGCGCACATGCCCGATGAGACCGCCCTGCTCTCCAACTACTTAGGGGACACAAAGGTATTCCTGAGGCTCTTCCTCAGCTGAGCCTAGGGAGAACACGCTCCCTGAGAGGGACGTCCGCCTCAACGAGCTCGAGCTCCGAGAAAGCATTCCGGTCGAACCATTCGACCTCACCCCCTTCCACAGGTCGGGGTTCCCCTTCGAGGATACAACACTCGAAGAAGAGTACCACAACATGTCTTTTTTTCCCATCCCGAGAATATACATGGGAGACCATATGGACCAGGGCACCGACCTCTGCCTCTATCCCCAGTTCCTCCGCGAGCTCCCTTTTCAGCGAAACCTGCGGGGATTCGCCGAAATCGACCTTCCCGCCAGGGAACTCCCATTTCAAGGGTTCGAACCTGGAATCCGACCTCCTCCTGTCGAGAAGTACCCTGCCCCCCTTGATCATTACGGCAGCGGTCACGAGCAGCGGTCGGTCATCCATGGCAGGGTAGGTACCACGGCCACTATATTTGTTACCGCTCTATCCCAGATCGGGACCTAAAGAGGCCATTTTATAGGCCATATTGGTCTCTTTATCGTACCTGATATCTACCTTGAGGGTAAGGGATATCCGTTGGGAACCCTCGTCCCGGACAGCTTCCACTGACCTTCTGGCCGCTTCGAAGATACCTTCCAATGTGGGGGATTCCAGGACAGTCCCCATCGGGGTCACCTGATACTTCAGACCCGTACTTTTCACAGCCTGGATGGCCTTTTTCACATACCTTGACAGGGATGGGCCCTTGTCAACAGGCGAAACTATTAAGAAACCGATGTACATATTCGACCTCGGGCCGGAAATGGGATGGCACACATAAAAAGGATTTTATAAGGTTCACATATACCCTCGAAAATCCCCCCCACACGCAAGCTGGTGAATGGAACATGGAGAAAGTGGTCGAGAAGGGCAGCTTTAAGATATCCGCAGAGATACTCCAGAAGAACGCAGCGAAGGCCTCTATAAGGGACCTGAACGCTGAGTTCCAGCAGATGGGCGGTAAGGTCATTCACAAGACATCGAAGAAAGGGGATAACTATCAGCTCTCCCATCAGGACGAGGCATACCTCGAGCAGTTCAGGGTCCGCCTCTTCAGGGAGCTAGGGCTCATCGACGAAAAAGCAGCACCAGAGAAGGGGAAGAAAAAGGGTACGGAACCACTTCAGGTCGAGAACGTTCCCCTTCCCCCAGAACCACCAAGGGCTCCCCCTCCCCGCTATGGGGACAAATACCCGATGAGGAGGGGATGGAACGTGAGGAGCCCCGCAGAGTTCAAGCAGGGCAGGTTCACCAAGGACGACGTCATCCAGGCAGAGGGCGGTCAGGCCGAAGTGGAAGGGGCCGATGGTCCGGGACCGGGCCACAGGACAGATGCAGGCAAGGATGGTCCTCCCCCACGGTCCAGAGGGCCCAAGCCCCGCGGACTACCTATGGAGGATTTCAAGGGCAATCTTGTAAACTACCACAAGCCAGGTCCGGGGAAGACCTATATGGAAAGGCCTGAGACCCCACCGACCAGGTCCTCCAACGAGTGGAGGCCCGAACCCAGGGAGGACACCGACTTCGAGGATGAGAACGATCTTACGGGGGCCAAATCCTTCGACGACAGGTGGGGTGACACTACCGATTACCTTGAGATCATCGAAGAAGCACTGAGATCAGGAGCGGTCGATGATGGGGACATAATCAGGTTCGCATACCAGAAGAAGGCACCTGAGGAAAAGATCAAGAAGCTTAAGAAGCTCCTTTGGGACAGTAGGTGCAAAGGGGCCAGAACGAACTGCCCGCATAACAAGAAGAAGTTCAGGTTCGAGGAGCTCATGAAGGTATGCTCCGGTGAGGTGGAGGGTTGGGACAATATAGATTCGCCCTTCATCAGGTTCTTGGGACAATGGGAGAAGAACGTGGAGAAGATGTACGGACAGTTCCAGAACCGGACCGTGGATGTCGAGGGTAAGATCAGCTCGTTCAAACCCGTTTACAGAAAGGGGCATGAACATCTCAAGCTCCTGGTCTATGACACCCTTGTCAAGGACGCTGAGAAGGGCGGGGCATCGAAGGTCACAAGGAAGTTATGGGTAAGGATAGATTTCAAGGATTGGAACCGGCTAACGGGCACTACCAAGGTCCATGTCGAGGACGTCATCAAACTTAGGGGAAAATGTGTTCTCGATACTTATTTCCATGACCATTGGTTGGTAGAGGTGACCTCGCTGGAGGTCATCAAAGAAGGCGATGGCGAGGTCATTTCCGCACCGCTGGTCTGACCGGTTCATCCGTCCAGGCCCAGTACGGCCATCCGGGTCGTCCCACTCAGCACATGGGTAACGGATACCACATAGCTGCCCTTCAATAGGATAAGGGGCGCCCCATCTTCGGTCGTCATAACCGTCAATGGTCTTGGTGCTAGCCTTTTCTCTGCCCTGCCGTTTATGATATAACGGATAAGATAGCTGTCCGAGGACACACCATCGGGCCTCCCACCTACCTCTATCCTCTCGATCTCGCAATTCCCCCAACCATAGAGGTCCAACCTGACCTCGACCCTGCTCCCTTCACCGCCTGACATGACATCCTGAACGGATGAGACCAGTTTGAAAAGCTCTGAGTCCAAAGAACCCTCTGTGATCGTGGCGGAAAGGTCCCCGTAAGCGCTCAAGAAAACCGGGACCACCAACGATGTCAGGACCGCTGCGATAAGGAGCCTTACCGGAATGTCTGAAACTCCCTGCCGGTCAACGCACACGCACCTCATCCGAACATGAACGTTCTCCGGATATTTAACGATGGATGGGTGCGAAACCGCCATCGATCAGTTGGGAGGACCCTAGGAACGGGTCCGCCAGAACTATACCAATATCCGTAGTTTGGGCCGAGAGCGGTTCCGACTGTTCGGAAAGGCTGCCCTCTGCCTTCCTTATGATGAAGCCTCTTACCGGGACCTCAGCCCCATCAAGTAGATAGAACCCTATATGGGTATCTTGACGCCCATCCAAAAGTGCCCTTGAAAGTTTTCTCATCATCTCGACGGTGGCCCCTCTGCCGACCCCTATGAGGACAAGCTCCGTTCCCGTTCTTGGTGGTGGTAGTTGTGGGACATATTCCAGATCATCGCCCATGAAATGATGGATCATGAGGACACCGCCCTCCTTTCTCAGGGCCTGGAGCGCAGAGATGTCCATGGGAAGAGGGGCATCTTTGGAGAAAACCACCAACATGGCCTCTAGGAAGGCGACCAGGTCCTCCTCTGTACTTACCTCCCTGAAGGTATCACCTCCCCCTTCCTGGACCCCCTGCAATGACAGCAGACAGCCAGGTCTTAGGGGGCCATCCAGCATCACCGTGGCTATATGGGTGGTATCTGAGATGCTCTGTTCAATGCTTCCCTTGACCAGTACCGAGAACGATGGACGGTCGGTCCTGACCAGCATACCCCCTATCTCAGCGGACCCGGCAAGACCGGTGGCCCCTCCGGACGATGAGAGCAATATGACCGGGGACCTTGGGAGGAAGGCGGTCGCAAGGTCCTCCATCTCCTTACGGAAGCATGCTCTTGCCATGTTGAGGTTCCCACCGCACCCCTCCCCGCCCAAGATGTTCCGACCAACGATCCTTACATTAGAGATCCCGATCTTGTCCTGGCTCCTCCTGTCCGTATCGATCATCATAACACAAGATTGAGGGACCCCCCGCAGACGGGAAGCGATCTCAACCCCAAGTCCACCTATCCCTATCAGGACTGGGCCGCCCTCTTCCCCGGAACGATCGAGAGTCCCCATCGCCCATGGAAGGCCTCGGGCCCATTATAGGCTTTCTATCAGGCCAGAAGGGATGCGACCTCAGAAGAGAGCACATCGACCTCGGTCACACCCACATGGGTCTTTGCGACCCTACCGTTCTTGTCTAGGATGTAAAGCGTGGGTATGGAATCCACCGGGAAGGCGTCATTGAAGGCCTGGTTCGATCGGACGAAAGGCCAATCTGCGTTCTCATCGGTCTTGAAACCTCTAAGGAGCGATGCGGCCTCCTTGAGATCGACCCCGACGGAAACTATCTCGACATCATAAGAGGAGAAAAGGGTTCGAAGCTCCCTCAGTTCCTCCATCTGAAGTTTGCATGGACCGCACCAAGTGGCCATCATGTCCAGGACAATGACCCTACCCTTCATATCGTTCAGCTTCAAATTACCACCCTCGATGTTCTCAAGGGGTATGAAGAGCGGCCCGGTCTGGACCCCGTTCCCTGGGTCGTTCTGAACGTCATCATCGTCCTTCTCATCACCCTCGTCCGAGCCCAGGTTCGAAAGATAGAGGTATGCCGCACCACCGATGATCAAGATCACGACCGCTATCATGGCTAGAGGGAGGACAGCTGCCCTTTCTACTTCTTTCTCCGGTCCATTGCTCGCCTTCTTGGAGGACCTCTTTCTCTGCCTGGTCTTGCTCCTATAGGACCTGCCCATGGTTTCACATGATCGAGGAGGGATATAACGGATTACGTGTAAATGTTAGGGGATGGTCCTTGAACTGGAACCAAGCCTTCTTTCAATTCCTTTGGGTCCAATGGATGTTCACTATCACCGTATCACGTGCTCGGACGCTGACGCCCATGATGGCCATCAACGCTCCGTCAAGCTCTATCAACCTAGGATATCTCTGTCCCATTATCTCCCTGATGGTCTTGATTATGGTGACCTTGGAATGCTCCTTCCTCGGATTATTGATATCGATATCGACCTTCCGGTCGATGAACTCGGGATTGTCAAGTTCATGGAATATCCCTATGTTCTGGAATATGATCTTACCAGCCCCGTTATTCTTAAATGAGAAAATATCACATTTTTCTGTAATACCATCATTTAACATAAGATCGATATTTGTCATTTGAAAAGCTCCTGAAGGGGATAGAGTGGTCGAGGTCATATAGTTTCAGGTCGTCGTTCAAAGCACCCTTCGGAACCATCTTTCAAGGATGTTCTGGGGCAGCCTTATCATGGTCGGCCTCCCGTGTGCGCAGTGAAGGGGGACCTCGCATTCTAGCAAGCCCCTTAGAAGGTCCTCCATCTCTCGGAGGGAAAGGCCCTGATGGGCTTTTATAGCGCTCCTGCAGGCGGTCAGGGCGATTATCTTCTCTTTCAACGGCAGTTGCGGCATGAAAGAGGGGTCTGGCGGGGAGCAACCTTCATGCACCTCGGTCCCGGAGAGGAGGTCTCTAATGACCTCATGCCCCTCCATCCGGCCTAGGAACCTGGGTAGCCCCCTTATGACGATGGCTGAGGGGCCGAAGTCCTCGAAGATGAATCCCAGCTCCTCAAGGGAGGCTCCGATCACCTTAAGGTTATCTTTCGAGGCCAGGTCCATTTCAAGATGGACAGGTTCAAGGAGCTCCTGGGTGGACACCCTCCCTGAATTGTATCGTTTCTTCAGCTCCTCGAGCCTGACCCTCTCATGTGCCGCATGCTGGTCCACCATCAGGAGGTCCGAACCAAGCTCGCACAGGATGTAGGAGCGGTCCAGCTGACCGATGATACGAAGTGGATGGGACGATGCGTTCTCGGGGAGGGCGGGTGGTAGGCTTTCTGGACCTACCATCGATGGCACCTCATCGAACCTGGAGGGAGGAGGCAACCCCTCCTTTGGTGGTACAGTAAGTTCTATCTGGGCCGGTCCTATAGATTGGACCTTTACCTTTTGGAGTGTGGGACCTGACCTATCAGGCGTTACCTCCTGACCCTCCGCTCCGCTCGACCCTTCCTGCCGTGGGAAGGAGGCCTTTCTTGAGAACACAAGGTCGGATACCGCCGTCTCCACAGCAAGGAGGACCGCCCTCTCCTCTGAGAACTTGACAACCTCCTTGGTGGGATGGACATTCACATCCATGAGCTCGGGCGGGAGGGCAATATCGATTATCGCGACAGGGTACCTACCTTTCATCAATCTGGAACCATAGCCCCGTCTCAGCGCATCGACAAGGTTCCTGTTCCTGACGATACGCCCCATCACCGAGATGGTGATGCCAGCGGATGTGGAGCGGGTCTCCCAGGGTAGGGAGATGAGACCTCTGACCGAGATCTTACCGACACCTTTCCCAGGCAGCTCGAGCAGCGATCGAGCGACCTTTGGCCCCAGAACGGACCCTGCCCTGTCCCTCAGCTGTCCACATGGCGGGGAATCGAACCTCTCCTGACCGTCCACAAGCAGCTTCAGACCCACCTCGGGCCTTGAGAGCATCAACCTGCTTACCACATCCAGGCACCTTGAGCGTTCAATGGGGACGCTTTTGAGGAACTTCTTCCTTGCTGGGACGTTCGCGAAGAGGTCCGATATAGTGATGGTGGTCCCTTCCGGACAGCCCACCTCTTCAATTACTGCTATCCTACCGAAGGTGACAAGGACCCTTGTCCCTCCGCCCTCGACCGATCCTTTCTCCCTCGTGACCATCTCGACGCTCGAGATCTCCGATATTGAGGCAAGCGCCTCTCCCCTGAATCCAAGTGTCCCTATGGTGGTGAGGTCCTCTATGGAGGAGAGCTTAGAGGTGGAATGCCTGAGGATGGCAACCTCCGCATCCTCCCTGGACATCCCGCAGCCGTTGTCCGAGACCGAGATACGCTCCATTCCCCCCCCGTCGAGCCTTACCGTGATATTGGTCGCACGGGCATCTAAGGAGTTCTCTAGAAGCTCCTTGATGACCGAGGCCGGGGATTCCACTGCCTCGCCCGCGGCTATCTTGCGGACGGTGCTGTCGTCCAGTACCCTAATCCTGCGGACCATTCAAAGCTTGAACACCGGGACAAATATTAAGGGTTTCCAGTTGCTAGGGTCCCAAGGTAGAGCGACTTGAAAGGTAGCGAGGGTAAAAGGACCGATGACCATCCTCAAGGTGTGATTGAGGGCATGGAGGTCCTGTCCAGTGATGTCACCAGGCACCTCAGGAAGAGGGGGATAAAACAGGCGACCGACCCTCAGAGGTTCGCAATGGGGCCAATACTTGAAGGCAAGGATGTCCTTCTGATAGCTCCCACCGGTTTCGGAAAGACGGAAGCGACCTTCGGTCCCCTCCTGCAAAGACTTGTGGAGGACAGGAACCCTGCGATAGGTCTCATCTACATAGCACCTCTTCGTGCCCTTAACAGGGACATCCTTGAGAGGATGAGGCACTGGTGCGAGGACCTTGACCTCACCATCTCAGTGAGGCATTCCGACACCGATCGCTCCGAGAGGACGAGACAGGCAAGGAAACCCCCGGATGTCCTTGTCACCACACCTGAGACGCTGCAGATCATGTTCACCGGTTCCCGGTTGAGGGAGGGATTGAAGAACGTCAGGAGCATCATAGTGGACGAGGTCCATGAGCTATACGGCGAGGAGAGAGGGGCTCAGCTGGAGCTTGCCCTTGCCAGATTGGACAATCTAGCGGGTAGAAGGGTCCAGAGGATAGGCCTATCTGCCACCGTCTGGAGCGCCAAGGACGTCGCATCGTTCTTGGGCGGTCCTTTGAGGAAGGTCGAGATAGTCAGGGGTGACTGGAAGAAGAGGTTCTCCTTCAAGGTGGATTCACCCGAGGTCATGCCCACGGACAAGGAGACCTCCAAGACCTTAGGTTGCTCGCCCAAAGTGGCCTCCGTTATCAGGAGGATAACGGAGCTCTCGGCCGAAAGCGGTTCCGTTCTGGTCTTTGCCAACTCCAGGGACATGGCAGAGGCCCTGGCGGCTAGGCTTCGGCTCTTCGACCCCGCCCTCAAGCTGGGTGTCCACCATGGTTCGCTATCGAGAGAGGCAAGGATGGAGACGGAGAGGGAGTTCAAGGATGGGACCCTCAAGGTCCTAGTATGCACCTCATCGATGGAGCTGGGCATGGACATAGGGAAAGTGGACCTGGTGGTACAGTTCAAGTCCCCCAAGGAGGTCTCCAGGCTACTTCAGAGGGCCGGTAGGGCCGGCCATAGAGCGGAGGAGGTCTCAAAGTGCATCGTCCTTGCCACTGGGTCCGACGACGTTCTGGAGTCGGCCGTCATCGCGCACCTTGCCCTCAAGGGAAGGTTGGAGAGGAGGAGCTCAAGGAAGATGATGCTGGGGGTGCTTGCGAACCAGGCGCTCTCCATGGCCTCTTCTGATAAGAGCTACTCCTTATCGGACCTTCTCGCCATGGCACGGTCCACACACACATTCCAGGACCTCACCGAGGAGGGACTTCTAAAAGTGATCAGGTTCCTGAACGATTCCATGGTCCTCTACTTCGATGAGGCCACCTGGACCGTCAAGGGCGGGCGAAGGGCGCGTGAATACTTCTACGACAACATCTCAATGCTACCCGAGGAGAGGGTGATGGAGATAAGGGACCTCTCGACCAGGAAGGTCATAGGGACCCTTGACATGGACTTCGTCCTATCCAATCTGGAACCCTATTCGAGGTTCATAGTCAGGGGACAGCCGTGGAGGGTCGTCGATATCAACGATGACGAGGTGGTCGTCGAACCTGTCAGCGACCTCGGCCCGGTCCCCGCCTGGTCGGGCTCCGACATCCCGGTGCCCTGGGAGGTCGCCAGAGAGGTCGCCAGGGTAAGGAAGGAGCTGGTCCGTTGGTTGAAGGAAGAGAGCGGAAGGCCAGGGATCTTCAAGGACCTACCCCTCACTGCGGAGGCGAAAAGGACAGTTATCGCCTCTTTCAAGGAGCAATTGGATGAGGGGTTCGCGACGCCCGATACCGATACCATAACGCTCGAGATCGGGCAGGAAGGGGCAATAATCGGGGTGTGCGGAGGGACAAGGGTGAACGAGACCCTTGGAAGGGTCCTATCTTCACTCATATCCGCCAAGCACGGTGGCGTCATCGTCGTGGACAAGGACCCCTGCCGGGTGATGATGATGGGCGACCTCAGGGTGAAGGCCACAGACCTTAGATGGGCGATCGACAACGCCCCTGTGAGCGAGCTTGATAGGATGGTCCCCATACTCCTCCGGAACTCACCCCTCCTTCGTTGGCAGATGATGCATGTCGCAAGGAAGTTCGGGGTCCTCGGAAAGGTGGAGGACCCGAAGAGGTTCCCTTTGAAGAGACTGCTTGCAAGGTTCAGGGACACAATGGTCATGGAGGATGCCCTTGCAAGGGTGATGGAGGAGAGGCTCGATATAGAGAACACCTCCAGGGTGCTGTCCTCTATCAGGGACGGAAAGGTCCAGCTCATAGTACAGAAGATCTCCCCAATTTCCATGGAGGGTGCATTGGCACGATCCGAGTTCATGACCCCGGAAACTGCTAGGAGCGAGGTGCTGACCGCCGTCAAGGAAAGGTTGATGACATCTGCGACCAAGCTCACCTGTATGAGCTGTGGCTCGAGCATGAGAGCCACTGCCGAGAGGGCAAGGACCATTACAGGCTGCAACCGCTGCGGATCTAGGATGTTGGCCCCGTTACCACCGGGGGACATGAGAACGATAACTGCGGTGGAGGAAGGGCTCGTTAAGAAGAAGAGGCTCGCTGGGGACGACAAGAAGCGCCTTGAGGCCGCCGTTATGGCCGCCCATCTCTTCCAACAGTACGGTTACAAAGCGGTCCTTTGCATGGCGGGGAGGGGGGTGGGTCCGAAGACAGCGGGAAGGATACTCTCGATGAACGAGGACGATGATGATCTCGTCAGGAGGGTCTTCGGGGAGGAAGTGAAATATGCCAGGACCCGAAGGTTCTGGGATTGAACAACCTATTTTGATGACGATCACTATCGGATTGTAAAAGCCTTATCGGCAATTCCATTGCACATCCATATTTATATATATTTGTAATGCGATTGCAAACCTATATATATATTTGTTTGCAATAGCAGCTCCATGGAAGAACAGAACCCCTGGTGGTCCAAAGAGCCTGACCCGACCCTTGTCAGGTGGAGAGAAAGCAAGCTAAGGTGGATGCCGAGCATCATCAGCGAGATAGGTCTTGAGCCATTCTCCCTGCATTTCCTTTTCGGTCCAAGACAGGTTGGCAAGACCACGGCTTTGAAACTGCTTATAGAGAGGGAGATAGACCGGGGGAGAGACCCAAGGTCGATCTTCTACCGTTCCTGCGACCTGTTGACGGACCACATGGAGCTCGACAAGACCCTGGATGATTACCTGCGGGCAAGGAAGGCCTGGGGTACGGGGCCTTCCTTGATCATCCTTGACGAGATAACCTTCGTTCATGATTGGTGGAGGGCTGTCAAGTCCAAGATAGACTCCGGGGTCTTCGACAGGGATGTTCTCATAATCACGGGCTCATCCAGCATGGACCTCTTGAAACAGAAGGAGCTCTTTCCCGGTAGGAGAGGAAAGGGCAGGGACCTCCTCATGAGACCGCTCTCCTTCTCGGAATATCTTAAGGCAGTACACGGGCTCAAGGTCATGTCAGGCCCCTTTTCAGAACTCGAGAAGAACATGGACGGCAACCTGCTCATCTCCAACAGGTCAAGAGAGCTTCTCGAAACCTACCTTATCACGGGTGGCTTCCCGCTGAGCATCAAGGACATCATAGAGAGGAAAGTGGTCTCTGAGGAGACCATGGATACCTATCTTAACTGGTTGAGAGGGGATTGGAACAAGGCTGGAAAGAGTGACGTTTACATGAAAGAGGTCGTTCGATACCTCATCAGAGCCAGAGGGACCCCCATCAGCTGGAACGGGCTCTCCAGCGAAACCAGCATAAATTCCCCACATACGGCAAGGTCATATGTGGAGACCCTCCAGGGCATCTATTCGGCACTGGTCCTCCAGCTCCTCTCACCAGACAGAAGGGTGCTCCCAAGGAAGAACAGGAAGGTACATTTCACCGATCCGTTCATCTACAGGATCCTCTCACGTTATACGGGAGAGAAGATGGATGATGGTTGGCTTGCGGAGGGAACGGCCGCATCACATCTGTCCAGGTGGGGGGATGCTTTCTATTGGAGGAACGGGTCAGAAGTAGATGTTGTCATGGACCTATCTGGTCAGCAGACCGGGTTCGAGATAACTTGGGGGATCAAGAGCTGGAAGAGGCCCAGGCACATCCCGAGGACGTTCATGGTGGATAGGGAGAACTATCATCTCTTCCTTTCTTCCATAGGTTGAGACCTCGCTCATCGGTTCGAACCTGCATATGGAATGGATTTATAGGTGGTCCCTGATGACGCCCGGATGCCAGTGTTCATAGGCGAGCTTGCGGCACTTGCGACCTCGGTGCTCTGGTCCACCTCATCGACCCTGTTCACTCTGGGTTCCAGGAGGCAGAACCCGCAGATAGTGAACAGGGTCAGGCTCGTTGGCGCGGTCATCCTATTGGGACTGTCGCATCTCATCTTCCTCGGGTATCTCATCCCAAGGGAGACTACCTTCATTTGGCTCCTCCTGGGGCTGTCTGGGATAATAGGTCTTGCCCTCGGAGACGCATTCCTGTTCTGGTCATATGTCAAGATGGGGCCCCGTGTATCCATGCTCCTAATGTCCCTTGCCCCCATAGTAACCACCTCGGCCGCATGGGTGCTCTTCGATGAGAGGTTGTCATTTCTGAAGGTCATTGCCATCATAGTCACCCTCACGGGTGTAGGATGGGTGGTCCTTGATAAGGGACAGAACCATGCCCATTTCAAGATCACCCCCTTCGGCATCATGCTGGGCCTTGGAGCAATGCTTGGGCAGGCCATCCAGCTCCTCATGGCAGGATATGCTATGGACCACATGAACAGCACCAACCCCCCCCTTGCTGCGACCTTCATAAGGATACTGTGGGGGGCTAGTGCCGTATGGTTCGCGACACTTGTCCTGGGACGGAGCGGGAAGACCGTAAGGGCCCTGAAGGACAGGAAGTTCGTGGGGTTCATAGCCCTTGCCACGGTGTTCGGACCGTTCCTTGGGATATGGGCGTCCTTCATAGCTATTGACAACGTCGAGATGGGGATAGCCTCGACATTGATGTCCCTATCTCCTTTGATAATGATACCAGCCTCGCGGGTCGTCTTCAAGGAGAAGGTGTCTATGAGGTCGGTGGCCGGGACCGTCATCGCAATTTTAGGAGTGGCTGGTCTGTTCCTGCTCTAGCACTGCTCATTGTTTACAATGTTGTGAACATAAATGTTTACACTATCATCTATCACTTCCTGACTAGGTCTGGAATGCTTATATTCAAGGGAGTGTGATCAGGGGTCATGGAACAGGGTCCTGTCCTGAACAGGGCATATGACCTGGCCTTCGCCTACGAAAGGGACCATGGTGGCTGCGCTCAGGCGGTCCTTGCATCCATCAAGGACATCTTCGGAACGATCCCCGACGATGTGATCAAAGCAGGCCATGCAATGGCCGGTGGGGGTGCGCTCTCCACCAAGGGGACCTGCGGGGCACTGAACGGCGGCATCATGGCAATTTCCTTCTTCTTCGGCAGGCCCCGGGACGGGTTCGGAAAGGGACATTTCTCAAGGTCATACAAGCTCAGTAAAAAGCTCCATGATAGGTTCGTTTCGGAGTACGGGAGCTCACTCTGCCCAGATATCCAGACCCGCATAATGGGGAAGAGATTCGACCTCTGGAGCAAGGAAGACTATCAAAGGTTCGAGGAGGCAGGGGCCCATGTGGACAAATGCACATCAGTTGCAGGGAACGCTGCAAGGTGGACCGCGGAACTGCTCATCACCGATGGCATCTCCCCTCTGCCAGGTCATTGAAGGTTTTATATCATTGCATTATTTGCTGACGGGATGATGAAGATGGAACACGGAAAGTTCGCAACGGTCATCAACTGCATGGACGGTAGGACGCAGCTCCCTGTCAACAGGTGGATGACGAAGAAGTTCAAGGTCGACTATATCGATACCATCACAGAACCGGGACCGAACGGCATACTGGCCAAGGGGGACGCAGCCTTCACAGCATCCATCAAGAACAGGGTCCTTATATCGGTCAAGAAGCATGGTTCAAAGACCATCGTGATCGTGGGACACCATGACTGTGCAGGCAATCCTGGTCCTAAGGAGGTGCAGGTCGACCATGTGAAGAAGGCCCTTGATATCGTCAGGTCGTGGTCCCTTGGGGTGGAGCTCGTAGGGGTCTATGTGAACGAGTTCTGGGATGTTTACCCCATTGAATGAACTTTCCATATTAACGGTGCTCTATCCGACCACCCCTTCAAAAAGATTAATTACCACGGTGCATCTGGTAACTTCCTGAATGCACGGCAAGGCCCCTGGGAACTTGGTCCTCTTGTCCCTGGCGCCATCTCTTTTTTTTAAGAACCCTCCAAGGAGGTCCATATGATGCCTTCGACCGGACAGATCGCTGGCTACCTAGAGCTTGAGGATGGGAGGGTTTTCCCTGGGAGGCTCTTCGGGTCCATGAAAGGAGCCGATGGAGAGGTGGTCTTCAACACAGGGATGGTCGGATATCCCGAGTCGCTCACGGACCCGTCTTACAGAGGGGAGATATTGACCTTGACCTACCCTCTGGTCGGGAGCTATGGTGTTCCTGCTCCCAGCGAGGAACGGTTCGAATCGCCCCACATTCAAGCTAGGGGTCTGGTGGTTTCCACACTTATCAAAGAACACAGCCACTGGAGCTCGGTCAAGAGCCTTCACGAATGGCTCACATCAGAGGGTATAACGGGGCTTGAGGGAATAGACACAAGGGCGCTTACGAAGCACCTTCGCGAGAAGGGGACGATGTTAGGGAGAATCATGCCTGGAAAGGAACGTCCCAGGTTCAAGGTGGAGGACCCCAACGTTACTGACCTGGTAGGGGAGGTCACGCCTAAGGAGCCTCTTACATTGCCCCCAACAGGTCCAGGCCCCGTTAGGAAGGTCCTCCTTGTGGATTGCGGATGCAAAACCTCGATTGTAAGGGCTCTTAGGTCAAGAGGCTGCTCCGTAACGACCGTTCCATATGATGGTAACCTTGATCCAGCAGAATACGACGGGGTCCTAATATCCAACGGTCCCGGGGACCCCGCGGTCTGCAGGACCACAATAAAGAACGTCAGGGGGCTGATGGAGGCGGGCTCAGTGCCTATCGCAGGCATCTGCCTTGGGAACCAGCTTATGGCCTTAGCAGCGGGAGGAGGGACCTTTAAGCTGCCCTTCGGGCACCGCTCCCAGAACCAACCCTGCATGGACGTTGAAAGCGGACACTGCGTAATAACATCACAGAACCACGGGTATGCAGTGGACCCCGATTCTCTCCCCGAAGGGTGGGACGTATGGTACACAAATCTCAATGATGGGACCGTAGAGGGCATCAGACACCGCAAGCTGCCCTTCTTCGCTGTCCAGTTCCATCCCGAAGCGAACCCGGGACCGACGGACCCAAGGGGGTTCTTCGACCTCTTCATGGAGGCGATGCACCATGGCTGACATCAGGAAGGTCCTGGTCCTTGGGAGCGGGGGCCTGATGATCGGTCAGGCCGGGGAGTTCGATTATTCAGGGTCCCAGGCGCTGAAAGCCCTCAAGGAGGAGGGCATAAAGACAATACTGGTCAATCCCAACATAGCCACAATACAGACCTCCGAAGGGATGGCCGACAGGCTCTACCTCCTTCCAGTTGATGTCCCTACAGTGGAGAGGGTCATCGAGAGGGAGCGGCCAGACGGTATCCTCCTGGGATTTGGAGGTCAGACCGGGCTGAACGTCGGCGTGGAGCTCCACGATAAAGGGGTCCTATCCAAGTATGGCGTCTTGGTCCTTGGTACCCCAGTGGAAACGATAAAGGACACTGAGGACCGGGAGCGGTTCGTGAAGCGACTTGACGAGATAGGTGTCCTTACAGCCAGGTCAAAGGCCTGTAGGACATTGGCTCAGAGCCTGGATGCTGCCAAAGCGATAGGTTATCCTGTAATGGTCCGCTCAGCTTACGCGCTCGGCGGCCTTGGGAGCGGCGTCGCCTGGGACGAGAATGGGTTGACCGATATAGTGGAGCGTGCCCTGAACAACGCCCCCCAGGTCCTTGTCGAGGAGTACCTCAAGGGCTGGAAGGAAGTGGAGTACGAGGTTGTTCGCGATGCTTACGACAACTGCATCACGGTCTGCAACATGGAGAACATGGACCCTATGGGAATCCATACGGGTGAGAGCATAGTTGTAGCTCCCAGCCAGACACTCACCGACGCAGAGTACCACATGCTCAGAGAGATAGCCATCAGGACAGTTAGACATCTGGGGGTCGTCGGAGAATGCAACATCCAATATGCCCTTGACCCCAAGGGAATGGATTACAGGGTCATAGAGATCAATGCTAGGTTGTCCCGGTCCTCAGCACTTGCTAGCAAGGCGACCGGATACCCTCTGGCAGCTGTGGCCGCAAAGCTATCTTTGGGGAGGCCGCTGCATTCCATCAAGAACAGCGTCACGAAGCGGACCGTGGCATTTTTCGAACCTGCACTTGATTATGTCGTTGTGAAGGTCCCCAGATGGGACCTGGAGCGCTTCAGGGGCATAGATGTCCATATAGGGTCCCAGATGAAGAGCGTGGGGGAGGTAATGGCCATAGGCAGGACCTTCGAGGAAGCTCTCCAGAAAGCATTGAGGATGCTCGGTACCGGGATGCATGGGCTTGTCCTCAACCGACTGGTCTTCACGAATGTCAAGGAGGAGCTGGCGCACCCCACCCACAGAAGGGTCTTTGCCATCTGCGAGGCGTTCTCAAAGGGTATGACCGTCGATGAGGTCCATGACCTCACGGACATAGACCGCTGGTTCCTGCACAGGGTCAAGGGCGTCGTTGACCTTATGGGAAAGCTGGTCTCAGCTGGTAAGGAGCTCACGGTCGACCTCTTGAGGGAAGCGAAGGTCCTGGGTTTCTCCGATTTCCAGATAGGTAAAGCGACAGGATATTCTTTGGAAGAGGTCCGCTCCAAGAGGAAGGCCTGGGGGATCCTGCCCGTCATCAAGCAGATAGACACGCTTGCGGCAGAGTACCCGGCTGAGACCAACTATCTGTACATGACCTATTCGGGGACGGAGAACGATGTCGAGCCCAGGGCTGGGGCTGTCATGGTACTTGGCGGCGGCTCCTACAGGATAGGGCAGAGCGTCGAGTTCGACTGGTGCTGCGTCAACACCGTGCAGACCGCAAGGGGGCTCGGATACGGCACCATAATGGTGAACTGCAACCCCGAGACCGTCTCTACCGATTACGATATCTGCGATAGGCTCTACTTCGAGGAGCTCACATATGAAAGGGTGCTCGACATCTACGAGTTCGAATTGCCGGAAGGTGTCATTGTGTCCATGGGGGGGCAAGTATCCAATAATCTCGCCCCGAGACTTCACAAGGCCGGGGTCAGGATACTGGGGACCTCACCGGACGATATTGACAGGGCGGAGGACCGGAACAAGTTCTCTTCCCTCCTGGACGACCTCAAGATAGACCAGCCGGAATGGATAGAGGCCAGGAGCCTCGAGGAAGCGCAAGCCTTCTGCGAAAAGGTCGGGTATCCCGTTATCATCAGGCCTTCATACGTCCTGTCCGGGGCCGCCATGGCCGTCGTATTCGACCCCTCAACGATGAAAGCATACCTCTCGAGAGCCACGGAGGTCAACCCCGCGACACCTGTCGTTGTCTCGAAGTTCATAAGTGATGCAAAAGAGGTGGAGTTCGATGGTGTAGCAAAGGATGGGGACATCCTCCTCTATTCCATAGGGGAGCACCTGGAGAACGCAGGGGTGCATTCGGGGGATGCGACGGTGGTCATACCTCCCCAGCGGCTTTATGTCGAGACGACTAGACGGATCAAACAATCCGCCAGGGCCATAGTAAAGGCATTGAACATTACAGGACCGTTCAATATACAGTTCATAGCCAAGGAGAACAGGCTAAAGGTCATAGAATGCAATCTGAGGGCCTCCAGGACCTTTCCCTTCGCGTCCAAGGTTCTTAGGAGGAACATGATAGAGCTTGCCACGAAGGCGATACTGGGAGAGCCCGTGAGCAGGGTGGAAGGGTCCTCCCTTGACCTGGACAGGGTCGGAGTGAAAGCTGCCCAGTTCTCCTTCCAGAGGCTGAAAGGGGCCGACCCCACGATGGGGGTCGCCATGGCCTCGACGGGAGAGGTCGGGTGCATCGGTGCCGAGATGGGAGAGGCGCTCCTGTCAGCCCTAAGGTCCGTTGGGTTCAAGCTTGGAAAGAAGAGCGCCCTCATCTCAACGGGTCCAGCCGAGGAGAAGATAGCATGGCTCCCCATACTCCTCCGCCTCAAGGAAATGGGCTACAAGCTCCATGCGACATCGGGTACGGCCAGGTTCATGAGGGCGAACGGAATGGAGGTGGAGACCCTAAGGTGGCCTTTGGAAGGGGGCAGACCCAACTGTATCGATCTTATCAAGAACGGAAAGATAGGATTGGTCATAAACGTCCCCAAGAGCAACGAGGAGGAGGAGCTTTCGAACGATTATCTGATCAGGAGGGCTGCTGTGGACAACGGTGTCCCGCTCCTGACCAACCTGAAGCTCACCGAGAGGCTCTTTGAAGCTTTGAATATCTATGATTTCGATAAACTCCCCATAAGGGAGTGGGGAGATCTCTGAACACACCTCAAGGGTCGTTTTAATATCCTTGTCATCGATAATGTGTTACATTATGGGGTCTCTTATCATGGACTTCGATCATGCAGTCATAGGCGCAGGGGTCATAGGCGCATCGAGCGCCTACCATCTGAAGAGGCTGGATCCCGATTCGAACGTTGTCCTGATAGACCGGGAGAAGCGCCCGGGTGCGGGGAACACCGCTAAGAGCGCGGCCCTCTATAGGAACATATTCTCATCCAGGACGAGCCAGCTCCTTGCTACGAGCACCATAAGATACTTCCTCACCATTCCCGAGAAGCTGCAGATAAGACCAACCGGCTACCTCTGGATGTTCTCCAGGGGTCATTGGGAAGCATCATCGAATGCGCTATCTAAGCTTGACCCGGTGAGGGACGAACTGGAACTCTGGGATGTCGATAGGCTCCGTAAAGCGCTCAAGTTAAGGACCGATGGAAGCGGTCCTTTCCCTGATATCAACAAGGGTCTCTTTGGAAGGCTCTGTGGCTCCCTCTCCGGTATGTCCGTTGCAGAGCACTACGTCGAGGAGTTCAAGGCCCTTGGCGGTGAGGTGCTCCTTGATAAGGAGGTATGCGGGTTCGAACTGAGGAACGAGGGTTCAAGGTATGCCCCCTGGGATGAGCAAGGCTTGAAAGCCGTTAAGCTCTCCGACGGGAGCTATGTCACTGCCAAGAAGTTCCTCTTCTGCCTCGGAGCATGGTCCCAGGAGTTCCTAGGGAGGCTCGGCATCTTCACGGGGACCCTCCCCAAGAAGAGGCAGCTCTTCGGTATCAAGGTGGATGACCCCTCACAGGTCCTTGAGGGAATGGAACCGGGCAATGTCCCCGCTCTCATCCTGCCCGCGGCAGGTACCTACATCAAACCCTTGTTGGACCGGAAGCTCCTGATCACCGGGCTGGCCGAGGACCTGGGCCAGCCCTATTCGCTGGAGGGGACCGGTCCCGACACTGAATACTTCCTGAAGGCAATATCCCCGGTACTCACCTATTACTTCCCCTCCTTAAAGGACTGGGAGCTGAAGATGAGATGGTCGGGACATTACTCCTACCATCTGCCGGAAAAGAACCCTATCGTCGAGAACATATCGAACATCCACTGGGCCGCCGGGACCTCTGGCTCCGGCATAATGAAAGCCGATTCCGTGGGCAGGGTCGCTGCATCCGGTCTGCTAGACATTTCCGATACGGAGCTCTTCGACGGTAGCAGGTTCCCAACAAGGTCCCTAGCATTGAGGCATAGGGACGTAACGGTCGAGAGCTTCGTTATCTGACCTAAGAAGATTTCAAGCAATGCTCAAAACATTTTAAGAACCTGATGTTCCATGGTACTTTCAAGAGGCCGGCAGTAAGGGCCCACTGGGACCCTTACCGGTCCAGAGGTAGAGCATGTTCGGTCTTGGCGAGATCCTCCTTGGAAAGAAGAAGCTTGTGACCTATTCCCATCTGAAGAGCCTCCATTACATTTACGATTGCCAGGGGCTGGTGGAATCGATCGACGATGCACCACAGAGCGTTCTACCCTTCTCCCTACAGTTCCTCAACGACCTCGCAGGACTGGGCTGGTCAGATAAGATACTTGGCTCCGGTCTTAAGCAGAGGCTTGCCAATGTCCTTTCGTCCGATGACAGAGTCTCTCAGAAAGAGGTCGTGCTGCTGATATCGACCCTCATATCTCAGGGCAAGGGTAGGGAGCTCCTTGACGGCGAGCTCTGCTCTGACCTTCTAACCATCCTTGAATGGGGAGATGAGGCCACAAGGACACACCTCACCTACATCATCACAGAAATGATCTCTTTAGGGTATTCGAACCTCCTGATCGAGAAGGGTGGTCTGGATACCCTGATGGGGCAGCTGGGATCGGAGGAACCGTCGCTCCAGGTCCAAACATTAGCGGCCCTACAGGCCTTGGCATTATCGGGGAGCCAGGCCGCTCTGAACAGGACCGAGGTGATGGACAGGGTCAAAGAGCTGAGAATGGTGGATGACCCCAATGTTTGTCATTATGCGGATTCCTTCTACTACGCCCTGACCGGTTGGTCGGAACGGCCCGGACAGGGGCAGGACATATATGGGGCCCAAACCTCGGGCTATGTATCCTACTCGGAGTCGGAATCGGTCAAGAAGAAGGAGAGCGTTCTCAAGGACCGAAAGGAGGAAGAGAGGTATGTGAGGCCCACAAGGGTAGCTCCCAAGGTCAGGAAGGAGAGGGCGGGTAAGCTCAGGAGCGATGGGAGAAGATTCGAGGGTCAGGACGTAAACGATACCATCGTCGTCCTTGGAGCTCCTGAAACGGACAGGACGGCAGAGGTCGTGGCAGGTCCAGATGGGACGGATGCGGAGATCGTTGTTAGACCTAAGAAGAAGGCCATAATCAACGAGGACGATGCCGGGAACGACGAGTTCGAGATCGAAGCTTAATGCAAGGTATTTCATTTTGTTCTTTAGGTTTTAAAAAAAAAGGGGGCAGACCATATCGGTCCACCCCCATGTCTTCAATATCAAAGACCTTCAATTTATAGGCCCTTCAGGGACACCCAGAGGGATATCGGACTCATCCATCTCCTCCACCTGGTATTCCCTGGAGATATCAGGTTCTGGCTCCACCTCTTCGGGAAGCTCTCCATCCTCGCCCTCGGGGAGCTGCTCTTCGAACTTCGCTCCGCAGTCAGGGCATTCCTGTGCATCGGGAGAGAGCATCCCACCGCACTCTGGGCACTCGAACAGGTCGTTCTCGAACTCCGCACCGCAGTTGGGGCAGGCCGGGTCATCAGAGACCACAACGTTGCCGCACTTCGGGCAAAGGAACTCTCCCTCGATATACTCGGGTTGATAGCCTCCGCCATAGGGTTCGCCCCTTGCACGGGTGCCGAACACCGGGCCTCTCCTTGTATCCTCGGGCTCTTCCTTCTTGGAAAGGACAAGGGCCAGGATGATGATCACTACGATGATCACTATCACCGCTATGATTATTATGAAGACCAAAGTAAGGTCTGTCCCATCTTTCTCCTTCTGCATCTCATAGGCAGGGACAGTGGTCACCTTCTCTACGGCCACGGTAACGCTCTTGGAGTATGTCTTGTAGCCGTCGACCTTCACCTTCATCGTCCAGATGCCGGCCTCAAGGGCAGGGCTCTCGAACTTGCCCTGGGCATTGTAGGTCCCTGTAACGGTCTGTGCTCCCTTTGTGAAGGTCACCTTGACCTTTGCGGGGGTGAAGGGTTTCCCATCCTCATCGTAGATGTAACCCGAGACCGTTCCGGTCGTGACCAGCTGCTTGGTCTGGAAGTTCCAGGTCTTTCCGGTGAAGTACCTCTGTGAGGATATCGGTAGGATATCATCGTCCAGGACAACAGAGTATCTTGTATTATAGGCCAGGTTCGAGGCAGGAGTGAAGAAGGCCGTGTAGTTCCCTTCATAATAGACCACTGAACCTGCGATAGGGGTCGAGGAGCCCTGGGCATAGACCTTGAAGGTCGTTGTGTTTATGGTATCCTCATCCATGGGTTCCGGGAACCGGGCCCAGACCTTCAAGTTGATGGGCATCTTATCCGCGGTGTCGGTCGGATAGAACTGGCTAAGGAAGACCTCGACGAGCTGGACCTCTGTGAAGAAATTGGAGGTTGTCTGCAAGGGGAACGGGTTCAGGTTCACATCCTTGACCTCGACCGTAACATAAATGATGTACTCAAGGTCATATTCAAGTGCCGATTCCGGGGTAAGGATGATCTTTGTGTTCCCCTCGTCGAACGAATAGATGACGTCCGTCACTAGCCCTGTCTCGTTCTCCATGAGGTATATGGTAGAGGAGTTGACCGAGCTTGTATCTACGGGCCTTGAGAAGGTCAGGGTTATATCACCCGCCACAGGGAACCCGGGCTCACCGGCCGGTGGGTCGAAGGATACCGTGAAGGGGACCTCTCCAAGGACAAGGTCCTGTGTGTTCCACTGTTGCTCTATGATCACAAATCCAGTGACCGCAGCCTCCACGAAGCCGGTCAGGGTGGCCGTTACATCCACTGTCCCGGCAGGGACGAGCTCGAGGCTGTATGTCCCAGCTGAACCCGTTGCGGCCACGAGAGGCGCCTGTCCGGGTATATCCACGACGACCTGGGCTCCCACGGCCAGTGTCCCATTGGGTAGTGTCACTGTTCCCTTGAGACCGCCCACAGCGAGCTTGGTCAATGTTGCGTTCACAACGAGCGTCTCTGGGGATATGTACTCGGCTTGGACAGTGGCGGTGGTCAACCATAACTTGCTGAAGGTCAGGTTGTAGCTGGCCGTCGCCAGGTCGTAGAAGGAATAGTAACCTGTGGCATCGGTGACCGTACTTCCTACCTCGACGGTGGCATCGGCTATGACCACCTCGACATCGACTATCGGATCTAGTTCGTCGGTGGTGACCCATCCCTCTATGGAAGGTGGCTCGTCAACTACGAAGAAGACCTGGTCCAAGTTATTGGTCAGGTTAAGGTCGGTATAATCCAGCATGAACTTGGCCCTGTGCTCCCCTGGAGCGTCCGGGACCCAGGCCGTACTGAACATGACAGAGAAAGAATCCTCCGGGTCAATGGGGGAGCTCATATTCGTCATGATCACCATGGTCTCATCGTACTTCACGACGAACGGATCGACGGAAATCTGCTCGATCACCAGTTGCACTGAGAGCTCATCCTTCCAATCCTCCACGTTCCCAGTATAGAGGACCGTGCATGTCGGGGTCAGGGCCGTACCAAGGTCATAATGCCCATCGTCCATGAAGAGCCCGTTCGTAATGACGAGGTCTATGACATCATCGACCTTTATCTCGCCCTCGAAGGAGCTCGGGACCCCTTCAAGGGTACCGGTCAATCTCAGGTTGTAGAGGCCTTCGTCCAGCACGACGCTCGATATCGAGAAGGCATTGCTGGCTCCGATGGCCAGATAGATGATCTTGGTCGTGTTCGTATCCATGACCACATTGCCAGACCCGGTCTCGGTGATATTGATGTTGAAGCTGACATCCCCGACGAACTCGACGTCGCCGGTGTTCTGGATATTTACCGATATCCCATGCTCTCCAGATGCATACTCCCCGCCTGGCCCTTGCAGTCCGGTCAGGGTGAAGCCCACGACCTCGGCGGACATGGCCCTGGACGGCATTGCCATCAGGACCGCTGGTACCGCCGCAGCGATCAGCAATAAACCAACAAGCAGGAACCCGATTCTCTTGTTCATGTATTGTTCCCTCCCGCAGAGGCTTGACTGGGTTATGCGCATGTCCCGACCATACCCCATGGTCAGCCCTAGCCCATCGTTCAGGCGTACGTGAATGCAAGTACGATTATTTATTATATTCTCCATCTGAACAAGCTGAACAAGCCTCATTTATTAACGATATACCACCTGGCAGGGGGGGACCCGACAAGGCACTGTTAAAGGGACAAGGGAAGTCTTTTATCCGCCTATGCATCATCCCTGACCCCCGGAGGCAAAGTATGCATAAGGTCGTGACGGTGGACATTGAAAGGGACCTGCTCGAAGCGAACCGAAGACTGGCCATGGAGAACCATGGGGTCCTGAAAAGGAAAGAGGTCCGCTCCTTTGACCTTATGGGTTCGGTTGGTTCCGGAAAGACCCTTCTTATCCAACGGCTCTCGGAGAGGGCCCTATCCAGAGGCCTGAAGGTCGGGGCTATCACTGGCGATGTGACCGGGGACGACGATATGAGGCGACTTTCGGTCCTTGGGATCCCGATAGTGAACCTGAACACGGGAAAGGAATGCCACCTGGACGCACATCTTGTCGAACATGCCCTGGAGGACCTCCCCTTGGATGAGGTGGATGTCCTCTTCATAGAGAACGTCGGGAACCTGGTATGCCCCGCCGATTTCCCTCTAGGGACGGACAAGAGGGTGGTCGTCATATCCGTAACTGAGGGTGATGATATGGTGAGGAAACACCCAATGATATTCAGGGAATCGGATATCATAGTCATCAACAAATCCGACCTGGCATCCCTCATGGAAGTGGACACGGCCACCTTGGTGGCCGATGCAAGGAGGGTCCGTCCGGACGCCGATATAGTGGTCACGGATGCCAAGCACGGGGTCGGGATCGACAAGCTGGCCTTAGTGATGGGCCTCCCTTGATCGAGCTTTGGAGGCACCATGTGGCTGATAGAGGTCCGGGGGGTCGTTCAGGGGGTCGGGTTCAGACCATCTGTCAAAAGAGCAGCAGATCTGATCCATGCCAAGGGCTTCGTGAGGAACGACGGCTCCCATGTGACCATAGCCACCGACAAGAGGCCCACAGAGTTCTTGGAGGCAGTAAAGGCAGAGCTTGGGCCTATGGCCAGGCTCGAGAATGTGGACATACGTGAGAGCTCATGGGAAGAGCTCGACCTCCCTGATGTCGGCAATTCCGATTTTCGTATATTGCCATCTGTTCAAGGGGATAACGATTCCTCATTGCCAATGGACACTGCCATCTGCGAGAGATGCCTCGCTGAGATGCGGGACCCCGCCGACAGAAGGTATCGGTTCCCCTTCACGAACTGCACGGACTGCGGGGCCAGGTTCACGGTCATAGAGGACCTTCCCTATGACAGGGAAAGGACCACCATGAGGCACTTTCCCCCCTGCCCCACATGCTCCAAGGAATATTCGGACATCTCAAAGAGACGGTTCCATGCCCAGACCCTCTCCTGTCAAGATGATGGCCCCCGTTACCGCTTCCTGGACAGGGACCTTAAGGAAGCGGCAGGTGACCCGTTCAGAATGACCGTCAAGATATTGCTGGACGGAGGCATAGTTGCCGTTAAGGGCTGGGGCGGGATGCACCTGGTCTGCGACCCTGGGAGCCTCAAGCGGTTTAGGGAATGGTACAAAAGGCCGTTCAAACCCTTCGCGCTGATGGCAAAGGGCATCTCAACGGTTGAGGAGGTTGCCCAGGTCGGGGAGAACGAAAGGGCCACTCTCCTCTCTCCGGCCCGCCCGGTAGTGCTCCTCAGAAAAAAGGACCCATCTCCGGATTGGGCCTCTGAGGTCATGGAACTTGCCTCACCAGGGCTCGATTCCATTGGCCTCTACCTGCCCTATTCGGGTGTCCATTATCTCCTGTTCGATGCCCTCAAGGAGGCGGGGAGCGAACTTCCTTGGCTTCTCATGACATCAGGAAACCCACCTGGCGATCCTATGGCCTTAGAGCTCGAAAGTATGGCCCCTTTGAAGGTGGACGGTCACCTTGTCCATGACAGGCCCATAGCCGCGAGATGTGACGATTCGGTCCTGGTCCCAAATCCGCTCATTGAGGGGGCATATATCGCAGGGAAGGCAGCTTTCGGCCTCAGGGCCTTCCCTATACGAAGGTCAAGGGGGTTGGTCCCGGACCCGCTCCCCATGCCCCATAAAAGAAAGGTCCTTTCGGTGGGGGCCGAGAGGAACGTCGCTCTCACGGTCTCCAGGGGTGGGACGTCCTTCACCAGCCAGTATATAGGGAACCCTTCCAAGCCCTTGGTCCTGGATTTCGCAAAGGAGACCGCATCACGGATGATGGACCTGTTCGGCATCAAAGACCTGGATGCGGTCGGGGCCGACCTCCATCCAAGGTACGTGACCTCCCGATGGGCCTCTGAGCTCTCGGAAGAACATGGGGTCCCCCTCATCAAGGTCCAGCACCACCATGCCCATGCTGCCTCATTGCTGGTCGATTCGGGGCTCGAGGGAATGGGGGCCGTCGTAGTCGACGGTGTCGGGTTCGGCGATGATGGGACGCCCTGGGGAGCGGAGGCGCTCTCCGTTGACCTTGGTTCATGCCAAAGGGTGGGGCACCTTGAGCCATTCGGCCTTCCCGGTGGGGACGCTTCGGTATACCACCCGGAAAGGATAGCCTACTGGTTGACAAGGAGCACGGGGCATCTGATGGACATAGGGTCCCCCGAGGCGGAGAAGGTCCTTACCGCAATGATGGGCGGGGTCGTGATGACCACATCCCTGGGGCGGCTATTGGACGCTCTTTCCGCCCTGTTCCTCGGTGTCACTTGGAGGTCCTACGATGGCGAACCAGCTATGAGGCTTGAGAAGCTCCTGGCATCATCAAAGAGGCCTGAAAGGGAGCTGTTCGATGCACAGGTACGGTCGGGAACGGTGCCTGTCCTCTCCCGATGGAGGACGCTGCTCGAAGAGATCGAGACAGTTTCAGGTGAGATCGTACGCCCCGGGGTCAGGATAGGGCACCAAAGGGCTGCGGACCTCTGTATGGGTCTTATCGGATCAGTGATAGATGACCTAGTTCTGCTAGCTGGAGAGGGGGCCTCCAAAGCATACGGTCATGGTTCGATAAGACCAGTGGGACTGTCTGGTGGAGTGGCATACGACCTGCCTGTTGTCAAGGCCTTCCACCACGCCTGCCTCCGCCACGACCTGACCCCGGTCCTACACTCGCGGGTCCCTCCCGGTGATGGAGGGATATCCGTAGGCCAGGCCGCGGTTGCAGGAAGACGGCTTTCGGAAGGCCCATCGTCGCTCATCAGCCAAAAGACTGATAAATGAGCCCACTTGTCGCCCTTTCCATGTGTCTTGCCATACCCGGCAGGGTCCTCACCATAGGCGACGACAGGAAAGCCCTCGTCGATTTCGGCGGGACAAGAAGGGTGGCCGATGTGACCTTCGTCGATGCGAAGGTGGGCGACTATGTCATTGTGCATGCTGGCTTTGCCCTCCAGGTCCTCGATCCGGAAGCGGCAAGGGAGACCCTTGACCTATGGAACGAGGCCCTTGAGATGACCGGGATGGAGGACGGGAGCGTCTGAGGTGCATCAACTTGCACGAGCTCCAGATGGCCGGGGAACTTATGGGTGCTGTACTGGCCAGTATAGAGGGCAGGACCGACATCTCCAGGGTCGAGGTCGTCAATGTGACGTTGGGAAGGCTCTCCATGATAGGAGAGGAGCAGCTCCGGTTCTGCTGGGAGGCCATAATCGAAGATGAACATCTCCTAAGAGGGTCATATCTGGTCATATCCTACGAGGAAGGGGGCGTGAGATGTCGCACCTGCGGATATGATGGCCCCATCGATATGGCGGGGGACCCACTGATCCATACGGTCCTCCCCGTATTTGCCTGCCCTAAATGCGGTGGTGGTGTGGATATGGTCCGTGGCAGGTCCGTTCAGGTGAACAATATCAAGGCGGTGTCCGTCGAGGAGGCCCCTCAATGACATCATTCCAGTTGAGGGATAGAGGGACCGCGGTCAAGGTCCTTGACGCCATCAAAGCCCTTGGCATAGAACTGGACATCATGCACGTCTGCGGCACCCATCAGGACACTCTTGTCCGTTTCGGTCTTGACCCGCTGCTCCGTGAGGCAGGTATCAGGGTCCGCCAGGGGCCGGGGTGCCCCGTTTGTGTAACGACCGGCGAAGAGATAGAGCGCGCTGTTACCCTTGCCCGTAAAGGCAAGGTCATTGCATCCTTCGGGGACATGCTAAGAGTGCCAGGAAAGGAGATGGACCTTTCATCGGCCAGGTCCGAGGGTGCCGATGTTAGGATCGTCTACTCGTCCACCGACGTCATGAAGATGGCAAGGTCCGAGCCCCAAAAAGAGTTCGTCTTCCTTGGGATAGGGTTCGAGACGACCGCGCCGACGACCTCCGCCCTGCTCCTGGACAAGGACCTGCCAGAGAACATATCCATCCTTTCCTATCACCGGACCGTCCCGCCAGCACTGGCCGCGATAGCCGGCATGGGGGAGCTCAAGCTCGACGGGCTCATAGAGCCCGGCCATGTCTCCATGGTGATCGGAGAGGCCCCCTACAGGTTCCTATCTGAGGTGCACGGGCTCCCTCAGGTCATAGCAGGGTTCGAACCTCTGGACATGCTCATGGCATGCTTGGAGATCGCAAGACAGAGAGCGGAGGGAAGGCATGAGCTCAAGAACCTCTATTCAAGGGTGGTTAGACCAGAAGGGAACCCTGCCGCATTGGAGGCGATGAGGAAGACCTTTGTTCCGACCGACCTGAGATGGAGAGGGTTCCCGGTCATTCCCGGGTCGGGGCTTTCTTTAACGGAGGAGTTCGCTCTACATGATGCATCAAAGAGGTTCGAGGACGACCTCGAAGAGGTCAGGGACCTGGTCATCCCGGAACCTCCTGGATGCAGGTGCGGAGAGGTCCTGAGAGGGTTGATGGAACCAAGGGACTGCCCCCTGTTCGGTCATGCCTGTACACCGATGTCCCCGGTCGGACCCTGCATGGTGTCACGGGAGGGTGGCTGCAACATAGAGTTCCGTTGGGGAAAAAGGGAGCAATGAAGGGGGTCTTCCACATTCGGTCCGTTAACAAGACTACGTCTTGTTGACCTTTTCTAGTATAGGGTTGTTCCTTCCACCCCCGTCGTCATCGATTAAATACTTCCTCCGTTCCATGGACCTCTGTCGCCGCATTTCCGTTGGCGGCGGCAACGAAAAGAAAAACGGAGGTAGATAAAAATGTCTGCAAACAGCACCCTTATGGGGTATGTGAGGCGCTCCCGCAACGGCGGGGCCCTCAAAGTGAGCGTGTCTAGGAACGCCTTCGAGAGTGCCGCGAGGTACAGGACCCAGGACGGGACCGAGTACGTCGGCATGATCATAAACCTCAACAAGCTGAGGTCCCTGCTCTCGGGAGAGCAGGAGGTAGCGGCCATAAGCCAGATCCTCGGCGACGAGGGAAAGAAGTAGTCGTTTGATACTGCTTCAGGGGCGGGACGGTACGCTGTCCCGCCCGCACTTTTTTTTAATTTCGAGCATTCTGTTTCAATCGAATAGACGGTCAAGGAGCTCCTTGTCATCCTTGTCAAGGTTCTCCGGCGCTGTCCTCTCCTGGGGCTTCTTTTCTATGGCCTTGTCATCCCCCGGGGGCTCTTTCGGGGCATTCGATGGGACCTTTCCATCCTTTTCCGGTCCAGGTCCTGGTCCCTCCGCGGGAACCTCTGGTGCGGCCTTCTCCTCCTCCCATTGCTTCAGCTCTTCAGTAGAGGCCTCCTTGCCATATAGCTCCCTGTACAGCTTCTTCCTCTCGGCCATAGGGTCCTTCGCCTTCTCCTTCTCCCTTTTCCTCTTGAGCAACAGCAATGCGATAATGATGGGAGCGATCACGAGAAGCACAATGAGCAGGAGGAACACTGGGATCACCAAATTATCGGGTAGGATGCCCAGGAACGGAAGGATGGATGTTAGGAACCCTATGATATCATCGGCAAGAGGGGCCTGTCCATCGTCAGAGGGGGCTTCCTGGACCTTGACCATTATCTCCTGGGAACGAGAGGAGGTCCTTCCATCCTCGGAGACCACCCTTATCGTAAGGACATATCCCTTCCGCGGAGCGTTCTCCGGAGGGGTGATGACAATGCTCAGTTCGAAAGGTAACTCATGGGCCAATCCTTTCGAGGGCTGGACCCCATAGGTCGCCATCGGTCTTCCCGATACCTCCAGGTATGCCCATCCCTTCTCGACCAGCTCTCCCTCAAGGTAGAGCGTCACATTGTCCACAAGGCTGCCCAGGTTCACTATGGCCACCTTGAGGGGTTTGCTCTTGGTCACACCCTTACCTCTGTAGACCTGGTGGTCCGAAGGGGTATCGATCCTCACGGAATAGTCGGAAAGCTTGAGAAGCGTGGTCCGGACCCTGGAATAGTTACCGTTCTGGAAGGCCATGACCCCTACATTGTAGGCTCCCAAGGGGAGTACGGTCCCGGACAGGTCATATTCTGTCCCTTCTCCCGTTGAGGTCCAATCGATAACCTTTCCGTCCGTGCGGGTCAACCCTATCCTTAACAGGTATGTAACTGGAGATCCTCCATCACCGGAGGCATGGGGCCAGCTCAACGTGATGTTCGTAGATGTCGTGTTGAAGGGACCGAACCGCCCCACCATCGATGGAGGGGCCGGACCTGAATCAACGACCCTGAACTGGTGGTCAAGGATATCATAACCACCTATGTTGTCCGTTACGTTGATCTTCAACATGTAGAACCCTGGGTTCAACGATTCGATGTCGGGGACATCGAAGAAAGTGCTCTGACCCGCATCGAACCAACCGGTTATCTCCAGCTTGCCTGGCATCCTGTGGAGCTTGACACGATAATAGAGCGTATCTCCCTCCTCGTCGTAAGCGTTGTCCCACCAGATATGCGGAGTGGGGGAATTGACGAGCCCTGGCCTGGCCGTTCCTTTGAAGATAGGTCGATAATTGGTGGGGATGTTGACGTTCACTCGGAGCTGGTCAGTGACAGCCTCGTTACCGACCAGGTCCGAGGCCTTCCATTTGACGAAGTTATAGACACCTTCGTCCGGGAACGTGATCCACTTCCACGCGCGGTACGAGCTCTCGCCCAGTGCCTCTATACCATCTGGCATTGCCCAGTCAGAATAAGCGCCGGTCGTCGTCCTGTAGGTCCACATTATGGTCTGTGGGTCCACCCCGGTGGTGTTCAGGTTCGTTGTCCCCGGGTTTATGTCCCTCCAGACTATCGAACAGTTCACGTTGCCGTATATTTGCGTATCACGCGGGTTCGGGACCACGTCCTTGTAGTAAGGTGCCTCGAAATCGACCCACACATTGATCATGTTCGAAACCGTCGGTCCGTTGAAGACCCTGTCCTTGGCCTCGAACGCCACATAGTTCTCAGTGCCTATGTCGAACTTCACGTCGGCGTAGGCCTCAAAGGTGTCGTTATCCAACCGTTCGTAACCGGTCACGGGGACGCCCAACTGCAGGTTGGTTGGCCCGTTGACGGACTTCCTTACAAGTATCGACCTGGGATCGACCCCGGCCCCGCCGCTGTCAACGACCCTCACCCTGCACCTCACTACCTCGGACGGTATCCACACCGCCTCGTCAGGACCGAGCATGGTCAGGACCGGAGGGGTCGTGTCGATGAGCGGGCCAGGGAAGACCATTGTGGCCGAGACATGGCCTGTGATACCGTCATTGACCTCCATCCTCCAGTAATACTGACCTGGTAAGGTCAGGCTCAGGGTCACGAAATAAGGGACCCCGTCCATGAAATAGATGTCAGATGACCCCCTGACCCTTTCCATGACAAGCCAGTCGTCCATTGCCTCGACAGTACCTTCCGGGTCCGTATAGAGCATGACCCGAGGGTATCCTGTCCCTGGTACATCGTTGTCCTCGTCCTTGTAAACGAGCGTGAAGTTGTAGATGGTCTGCAACCCTCCTATGTGGTTCGAGAAACCGCTGTTACCAGTGAACGCGGGTTGGAGAAGGAAGGGCCTCTCGTTCGGGGCCGTCAACGACACTGAGTTCCTTGCGAAGTAAAGGTCCCTATAGGCCGAGCCGGGGTTGTCGGGCCTGGTATCGGCCCAAACGCAAAGAGGCCGCCCATCTTTATCGAAGATGCCCAGGACCGATTCCTGGTCCGTCCTGTCCTCCCCGAACCTGTCGGTATCGTCAACACGTAGCATACCTCCCCAGGTCTCACCCCCGTCCTCCGATATGATGGAGTAGGCCTCGGACTCCCTGTGAGCAGGGTCTATGGGGACCGACCTGTTCCAGGTCAATAATATCCTCCCGTTCCCCATCGCATCCATACATGGGAAGGAGTCGCCTGTTCCCTCAGGGGTGTTCAGTAGCCTCTTGTTACCCGAGAACGTGGTACCATTATCTGTGCTCTTTATGAAGAACACCTCGTGGGCATCCGTCCTCTGGTCGTTCCATGCTATGTAGAGGTTCCCCTGGTCGTCCGTCACTGGATAAGGATATGTCCTCTCATTGCCTATCTCCGCATCGTCCGAGAGCAGGACCTCGGGGGAGAACGTCTCTCCCCTGTCGTGGGAGACGGCAATGAACGGCGAGAGCCCCTTTTCCAGGTCCCTCATATCATCCCAGGTCACATACACGTTATCGCCCCATACGGCGCACCTCGGATGAAAATGGTTCCTAAGGTCCATACCGTCCGTATTGAGCAGGAGGGGTGGGGACCAGGTGGCCCCGTCATCGTCCGAGAAGGAGGACCAGACATTGAGGTAGGCTCCCGAATCCTTCTTGTCCAACCAAACAGTGAACAACCTCCCGTCGTCCAACACCTCGATGTCCGGGCTCATGGCATCCCATGTCCTATAACCCTTCACGGGGTCTACCTTGACCGGTACGGTGAAGTTCCTTCCATCCAGGGTGGTCGTATGGAAGATATTGGCAGGTTTGGTCATGGTGGGTTCCTCGTTCCATTCCCGCCAGTCCTCCCAAACTATGTGAACGGTCCCGTCAGGACCCACTGCCATCCTGGGGGTTATCATCTTCTTGTGGGAATCGTCGTTGGATGAATTGCCGTCGCGATAGACATCGTCCACCCTTGATGCGGGCGACCAGGTCCTCCCATTATCGTCAGAGACCGTCATGTAGGCCCCATAGAAGAAGTTCTGATCGCTCCTGTAGATGACATATATCCTGCCATTTGGGCCCGTGCAGATGTCCGTCGGGGTCTGGGTCCTCTGCGCATCGTTCCCATCCAGCATCCTGATGCTTGCAGAGTAGACAGGGGCCCCGGCCAGGACCTTATGGCCCCCGTAAGGAACTATGACCAGGACCATGATAAGGGTCGTAAGCAGTACGCCCATCTTGCCTTTTCTCATCTTCCGACCTCCGGGAGTCGGGGGAACCCCCCGGTCCGAGAAAAGGACGCCGTGGGTATATTAAAAGTTGTGTCGGTCCTGGTCCGGTTCAAACCATAATAGCGCGTATTCCCGCGATAAGGGATAGGACCCCTGAGACCGCTGCGATGATCAGTACCACATATCTGAAATGGCCCTCCTTGAAACGTCCGGCCGATACCATACCTGTCAGAACGCCCAAAGCTGTGGCCGGGAAGAGGACCAGCGATAGACCCCATACATCCATCGTCAGCACACCTGTCGAAGCGAACAAGAGGAGGGTAAGGAGGTTCAGTGCAAGGAAGTAGCCTGCAAGGTTCGCCCTGAACCTCTCCTTGCCCATTCCCTCTCTTTGGAACGCAAGGACGACAGGAGGACCGCTCATCGAAATGGCCCCGTTCAGGACCCCGCTCGTGAGCCCTATGGCTACGGTCGCTGGTAGACCGGTCTCCCTTGACCTTGGCCTCAAGAACAGGAGGAGGAGGGAGGTCACTATTATGACCGCACCAATGGCGACCTTTAAAAGGTCGGAGCCTACCGTCAATAACAACATGGTCCCCAGAGGGAGCCCCAAGGCTGCGGATATGAAGAGGGGTAGGACCTTCCCCATCCTTGCGGTCCGAGCCCGGGTCAGGAAGAGGAGCGCATTCATGAAAGTGCCGTGCAGGAGCGCCAAAGGTATCACGGTCCTGGGTTCCAGGAAGAGGACCATTAGTGGGACTATGATGAGGCCCGAACCGAACCCGGCAAGGCCCTGGACAGCTGCGGCAAGGAATAGGACCATGGCCCCTAAGAGGAGGATGAGCAGAGGTTCCACGTCAGGGACGAGCGGACAATGACGATTAAAAGGTTCCCAAGCGACGCATCATATCAGGAAAGGGGTCCTATCCTTATAGGTCCGATATTCTGGGACCCTCTCTGCCATCTCCGTTTCCTCCTTGCGGCAGACCCGGATATAGAATACGAGGAGGACCGTTGAGAAGATACAGTTGAGCAGCGTCGGCCAACCAATGAACCATCCCACGATGACCAACATGAAGCCAAGGTATTGAGGGTGCCTAGAGACAGAATATAGACCCCAGGTCACCAGGCCATCTTTTTTTACACCCCGGTAGAGCGTGACCCATCCTAGGGTGACGAACAACGTCCCCAGTATCATGAGGAGGGAGCCGTAGACCATAGGGGCCGTAAAATGGAAATCGACGCCAAGGAGGTGGACCTTCATGACCGTTTCGAGACCTTCGGGACCTCCACCCCCAAGAAGCCTTGAGGCAAAAAGGACGGTAAAGGAGGTCCCGTACATCTCCACAAAGAGGGAGATGAAGAAGGCGACCACCAGCCCGGAGGACCTCCAATCGAACTTTTTCCTGAACGATAGGGGGATGAGAAAGGCCGAGAAGAGTAGCACGTTCAATAGGACAACATACCATTTCCCCGTTATCGTCCTTCCCTCTATGGACCCCAAGAAATGTGCTGAAACATGTTCCATCAATGCTCCAGTGTCCAAAAGGAAAGATGCGAAAAGGGCCAGGAAGAGGACCCTCAACGCCCAGCTGGTGAGAGGGACCTTCCTCATCCATCATCCGCCCCTTTCCACATCGGACAGTTCCCATTTGAGCTCCGGCCTGTCCGTTATGATCGCACAAACCCCCCACCCAATGAGCGTCCTGGCCTCCTTCAGGTCATTGACGGTCCATGCATGTACATCGAACCCGGCCTGGACGCATTCCCTTACAAGGTCCTTGGTAATGTACCGATGGTCCGGACCGATGGTCCTGACGGCAAGCAGCTTCCCGACCTCGACGATCCCTTCGGGAACCCCGTCCACAAGTATACCTCGCCTCACCTCGGGGAACAGCGGGGAGAGGTCCATGAGCTCGAGGGGGTTGAACGAAGTGACAATGATGGAGCCGGGACCCATCTGACCTTCATCGACCGACCTCCGGAGGAGGGTTGCCGTGGGACCTGCCGTTCCCACCCCCTTCAGCTCGATATCCACGCCGCACCGCCCCCCAACAAGATCGATCACCTCCCTGAGGGTCGGGACCTGTTCACCTCCTCCAGCATCCAGCTCCCTGAGCTCGGAAAGGGTCATGGACGATACTGGGCCGCTTCCGTCCGTCGTCCTGTCAAGGGTGTCATCATGGATGACTACCAGCTCCCCGTCGGAGGAGAGGTGGACATCAAGCTCTATCATATCCGCCCCAAGCTCAATGGCCTTCCGGAAAGATGCGATGGTGTTCTCCGGGGCATGGGCGGAGGCGCCCCTATGGCCTATGAAAAGGACCATGCTCCATCATGTTACCGGGTGTACATATCCGTTGGGGTCCTGGTCAGGTCCTCCTCTCGAAGGGGAACTTGTACTTGACGAGCCCCATCTCATCCCTCATGGTAAGTATCTCGCCCTGAAGGCTTACGTTGACCGGGGCCCCTCTATCTTTTGTCGTGGCCATGTGGATATGCTCCTTCTCTCCCGCCGTGTATATCCTCCCATAACCATGGGCCTTTCG
>CAZLVP010000004.1:104130-122882 GCA_964563055.1 uncultured Thermoplasmatales archaeon | reverse complement strand
CAGGGCCTTGAGGATATCGTTGGAATCCGTCAAGGTCCTTCCGTCCTCCCCGATGACAAGCCCTTCCGGGACCTGCTTGCCATCCCTGGCATAGTATTCGATCTTCCCCCTCTGCCAGATGGATGTGGCGCAATCCAGGACGAACGGGAACTCCTCATCGGTGGGAAAGGCTATGGTGAGCGGATTTGTCCCCAGCATTGCCTCGGTCCCGAAGGTCGGGGCGACGGAGGGTCGAGCGTTCGTACCGGTGATGCCCAGCATCCCGGACGCGGCCGCCATGGTCGCATAATACCCTGCGGCCCCGTAATGGGTCGAGTTCCTGACCGCTACCATGCCCATCCCGTACTTCTTGGCCTTATCGATAGCGAGGTGCATCGACCTCTTTCCCACGGGGAAGCCCATACCGAAGCGTCCATCGACCACTGCGGTGGTCGGACCCTCTTTGACCACCACCATCTCGGCATCCGGTGACTGCATACCTTTACGGATGCGGTCATAATAGAACGGCTTCAATCTGTTCACACCGTGAGAGGATATACCCCTCCTATCGGCATAAGATAAGACCTCGGCGCAGATATCGGCATCATCAGGTGGGACACCCAACTTCATGAACACATCCGCCGTGAAGTGCTCTAGAACATCATAGCCAATATGGACAGTTCTTTCCTCCTCTTCTTGACCTGTCATTTCGACCACCTGTTGACGCACTCCAGGACCCGCTTTCCGCCGATATCACCTGGGCAATTTCCCCTTGGTGCCGCAGTAGGGGCAGATTATATCCTGGCCTCCCTGCTTTACATGGAACATGCCTGAGCATTTGGGGCACTTCAGCGTCAGCTCCTTGACCTTATCATAGGCCTCCTTGAGCTTTTCCTGAGTGTCCTGGTCCAGCTCCCCTTCGGCCCCACAGGAGGGACATTTCGCTTCCGAGACAGGACCCTTGAGCTCGAAGAGCTCACCACATGAAGGACATACGATGGGGACCGGCTCTGGCCCTTCCCTTGGGGCCTCGGGAGCTTCGATACCTGGTCGGGTCTCGTCCCAGGGCAGTGAATCGATGCTGCCCTTTGCACCGCAATGCTTGCAAATCGTATGCAGAGGTCGTTCGCCAGAGTCCTGTTCTGTGAAGAGCTTTCCGCAGGCCGGACATTTGACCTTGACCTTTCGGGCCTGGGGAGCTGGCGGGGGCATCTTTTCCTGTTGCAATGGTGGTGCCAAGGCCCCTGGTGATGAGGGTCCGCTCAGTGAGGAGGAAGGAACCGCGGGTGGTGCGGGAGGTCTGAACTGGGGCTGCATGCCGGGAGGTGCCATCCCCTCTACCGGAGGAGGTCCCATCAGGTCTTCCATCCTATCGGTCCCCTTCTTCCTCCTGAAGACCAGGAAGTAGAGCACGATGAGGACCACCAGTATGATGAGCGCACCAGCAACGATGGGAACGAAGTTGGTCCCCTCAGATTGTGGTTCGGTCACAAAGAACGTGATCGTCCCCTCAGATGCGACCTCCGTTGTACCGGCCTTAACAGTTCCCCTCACTGTTAGCGTATGTTTTCCCTTGGAGAGCCGTGAGGTGATGAGATCGAACTCCCAGCTATCGGTCCCGTCCGCATCCTCCCACCCTTTACCATCGATATCTACCTCGACCATCTTCACGGTCCAGCCTGGAGGGGCCTGTAAGGACCCTTTTACTATGATCGTACCACTGAGCTTGGTCCCTGAGGGGGGGAACCTCACCTCAGGTGGTAGGAGCTTTACCACCTTGAGGGTGGTGGTATAGACGACGAACAGGGAACCGTCGGTCACATTTGCCCTGACCTCGTAGTTCCCCGGTCCAAGATAGGTATGCGAGAACTCATTGGTTACGGAACCCTTCACGGACTGACCGTCCCCAAAGTCCAGATCGTACTTGAGTAGCCTCAGATCGGACCTGTCATCGTCCGATGCTTGTATGGTGAACCTCACGCTACCATTGACCAGCAGTGTGGAGGAGGGGTCCGTCCTTATGTCCGTCACCCTCGGGGGATGGTCACCCCTCAACCTCAGCTCCAATGTGTCAGTGGCCCCTCTCTTGTCACGGACGAAGAGGACCACCCTCAATGTCGAAGTTCCCGAAACGGTCAACCGGAGGGTCTTGCCTGTGCGCTCCTCATCGTTGTCTGTGTCACCGTCCCCATCCGCATCCTTTTCGGCGTCCGTGTCCCAAGAATAGGTAAGATTGCTCCTTTCCTTCCCGTCTATGACACCGTTCCCGTTCGTATCATCGTCAGGGTCATAGGAAGGGGATGCGTCAAGCTCTGCAGAGCCTCGACCTTCATCAAGAGGTACTATCACCGTTCTGTTCTGCACACTATCATAACCCATGATCTTGGCCACAGGCCTCTCGTTCGGATAGGCGGCCTCAATGATGAAAGAGGCCTTCGAACCCGCAAAACCGTCCGAAACTGTCAAAGAGACAGTTTGTGGTCCCTCTTCCGAGAAGATGTGGACGACCGAGAACCCCTGAGTGTCCGTCGAACCATCTCCGTCCATGTCCCAAAGGTAGGATAAGGGGTCGCCATCCTTGTCCGCAGAGCCGTTAGCCGATAGCTCGAAGGCCTCTCCCATCGTAACGACCGTAGGGGCCTCTATCACTGCGACAGGGACAGTATTGATGGACAGGGCGAACTGTGCAATGGAATACCTGTTGGTGGAAGAGCCATCGTCCACTGTCAGCGTGACCGTCAGGCTCCCCCAGTCCATGAACGCATGCTGGACATCCTCACCGATACCTGTGACCCCGTCACCGAAGTCCCAGAGGAACTCGAGATCATCACCATCGGCGTCGGTGGATGCCGAACCCAAGAACCGTACCACGTCTGTTACGTTCACTGTGGGTTTGGTGCCTCTGGACCGGACCTCCGGTGCGGAGATCCGAGCGATTGGCTGGGAGTTCTCCACATCTATGATGACCGAAGCGGAATCGGACAGGAGGTCCATGTCCGTCACAGTGAGAGTGATGTTGTGGCGGCCCTCCTCAAGGGTCCTGTTGAGGTAGAGGCCATTGCCCAGTACCCTCCCTCCTGATACGTTCGTCGACCAGGTGAAGTTCAGTGACCCATCGGTATTGGGGTCCGTCGTCGATGACGCATCGAACCTTATCGTCTCTGATTTCTTGTATGTAAGGTCCGACCTCCTTGGCAGTACCTCGAAGGCCGCTGTCGGGGGCATCGGGTCCTCCCTGATGGTTATGTCCGATGTAACGAGGGACCATCCACCGTTAAGGTCCGATACATTGAGCGTTATCCTATGGGGTCCCAATGCATCCAACTTCCTTGAGAAATATCTCTGGGTAGATAGCTGGGTCGATGGCTGGCCCGAGACCTCGTCCGTCCAACTGTAGCTTAAAGGCCGTCCCTCCGGGTCAGAGCTGGAGTTGGCCGAGAAGAGTATCTCCTGGGACCTGTGATATGAGGGAGGTGAGGGGGCAGGAGATAGCATGACCGGTATAGGTCTCGAGTTAGGGGTCACTATTACCCAAACCTCGTCAGTATCGGAAAGCCCTTCCGGGTCTGTCAGTACCAGCGTGAACTTCAAGGTCCCCTCTCCCACGCTGACGGTGAAACTAGGTCTAGATGTGGAGGGACCCTCCAAGACGATATCGGTGTGGGAGGAACAGCTCCAGGCCCATGTGCATCCTTGGATGTCCTCGTCCGTGGACGCCGAGCCGTTCAGCGTTATGAGGTCGTTCTTGAGCACTTGATCATAACCGGGTGCCCGAGTGATGTCTTCCCCCGCATTCGCATCAGGGGGTGAATTGTCCCCCCAGGCCGGAGTGGCGCCAAATAAAAGGAGCAACGATGAAATGAGAACTATAATGGCAAATATTGCCGGTGCCCTTCTCGGACCTTTGTCCGGGGAGATTCGTCCATAAAGGTTCATCTGACCCCTCAAGTACAACACTCCTAATAATCTGTTGCCTGCAAATGGCCGACAGGCAATCGGTCCGCTGGTTCTAAAACCTTTTTATCATCGATATCGGGTCGAGCTCCACCCATTAACGACCAAGGGTTTTCAGAGGAAGTCCTTCAGCACCATTACCTCGTCCAGCGGTCCAATGGCCTTGATCTTCTTCATGGCATAGGCCATGAGCGGGTTCATCTTCTTGCCAAGGACCTTCTCGAAGGTCTGCGTGTCCGTAATCACCTTGAGGGTCGGTGAAGCGGCCTCACCTTCTCTGGGTTCCAGCATCCGGCCGCCCTTTACTTCCAAAGTGTAGGTCTTCTCATCGGAGAACTCTATCACCATGACACGGTCCTTCTGGTTCGCCACCTCTTGGACCTTAGGGTCCGTATCTATCCTTCTGTTCACCTCATTGCACATTCCAACTAGGGTCTCCATCATGGACATCGGTTCACCTTCCCGCCTCATCGCCTTTCCATACAGTTATCATACCGTCGGAGGGATGTACCTCCACCGTATCTCCGGTCGTTAGGGCCTGGAACCGCTCCTCCGGTATCCGGTGCACAAGCGGGATGTCCGCTATGATGCAACCCATGGCTATGATGGCCTCTGCCCTTTTCATGAGCATGGCCTTCGGGGCGGTCCTGTTGAGCTTCAAATTGTAGATGACATATGACCCCACGGTGGAACCTGCCCCCTCGGGGAACACAAGGACCTTGTCCTTGAGGTTGCCATTGGCCCCATCCCTGTTTATCTCCCCTGTCGCCGGGTCAACATCGCCAAGAAAGGATATGGGCCTGTCCCATTTTAGGGCCTGCCCTCTCACAGGGTCGCTCCCGACACCTTTGAGGGCGATACCCTTGAAGGTAATGGATGATCGATGTGGATGCACCAGGTCCGCGCTCATCTCATTGCACCTGCTGCCTCTTCTCGGGCTGTTTTCCACCTTGAGGGGGCTGTGATGGTGGGGCTCCCACATAATGGACCTGTGGTCCTGCTGGGGGTGGGGCTGCAGGGGTGAGCTGCCCTGGCTGCGGGAGGGGTTGGGACGCTGCCGACGTGTTCGGAAGGATGGTTGGTGCCTTCTCGGCCTCCGCCATCATGAGGGCCAAGGGGTCAATTTCGGAGGTCGGGTCGGAGCTTTCAGGGACCCCGGTCTCTATCTGTATCTCGCTGTCGAACACTGGCCCCTTATGGTCCGGCTGCGACTCCTCAATTATCTTGTGCTGGTCGAACGGGCTCTGTGCCTTCACTGCCTTGATGTCGGTCTTTGCCATCCCCATATCCTCGTAGGCGCTGCCATAGGTCTCGCCTTCCAGTTTGATATCTTCCTTTATTACCGCACTATCAAATACCTTGAGGTCCTCGGTCGAGACCTGGACCCTCTTCTGGTCGAGCTTGGTCTCTATATCATCGTAAGAGCTCATCGTGTCCGCATAGCTGGGCTTTGCCATCTTCTTGGCCATCCTGGCCCGGATCTCCTCCGGGGTGGCCTTCCTCCACGCGGCGTACTTCAATGCCTTCCAGGGCGTTCTTGCAAAGAGGGGGTCGTAGATCTCGACCATCAGTTCAGCGTTAAGGTCCTTTCCGGTCCTCATGGCATCCTTCCGTATCTTCTCTGCGGCCTTCTGCTCGTCGAACTGGAAGGGGTCGGTACATAGCGACCAACCGCGGTCCTCTAACGCCCTGAACACCTCCCTCTCCCTGTCTGAAGTGATCGTTTCGAACCTGAACTCCTTCTTCTTGCTGAATAGACCCATGATGGAACCTCCAGAGGGAAACCTGCCTGATGGGACCGGACCGGGCCGACCCGGAGGTAAGGGGAGGGGGTATGGGTTATTTTTTTATTTCCATTGGTGGTTAGCCTATGGTAGGACGGGGCCCAAGGGCCCTGCAAGTGATATCATGCCCACATCACCTCTTGAGGGACGCATCCCCCGTGATGGAAGGAAGAGGACCGCAACAAGGAGGGAACGCCCCCCGTGGGTCACCTGGATAGCGCTCTCCCTGGGTGTTTTCTTCACAGGTATCGGATTGGTCATGCTCCTATGGGGGCTCTCATGGCAGTCATGGTCCATATCGCCCAGATCGATAGGCGAGGAAGAGCTCCAGGGCGGGCCTATCGTCCTTCCCCTGGGCGTTTTCTGCCTGGTCCTGGGCATTATGTGGCTCTTTCAGGGCTGGACCGGTTTCAGGAGACAGAGCGAGGAGGATGGTACAATGGTCTGCCCCAACTGCCACAGAAGGGTAGAGGAGGACCTGGATTTCTGCTACCACTGCATGCAGAGGCTCCAGGTACTGGAGAGGGGGCCTCCCTCCAAGGACCGGCCGGCCAAGGCGATCGGTAACAGACAGCGGAACCTGGAGCTTGAGGGCCTTAAGGGCGATGGAAGGGGTCAGCGAAAGTAATTTTATGACCTAGTCGATATGGTCCGCTATGAAGAGCTCTCTGAATGCTCTTAAAAGAAGCCAGATTTTCAAGGACCAGTCCAAGCTCTCCTTCGATTACGTACCGAACGACCTTCCTGGCAGGGAGAAGGAGATGGACTATATCGGGCGACTTTTCAGACCTGTCATCTACGAACGGATGGGGCAGTCCTGCCTTGTGACAGGGCCTGTTGGCTCCGGAAAGACCGCCGTCGTGAAGAGGTTCTGTTCTTTCCTCAAGGAAGCGGGCATGGAGAACAAGCGAAGGATAGAGTTCGTCCACATAAACTGCAGGAACCGCAAGTCAGAATCCATGGTCCTCCTGTCCATCCTCACATATTTCGACCAGCGGTTCCCCGATAGAGGGTTCTCGATCCCTGAGATGCTTGAGATACTCAAGAAGCACCTAAAGAAGAAGGAATGCCACCTGGTGATAGTGCTGGACGAGGCCGATGTCCTCTTGAAGAGGTCAGGCTCGGACCTCATCTACTCATTCACACGGGTCCAGGAAGAGGACGCAGAGCTTCTGGGAGCGCTCTCGCTCATATTGATATCGCAGAAATCGGTCGTGACCCTACTGGACAAGGCCTCCCTATCAACCTTCAAGAGGACCAACATCCTCGAGTTCGGCAAGTACGACAGAGAGGAGCTCCAGGCCATTGTGGACCAGAGGATAGACCTTGCCTTCCATCAGGGAACGGTCTCCAACGGGGTCTCCGAGATGATATCCTCCATGGCAGAGGAGTACGGGGATGCCAGGTTCGCGATAGAACTACTGGAGAAGGCCGGGATGGTGGCGGAGGACAAGGGCTCGACCAATGTGACCGCCGAACACGCAAGGTACGCCAAGGCCGAGGTGAAACCCTTCGTCTTCGAGGAGACAATAACACAGCTCAACATCCATGAACAGATCATGCTCCTTGCTGCCAGCAGGCTCCTGAAGGATACTGCTTACTGCTCCACTGGCGAGCTTGAAGAGGAGTACAAGGCCCTCTGCGAGCAGGTGAACAAGAAACCCCTTGGTCACACGCAGTTCTGGCAGTACATGAAGGAGATGGACGCATTCGGGCTCATCACCACCAAGAAGTCCGGCAAGGGCACGGTCGGCAATACTACCCTTATCACCGTTCAGGACGTGCCGGTCTCTGAGCTCATAGAATACCTGGAGAGGGCCATACTAGGTTGACCGTGAGGGGTTCCGCCCTCTGGCTAACGTTCGAGCTTAAAGTTCTGGCATCTCAGGGAGAGCCGGTATAGAGGTTACCTTCCCGGAGCCCTCATCGAAGAGGTCGTCCACCTGGCTGCCCTTATCCTCTTCAGCTGCGTCCGCAGGTGGCCTCCAGACGTTCTTGTCCGTCTCTGCCTGACTGTTGGCGTCGGCCTTCATCTCCTGCTGCGCCTGGTCGAGATAGACCTTTAGGATATCATCCTCCTTGACCGTTGGAGGGGGTGGTGCGGGCGGCAGCATCGGGGGTTGCTGCTGCGGAGCGATCTGCTGCTGGGGTTGTCCTGGGAGCCCGGGTTGCTGCTGGTAGGGTGGCATACCGGGGTACTGCATGCCGTAATACTGCGGGGGTGTGACCGGCTTCGCCGGTCTTAGTACCACAAAGAAGACGAACAGGACGGCAGCGAGGACTATCACTATCGCGGCGATGATTATTACGATGAGTATCGGGTCCAAACCACTGTTTTCAGACCCGATCCGTTTTGGGTGGCTTGCGGGGTCAAGGGGCTTGGTCTTTGCCTTGTACTCCTCCAGGTTAGTGAAACCGTCCTTATCAGGGTCATCGTCAGCGTCCTGGACGTACTTGTTCATACCATTATCATCCTCCCAGATATCGGGGATGGTGTCACCATCGGTGTCCTTATCGGGGTCAACTATGACCACATCATCATAGATGGATATCGACCTCTCGAAGGAGGTGGTGAGGCCTTCAGTGTCCTTGGCCGTGACCTTGACCGTATAGACATTGGCCTTCCTGAAAATATGAGAGACCCTGCTGCCGATGGCCACTGCGCTCCCATCACCGAAGTCCCAGTGGAAGGTCAGCTCGTCACCGTCGGGGTCGCCGTTGTCCTTGGCCGTGAAATTGATCTCCTTGCCGGTGAAGAGATTGTAGGTATCGTACTCGAAACCGGGTCTTTCCGGGGCATCGTTGGTATTGACCACTTCGTAATCTATCCTGATGGAATCCTTCTCACCGCTCTCATCGGTAACGGTGAGCAATATGCTCCCAGGTCCCACCATCTCTTGGGTCGGGGTCATGGTGAAGTTCACCTGGAACTCGTTGGTCTGGTCCCTGATGAGGTTGAAGAGCGAAGAGTCGACCTTGAACGTCACCGAGTCCCTAGGGTCTATCTCCTCCGCCAGGACCGTGAGCAGGAACGGTCTGTCCTCAAAGGCGTTCTTCCCGTTCCCGACATCAAGGGTTATCTTGCCCTTTAAGGGGACCTCGCCGTTGACGGAGAGTATCCGGGGTCTGTCGTTCACATTATCTATGTTCATGGTCAGATGGACCTTGCCGCTCTCGTAGTTGTTGGAGTCCATCACGTAAATGTCGGTCTCCGCGTTGCCGACCAAAGAATCGTCGTTGGTCGGAGTGTAGGTCACGTAGGCCTTTAGCGGGTCGAAAGGATGTCTGTGGACCTTCCAACCGCTCGATGTGACGAACCATGTGAGGGAGTCGGCAAGCCCTATCTCAATATCTGGGTCCGAAACGGTGATGGTCAGATTGATCTCCATGTCCTCTTTCACACCCCGGAGCACAGGCTCGGTCTCCTGGATAAGGTCTATGACCCTATTGGTCTCCCTCCACTCAAGGACCGAAAGCACCGGAGGGTCGTTCTTGTTGAGTACCTCGAACCGGAGTATGCAGAGATCGTCCTCAGCTGGCGAATGACCGTCATCGACGTATACTCCTATCCAGGTGACCCCCACATCATCATTGGTCGGGATGAAATTGAACATACCATTGGGCTTAAGGGTGAACGCCTTCGTAGTGGCGTTGTGGGTATAAACGAGAGTTTCCTGGTCCTCAGTATCGTTATCGTAGGCGTAGATCCTCCTGTCACGGAGGGTCTGTCCCTGGCTGAGCAGGTAGGTTATGGGGGTATGGTCGTTGAGCTTAGGGCTCCCCGCCATCATATCGACCTTCTCGATGTAGGCGTCATCGTTGACGGCAACAACGGTGACCGTGAAGGTGTTGGAATCGACCCATCTATCGTCTATCGAGTCCCGGGTGAGGTCCGTCCCGTTGTCGTAGCAGCGTATCTGGAAAGTGCTCTTGCCGTTCCAGTTCGGCTCAAGGACCTCTATGTTGAGGTGGCGCTTGTCGTCGTCGATGTAGGCCTTGAGGTTCGCAGAGTTCTTCTCGTCGGCATCCCTGACGACGAACCTGAGGCTGCCCTGGCTCTCCTTGTCATAGAAGCTCTTCTCCAGGTCCACGACCTTGAGCCACGGGCCCGTATCCTCGTCGTAGGTGAAGGAGGGTATGTTCTGGGTCTTCATGGGTGGGTCGTTGGGGGGATACAGCTTGAAATTGATATTGGTAATATTGTATTGGACCCTGGAGGTCCCTTCCGCGTTCAGGTACCCCTGGTTCTGGAATATCCATACGTTCGTCGAATGCAGACCCAACCAGCAATGGTCCACCTGACCTTTGAACCCTACCGTGACCGGGTCCTGTCCGAAGAGTATGCCCAGGAACGGAAGGTTCCCCTGGTTTTGAACGACGTTAAGTTGCTGTGCGGTATAGTTATAGTAGATGAAATAAGGGAAAAGTATGGTGGTCGTTAGTAGGTTCCTGTTCCAGACCGCGGCCCCAGCATAGCCCAGCATCGAACCCCTCTCCTCGGTCGCGACATCTACGCGGAGGGTCACTTCCACGTTGTCACCCCTGTCGGCGTCGAAGGCCGATTCCTGGATCAATGGAGTGAGGTCGAACCAATCGTACAGGTCATTGTTCGTCTGGACCGACTGCATCCTTGCTGGCTGCTTGGTAGCGTTGACCAACATACCCCCGCCGAAGATCCCGTTCCACTCTGACCTGGTGGACTGGACTATGTCTATTGAGATGGTATAATTTATCTTGGTGCTGTTGAAGGAATAGACATAGAGGAAGTAAGGGACCACAATATTGACGGAAGGGTCGCCCTCGGGTGTTATCTCTATCACCGAACTTGCCCCGTGGAGCCCTCCTGTGACCTCAAAGGAAGCGACGTCGAACTGGCCCAGGAGCGTGTCCACATAGAGACATTGGACCAACAGGTGTGCCTTCTTGTCCACTCCGTCCTGTGAACCTATGGTCACCGTCATGACGTCAACGATGTTCCTTGTTCCATCGGCCGTTAGGTTGATGATGTAGAAATCGACATCGCTCAGATGTATGGTGGTCCCGCTCAACCATGAGGTCACATTATTGGTGACCGAATCTCCATCGATAAGCTCCGTCGCATTGTCCGGGGCATCGTTCTCGTCCTTAATACCCGCTGAGGGGGCTGGCCCCGTCGTCCTGAACGGGATGTAACTGAACCCCGCCAAGGGGTTCTGAAGGATGGAGAGGTCTTGAACGGTCCTCACTATCCTCCCGTGGTCGAGAGGTCTGGGCATCTCGGGATCGAACCTTACAGGGGCGCCATCGCCAACCAATAATCCTCCTTCATCGACCGGGTTCCCGACCGCTTGGACCTCTTCCTCCACATATGCCGTGGACCCTCCGATAGGGATCGCAAAGAGGGGCGAGGCGGTCAAAAGGAATACCAGGACCAAAGCCGTTGCGAACGGACCTTTCATTACCATCACTCCGGTCACCGAGGCCAGGGAATATCCAATAGCCTAAGCTGACCGTAATATCGATAGCTGGAATCAGTATTAATGGTTTATGTTCCCCTGTGAACGTTATGTGTCATCCGCTCAGGCCCTGACCCATGCCTCGTCGGGGATCTCCTCGTAGATGTTGCGGTTCTCATCAGAGACCGCGCAGTCCCCCGCACCGTTGCAGGCCATATTGGATATGGCGTGCTTCTTTAGGAGCCAATAATGGATCCTCCACTCACGGCCATCGTAGAGGGTCGTCTCCTCCCTCTCCGTCACGAGAAGCCCGAAGTCCTCGAGCATATAGAAAAGGTCCCTGTCCTCGGGTTCGAGTATGTTGTCAACGATACGGTCCCCGAATCCGAAGAAGTTGAGCACATGATAGGCCATGTTCTGGGCGTCCTCCTGGGTCATATTGTGCTCCTTGTAGCTGTTTATGATGGCCTCTGTGAGCCTGTTCAGGCTCACTATCATCTCGATCTGGCCGTTGACCATAGGTTCACCTCCTCGAAAATGCATATCTAATGATACTGGACATGTTGACGGGTAGAGGGAGGGGGGCGACTATATGGGATGGTGTATATAATGGTTGTGGGGATTAGCATTCCATCCTTGGAGCGATCGCTAACGGGTCGTGACGGAAAGCACAGCTTCATCTAGAAAAATATAATATGAGAAGCCCCCTTGTCGTGCTACCCCTACGGGAGGCACCCGATGGTCTCGTTGGACAAAGATAAGAAAAAGAGGCTCAAGGAGGCGAGCTCCCTTTACGAGAAGAGCCTTAAGGCATTCCAGAAGGGAGAGATCACCAAGGAGGAGCTGAAAGAGCGGCTCCGGCCTTACAAGTACGAGCTCAAGGAGCTCGGCTACCCCGTCAAGATAAAGGATGATGAACCACAGCCACCGGGCGGGGAAAGCGGTCCGGCCTCTGCTTCCACTGCCCCTTCCGAAAAGGAAGAGGGTACAGGGAAGGCCATATCGGTCCCCCTCCAGCTCAATATCGCCCCCTGGACCCGACGGTCGCAGATGACATTGGAAGAGGTGGAGAGAAGGATAGATACCATCTCCCTAACGAAGCATCCTTCCGAAAGGCTCCAGTCACGGTACCAGAGCAGGTACGGAGAGGACCTTGCGCCCCCCCTTGACCTTATCCCATATACTGCTTCACCAAAGCTTCCTGCACAGGCGCCCAAGGGACCCGAACAGGTCCCGGGAGCACCCTCCGATGCTCTACTGGAAGAGGATCCTCCCAAGAGACCGTTCTGGAAAGGGCTATTGAAGGGGCGCAGAAGGGGCTAGGCCCTATAGGACTATAGATGATCAGAGGGATCCCATGGACAAGGACCAGTACGACCAGGCCGCCACCGTATTCTCTCCCGATGGGAGGGTCTATCAGGTAGAATATGCCAGGGAGGCCATCAAGAAGGGTGGCCTTGCCATGGCCATGGTCTTTAACGAGGGCATATTGTTCTCGATAGACAAATCGATCTACTCCCCCCTGATGGAGGAGGACCATATCGAGAAGCTGTTCAAGGTCACAGATAGGATAGGGGCGGCCGCATCAGGCCTGATAGCCGATGCAAGGGTCTTGGTGGACATCCTGAGGGAGAAGGCGCAGGAGGAAAAAATGCAATACGGGACCGACCCCGACCTCAGGACGCTCGTCATGTGGGTCTCGAAGATCTACGAGGTATATACACGATATGAGGGGGTAAGGCCGTTCGGTACTGCCCTGATAATCGGAGGGGCGGACGATTCCGGTTTCCACCTCTACGAGACCGACCCATCGGGCGTCTTCCAGGAGAGGAGGGCAACTGCCATTGGCCGCGGCTCCAAGACGGCCATATCCATCCTTGAGACTGAGCACAGGTCCGACCTTTCGAGAAAGGAGGCCCTGGACCTCTCCTTCAAGGTGCTCAAGGAGACCTTCGCCGAGAGGCCGCAGGACATCCCCAAAGGTGAGGAGTTCCATGTCATTTCTGCCAGTGGCTTCGAGGAGATAACCTTCTCCAAGGAACTGGAAAGGTTCCAAGAGCTCGTCAGGGGGATCTCTCAAGAGGGATCGACGCCCAAGGACGTTGACGGTGGGACCGGAAAGGGAAGGACCGGACCTTGATCCCCCTACCTGGACCTCAGATGCCCTGCGTGTTCCTGATGAGCTTGACCACGGCCTCTACGGCGGTCTTTGCGTTCTCTATCCTTGCCTGTGCCTGACCCCTGTTCATGCCAGGTCCGGTAACGCCAAGGCCTATTGGCTTTTCTGCCTCAAGGGAGATATCTATTATCTTCCTTGCAGCGTGCTGCATAACGACCTCATCGTGGTCCGTCTCACCCTCTATCACAGCTCCAAGGGCCACGGCACCGTCCACGTCCTTCCTTTTCAATAATTTCTTGAGGGCGAACGGTAGGTCATAGACCCCAGGCACCTTGACGATGTATCTCACCTCGCAGCCCAGGAACTCAGCATGGGCCCGGGCCCTTTCGAGCATCATCATGGTCACGTCGTAGTTGTACTCCGATACCGCCATTGCCATCCTTATCTTTCCTTCGGCCATTTTCATACGCTCCTTTCTCTCAATGATGGATAGCGCTCTTGTTATTGACAGGCCCGGCGTCCCTGAAACCCTGTCTCTGCCCGGTCCCTGCCTGCGCCCTGAGCGCTTCGGGCCTGAAGAGCAGCAGATGGGCGTTCCTTGCATGCTCCTTCGTCCTTGCAAGGGCAAGCTCCCTCAACTGCCCCTCGTCGGAGGCCTCGTCCATGTGGACGAAGACCTCTATGATATGGGTATTGGTCATGAGCTGGGCCTGTATCAGTCCCATGCTGGCCTCATGGGCGCACATCTTATCGATGGGCTCCTTCCCCGGCATGCCAAGGGCCATTACGAGCTCGCACCCCTCGTCCTCTATGAGCTTCTTGCATTCAACGGGCAGGTCCTTTACTCCCGGGACCGTTCTCCTAACGGTCTTTACTCCCCTTCCCATGGACCTGAGCTCCTCCTCGGCCGCACTGCCCATGTCCACCCTCGAGAAGGTCGTATCGACGACCCCTATGCGCCTCATATGAGCCCGCCCCCTTCCTTGATCCGAGCTAGTATCTGCCTTGTCCCCTCGATGTCCCCCGTCCTCTTGTCCATTCGGACGACGCGGACGTTCAGTCCACGCTTCCGGAGCTCGTTCTCCAGCTCCTCGGGTTCGTACGACTGGTCATAGCCAAGGGCGATGACATCTGGCTTCAGCTCGAGGGCCATCCGCAGATGGTCGCTCTCGTACCCCAGAAATGCGGCGTCAACGACGGACAACGCCTCTACCATCTCCCTTCTCGACCTCTCGTTGACTATAGGATGCCGCTTCAACGATTCCACAGTGGAGTCACGCGCAACGACGACGATGAGCTCGTCCCCAAGCTCACGTGCCTTCTGAAGGAAGTGCAGATGGCCCGGATGCATTATATCGAAGACACCCGTCGCCATCACCCTGACCCCCTTCTTCTCGGGGACCTTGGAAGGGTCCGGCCCAGCCGTAGAGGGAGAGGGACCGACCGGCACCAACGTCCTTGCCCTTGGGACGTAGTCCCTCTTCCATTGCCCATCCCAGGACCTCCAAGCCTCGATTATCTGTCTCCCCTCCAAGAATGGAATGTCATGCGTTCTTGCATATTCCTTCGCCCCCTCCTTGGACAAGGCCCTGCCGTCATCACCCATCATCTCGCAACCGACCGAGACCCCCGAGAGGTCGGCCATCGTCGAGAGGGCGCAGGAGAGCTCCGTGTGGCCGAACCTGGTCTCAAGCAGTCTGTCGGACGATATGCAGATGGGGATGTGGCCCGGGGTCCTGAAATGCTCCCCGAACCTGCCCAGCGCCTGGGCCGGGGTTATCGAGGGATTGGCCAGCGCGAGTTTCCCGAACTCCCTCACGGTCAGGGCGCGGTCCATGTCGGTGACGCCCGTGAACGTCTTTCGGTGGTTTATCGTGATGGAGAAGGAGGACCTCGTGTCATAGGGGATATCGTCCGAAATGAGGGCAGAGAACACGGGGTGCTCCCTTCCGAGCTTGGGAAACAGTTCCTGCATGAATGGCAGGCCCAGCGCATCGCGGACATCCGGTCTGACCATCAGGAATATGAGGCCCCCGCCATCCTTCCTCATGGTCCTTATATGTTCCATTTTGCATTCTTCGGCCGGAAGGAACAGATCGCTCTCTTCCTCCCTCCCGTCCGCATCATAGACTATGACGGGACCACCCCTGCGGTAGGCCTCAATAGCTGCGGCCACATCGGGGTCCGTCATCGGTATCGAACTTGGATGGATGTTTTATAAATAAAATTATTGTAATGACCAATAATGTGGTAGAACTTATGACCGTCCATTGATCGCTCATTGACTGGCTGTGCCCCTTCTCATAACCTGTTTGACCTTGACCGTTCCCTCTTCAGGGGCCTCCTTCGAGGAACGGATATCATTGATATCAAAGACCCTTGACTCAAGGTCCAAAGCCCTCTGGAGCACTGGTCTTGCCTCTTCCATGGACCCGCGCTTCTGCAACAGCTTTCCCTTTGAGTATAGAGCTATGTAATAATCTGGATCTAGTTCGACCGCCCTATCATAAGCGGCCATGGCCTCGTCAAGCCTACCCTGGGCCTCAAGGACCGCCCCTAGGTCGTTCCATGATTGAGCCGAGCCCTTTGGTCCCTCAGAGAACCTCCTGAAGGCCTCTGCGGCCTCATCGAGCCTGCCGAGCCTAACAAGGACCATCGCCCTGTCGAAAAGGAGCTCGTCCTTGGGGCCACCGCTATCTAGGGCCCTGTCATAGTACCTCAAAGAGACCTCTAAAAGGTCCATCTGCCTATAGGTGAAACCGAGGAGCGAATGGACCTGCCATCCAGGCTCGGTCAGATCCTCAAGTGCCCTGAAGCAGACAGCGGACGCCTCCATCATCCCTGCGGATAGGAAGGTCTGTCCCAGTGCCCCTAAGATGGCTGCCCGCTCGAGCTCGCTGCCTCCCTGAGACAAGCTCAGTGAACCTATGAAAGATAGGACCTTCCCGGCCTCCGTGAAGGCCCGGTCCTTGGACCTCACTGAACCCATGCTTTCGATGGCCGCTCCGAGATCCCCTCTAAGGAGCTCCATCATCCCCATGAGCTCCGAGGCCCGAGAGAGCCCGGGATCGAGCTTCAAGGCTCGTTCCAAATGTGGCCTGGCAGCCCACGGGTCGGCTGAGCGATATGATACCTCGGCGGCCTGCAGACACTTGACCGCTTCAAGATGTTCTTTGCCCTCAAGGTCCACAGTTCGGCCCCCCTGCGGTGCAGGTCAAAGCTTTTTCCAGCCTTCGTCCGCAAGCAGCTTGGCGGGGTCCTTGGAGGCCCAATCGCCAAGGGAATAGTGCTTTCCGCATCTGTTGCAGCTCAGTATGGCCGAACCGTACTTAATCATGGGTCCCAAGCACATGGGGCAAAGGGGTTTCTCCCTGTGCTTGTATGACCTGAAGAACCTATGGCCTTTGTAACATTCAGTCCCCACAATATCGATCTGGTACTGGTTCACTGACCTCTTGTTCATATCCCCGCCCATGACCTTGAAGTCCTGGACCATTACCTTGTTCCCCTCGACCGGGACCTCTATCGTCCTCTCTACCTGCCTGGTCGGCGCCCCGCACTCAGGGCAGGGTGAAGCGATATCGTATTTGCCGAACGCATCCTCGTCCTGGGTCCTCTCCTCTGAGAGCTTCCGTTCCATATCGGCCTTGAGCTGTCGCTCATGGTCCGTGAAGTCGAACCCGCATTTCCTGCAGGCCTTGGCAAGTTGGTCATGCTGGTAGGCGCAGCATTTCGGGCAGTAGCGCATCCTTTCGTCCCTCCTTTGGCCCTGTTCCCACCGGACCAGGGGCCCTGTATTTTCCTAACTTAGCGGACCTGGCCCTTCCTCCTCTTGGCCCGTATAAGGACCACCGCTATCAACGTTCCAATGATCATCAGAAGTACGATCAACAGGACACCGGACCCTCCGGTCAGCAAGCCGTCTTGACCGCCCTGCTCCTTGAGGACAAGCTCTACGCTGCCCTCTCCATCGTGAACGTAGGACATGCTCGCATAGGCACTGCCACGCTTCCCTTCCAGCGTGTAATGTGAACAGGGCAATAAAGGCAGGGCAGCCCCCCCGTCAGCGCTCGTGATGGTCTCAACAGAGGCACCGTCAACCCGGGACGTAAGTACGACCTTGGCCCCTCCGACAGGTGCCCCTTTTTCATCCTGGACCTTGACCTCTAACGGATCGAACGCCCCGAACGCGGAGATGTTCCCAGGTATGATATCTATAAGGTCGTCGAAGGCATAGTCCGGATTATCCCTTCTCTGGTCCTCGACCAGGAAAGGGCGCCCGCAGGAATGACCAAAACGGGCAAGGGTCTCCATCCTCAAGACCATGGTCCTGTTGGTGGCCTTGGCATCTATTGAACCGTGAGGATAGCCCGAGGCGTTCTCGACATGCCCGCAAAGGGTGTGCGCGCACGGATTGTCCATCTCCTCCACCGTATCGTAATGGTCACCAAGGTATTCCATGGCCTTGTGAGCGGTAACATTCCCTTTGTCCCTGTCCATGAGCTGTTCCCATCGGACGTACCTCGGGTAGCAGCCATGGTCCCAACCCTGCGGTTCTCCCATTTCCTTTGCCACTTCCGGGTCCCAGGGATAGTTGCAGGAACCGAGGTATCCGTCCTTTGTCCGAGCAACGACATGGACATCCGACCCGAGCTCAAGTATGGCAACCTCGTTCGTCTCAGCGTCCGCGATTAGATAGTCCCCGCAATAGGCCCCGTTCGAGCGGTCCACCATGATCTCAACGAAGGAGTCTATGGAATCCGCATACTGGACCGCTTGCCTGAGCCTTATGAACGAGGGGAGGCCTCCCCATTTGTAATGCCCAACGCCAAGGGTGGTTTCGCCTACGACCAGACCCGCGGAGTTCAGGTAGAACTCGGTCCCGGACCATATCATCCCGGCCGTGACCTCCATCAGGACCCGGTTACCATTTTCGGGGATGATGTCAATGAAAACGGCATGGGCAGGCGAAAGGAAATAAGGCATCCAGAGGCTCTGACCGATCACGAACCCGCCATCCAGGGTCATGCTTCCGGTCGCTACGAAGGCGGAGCAGTGGTGGGGGACCTTGCTCTCGTCGGCCCCTATGACGGTACCTCCCGGGAACCACCACCATGGATTCCCCGGGGGGGACATCCTCCACCAGATGTCCCAGATGGCGTTCAAGGTGAGGATGTCCCACCTATCGACCGGTGCGCCCAGGGGATTGAGGGCACCGCCCTCCACAGCCCCACGGACTATCCCATCCATCTCATCCCTCTGCTCCTGAGGGACATAGGACCAATAGGACATGCCCTGGACCCTTGCCGCCCTCCATCCTATGCCGTACCAGCTCTGTGTCGCATGGGCATAGCCCGATAGCGACCTCTCGACGAGTTCGCTGAGCATGAGTCCGTGCTGGTACCCTATGTCACCTGGCGGACCCGAGACCTGGAGGTAGCGAAATCCCTCCTTCTCGAAGGGCATATCGTCAGCGATATA
>CAZLVP010000004.1:83969-104030 GCA_964563055.1 uncultured Thermoplasmatales archaeon | reverse complement strand
ACCTGCCCGGACCTGCTCTCAGGCTCATAGCTCCAGGTCCCGGAGACAGTGATGGACTGGGATATGTCGCCCCCGGAGGCCTGGGTCCCTGGAGGGACGAGCACCGATACGGAGAACAGTAGCTTGTTGGTGACCTTTGTGGCCGTCATTATAGGGATGTCCGTCGTCTCCCAACCGCCAGCATCCGCTGTGAGTCGGATGACGGCATACTGACCGTCCACTGAGAAGGGGAACAGGGGGACCACGTACCCAGTGAAGGTCACGAAACCACCTCTCTCGGGGTCGACATGGGCATCGGCCGATCCCCTGTCGAAGAAGGCGGTAACGCTCATCTCACCGACAGCATCGGCCCCATCGGGCAGGAACACTGCCAGGCATACACCTCCAAGGATGAGGACCAGGACGAGAGCCACCTTTGCCCGAATGCGTGGGACCATCGCCGGGAGAAGATGTTACCTTTCTATTTAATCCTTCTAATACTTAAGCGTCCAGACCCAGTACCGCATAAGCTCACCTTTGGACATATCCAAATGACCATCGAGCAACAGGGATTATCTATGGGAAAGGACGCTATACCCTGCATGGAGCATAGGTCCAGGGCCCCATTGAGGATATCTTTCGCAGGTGGAGGGACCGATGTATCGCCCTACCCTGAGGAGAAAGGAGGCTGCGTGATAAACAGCACCGTGAACCAGTACATCACCTGCTCTTTCGTTCCGGGCATATCCAATGAACTGAAGGTACATTCACTGGATTTCGATACGGTGGTCAGGTTCGGTTCCCAGAGGGACCTTGCCTACGATGGGAACATGGACCTGATAAAGGCGGCCTTCAAGTTCATGGAGGTCCTGCCATCTGGTGATCTTTACATAAGTTCGGATGCCCCGCCCGGGTCAGGCTTGGGCTCGTCCTCAACGCTGACGGTCGCCCTTGTCGCGCTCCTGTCCTACATGGGGAAGGACCCTCTCTCGGGGTACGAACTTGCAACGACAGCGTTCAAGATAGAGAGGGAGCTCCTGGGGATCCCCGGGGGTAGGCAGGACCAGTACGCGGCCGTCTTCGGCGGTTTCAATTTCATGGAGTTCACGGGGCAGGGGACCATAGTCAACCCGTTGAAGGTCAGAAAGGACGTGATCGCGGAGCTCGAGACGGACCTGCTCCTCTGCTTCACCGGACAGACAAGGGGCTCGGCCAAGGTGATAGAGGACCAGACAAGGAACCTCAAAGAGGGCAAGGGCAGGACCGCCGAGTCCATGGACCTGACCAAAGAACTTGCGATAAGGATGAAGAACGCCATTATCACAGGCGAGACCAATGAGTTCGGGAGGCTGCTCCACGAGGGCTGGGAGCTCAAGAAGGAGTTCTCGGGACACATGACCAACCCGGTCATAGACGGACTCTATGATACCGCAAGGGAGATGGGGGCAGTAGGAGGGAAATTACTAGGGGCTGGTGGGGGTGGATATCTGCTGATGTTCGTTCCGTTCCACAAACGAAGGGAGATATCCAGAAGGCTCGAGGAGATGGGCGGGAAGATCGTCCCTTTCACCTTCGAGTTCAGCGGCTGCCGTACATGGACCATAAAATAAGCGATTACTAGCTATCAAACGAACGTTCTTACCCAATGGACCTTAAAAGGCCCTTATAATAATAGGTATTGGAACTGACCGCGGGATTTGGTATGGTCCCTGTGATGGTCCTTTTAGCTGAAATCATTCCATTTGCTTTGAATATTTCAGCCATACCTCATTTTGAGTGGTCATTCATCATTGATAAGGTTTAAGTATCGATGGAGGGAATATAATACGTCAAAGCGGGGGATTAACATGGACTATCTCATAACGGGAGGGAACGGCTTCATAGGAAGCAATCTCATTCCCTATCTTTTAGGGAGGGATGAGGATGCGACCATCATCAATCTCGACCTTGCCAGGAACACGGCCATGGAGGAGAGGATGGGGTTCGGCCAGTACCATGCAAGGTATGCCTTCAAAGAGGGCAACGTGTGCGACATCTCCTCCTACGAGCACTACCTCAAGGTCTGCGATGTCGTGATCAACTGCTCCTTCGAGAACCATCTTGGCACCTTCAAGGAGAGGATGGAGCGCTTCGTCATGACCAACATCATGGGTTCCAGGCTCCTTGCGGATACAGCTTTCAAATACAGCGTTCCATTGGTCCACGTCTCCACCGACCAGGTCTACGGATCATGTCCCGCTAACGTCCCGAGGAGGGAAGAGGCCTGCCCTATGGACCCTTCCAACGCATATGCGGCGACCATGGCCGCCGGCGAGAGGCTCGTCTCTCTCTCGGCCAAGAGGGAGGGGGTCCCAGCCGCCATACTGAGGCCTTGTGAGCTCATAGGACCCAATCAGGGTCTGGGCCACCTGGTACCGACAACCCTTAGGTCCATCTTCGAAAAGCGCCCCCCGTCGGTCCCGGGTGGAGGCGGTGAGAGGTACAGGGATTGGCTCCATGTACTAGACCTGTGTTCGGCGATGGAGACGATAATCAAATCCCTGACGGGATCGAAATCCCCTGTCCAGGCCCCTTCCATCTCAACGGACTCCCAGCAACCCGGGAAGACCATCATCTCCGGAACGAGCGTCGCCTCTACCGTCAAGGAACCGCCCCTAAATATCAGGTCCACACCGCTGATGGGAGGGGTCACGGTCTTCAACATCACCTCGGAGAGCATAGCGACCATTCCGGCGATGGTCAGGATGGTCCTTGAACTGTCAGGGTCGGACCTGCCCGTGAGGGATTCGATCGACGAATCCTTCAGGGACCTTGGCTACAATCCATCCGGGAGGAAGTTGGCCTATCATGGATGGCATTCGAGGTACACTGACCTGACAGAGGTCATCAGGTCCACGGTCCAGTGGTACAAGGACCACCCCGACAGGCTCCAAACCAGCATGGCCGACCGGTTGATGCCGTAACCGTTATACATCATGAGATACTATACCCGTTAGGACAGGAAACGAACGAACTTTGATGACAGTGCTTGAAAGAACAGTGATGATGGAAGCTTGGACCTTAACGAACGGATGCGAATATGATCTTTTTTTTTAATGTGGAGATGATACGATGAGCAGGGACTCTATAGCGGTCTTCATTGACGGGGATTATTTCGATGGTATATTGAGGAACGAGTTCGAATCGAAGAGGATAGATTTCTACACCTTCTCCCAGCTTATCATCCCGGACGGAGCGGAGAGGTTCAGGACCTATTATTACAAATCCGTACCGTTCCTCACGGTCGACTCGACGCCCGAGGAGAGGGGGAAGGCAGAAGGGGTGGAGAAGTTCCTCATGTCGCTCAGGCACCTTCCCAGGTTCAAGGTCAGGACGGGGGACCTGACCAAGTTCCAAGATGGTCAGTTGAGGAGGAAGGGGGTCAATGTCTCGCTTGCAATAGACGCAACACGGCTTGCGACCGAAAGGATAGTCGACCAGATATTCCTGGTCTGTTCCGACCCCGACCTCCTCCCGTTGGTCAAGGCCCTTCGGGACATGGGCATCTTAGTGAGGATCTATCACGGGGACAATATACCGGAGCGGATGCTCGCTGAGGTGGACGAGTCGGTCAAGATAGATAAGGACCTCATCACCCGTTCCCTTAGGGTCGCGGAATGAAGAGGCCTTCGCAGGGGACCCGATGGGTGATAGCAAATGATGCCTTTGGGCCATATCGGCCTCCCTTTGATACCCTTCCTGGTCCGGAGGACCTATAGGTTCGATCCAAGGTTGTTGATGCTTGGAGCGGTCCTGCCGGACCTTATAGATAAACCATTAGGGCACCTCTTACTGCCCATGAACAATGGCAGAATCTTCGCCCATACGCTATTGTTTGCCGTTGTCCTCCTTTGCGCAGGTATCGCCTACAGGAAGCTCCTCCCCCTTTCACTTGGGGTCAGCTTCCACCACCTCTTTGATAATCTCTACCTTGAACCAGGGGCGACCCTATGGCCATTCTTGGGGCCTTTTCAGACGAGCGATTTCCATCTTACCAGCTGGATCACGGCCTTCACAGACCCCCAGGTCTTCGGATGGGAGCTGTTGGGATCTATGATCATAGTCGCCTACCTCTTTTCGAACGGGGTCCGGACACCACAGGGTCTATTCTCGTTCGTGATAAAGGGAAAGTTCCCCTTGAAAAGAACTGCGAAAGAGGGAAGGAAGGGTATCCTATCAAGACCGGAATGACTGGACCTTCAGGGTTTCCTGATTTACGAAAAAACAATTTATACGAATACAGTATGGGGTCGGTAATCCCAATGGCCGGGATGGTGTAGCCTGGTAGCATCGGGGACTGTGGATCCCCTCGCCCGAGTTCGAATCTCGGTCCCGGCCCTCCATGATGATCCTATAACAAGGAGGACACAAGATTGGCAGATGCGCCCAAACCGGCGGTCCAGAACCCGCTAGAGATGTGCCAGGGACCGTCGGGGATCATCTACATCATGGCCTTCATGTTCCTCTTCCTCATAATGTTCAACCGCCAGCTGGGCGATTACATATCATCACTGATAGGGGTCGTGCTCTACCCCGTAATAGGGTTCGGGGGGAAATGGCCCCTTCTGACAATGATGTGCGCAGGCCTCATAACGATCACGGCCTCGACTGCCATCAGACATTTCACCATGGACTGGGTGGACCTAGCTAAGAAGCAGAAGCTCATGGGCGATTTCAACAAACAGCTAAGGGAGCTGCAGAAGTCCGGCGACAAAGCCAAGGTCGAAAAGCTCCAGTCCGAGAACCAGGACATCATGGGTATGCAGTCGTCCATGATGATGCAGCAGATGAAATCGTCCGTCCTCTCCATGGTTCTTGCGATACTTATCTTCCGATGGTTATACACGTTCATCTGGTCCGTGCCCCAGCCCACTGCCACGGTCCCCTGGGACATGACCTACCTCCTTACCGGGGCCGCCCTTGGAAAGGTCTGCGGTCCCATCTGCATGAACCCCGCAGGGGGCGGGATACCGTACTGGATCCTTCTCTACATCCCCATGACCATACCTCTTGGTCAGGGGTTGGTCAGGGGCCTCAAATATTTCGAGTTCTCAAGGAAGCTCAAACAGAAAGGCGAGGATGTGTTCGGGCAGGAGAGGCCGAAGGAAGCAAAGCTCCCGCCTGGAGAGAAGAAGCCCAAGAGCGGTCCTAAGAAAAATAAAGAGAAGAGCCAGAGGGAGAAGGACATAGATAAGCGAAAGGAGACCTGATGGGTCCGATGGTCCTGCATCCGGGGGTACAGATATGGCCGCTGAAGGAATGAAGCTCGTCCAGGTAGGCAAGGTGAAAGAGGTCTATTCCGTTGAAGGCTCAGATGAGCTCGAGTTCAGGTTCACTGATAAGATATCGGTCTTCGACAAGGTCATCCCCTCCCTCATCCCGAGGAAGGGGGAGAGCCTCTGTCGGACCTCTGCCTTCTGGTTCGAGAAGATCAGGTCCCTTGGGATAAACTCCCATTTCATAAAGATGACAGGACCCTCCTCCATGAGGGTCAGGAAGGTCAAGGTCGAGAGGGACCTCTCTAAGATCGACAAGGGCTCCAGGTCCATCCTGATCCCACTTGAGGTTATCGCTAGGTACTATGTTGCCGGTTCGCTCCTGGACAGGATCAAGAAAGGTAAGGTCCGACCCGAGACGCTCGGTTATCCGGCTGGTCATTTACCAAAGCTAGGGGAGCCCCTCCCCCACCCGTTGTTGGAGGCGACGACGAAGCTCGAGGAGACCGATAGGCCTCTGACGAACAATGAGGCCATAGAGCTTGCAAGGCTTGACAGGAAGGAATGGGACGAGCTACTTGAGACCGTACTTAAGGTGGACGACCTCATCGGGAAACAGGCCTCTGCAAGAGGTCTCATCCATGTTGACGGCAAGAAGGAGTTCGGGTTCGATGAAGAGCGCCGCTTGATGCTCCTTGACACGTTCGGGACCGCTGACGAGGACAGGTTCTGGGAGAAGAAGACCTACGAGGAGAGCGGTAAGATGGTCGAGCTCTCCAAGGAGCATGTCAGACAGTATTACAGGTCAACGGGATACCATGAGACGCTCATGAAGGCCCGGGACGAAGGTGCGACCAAACATACCGAGCCCCCTATACCGGCGCTCCCCGACCATGAAGTGAAGAAAGTGGCATCGCTCTATGCCGAGATGTTCGAGAGGCTTACAGGGGAGAGGTTCTGAGGAGTCCAATATTGGGATGGAACATCAGAGGCTGGACCAGGCCCCATACATATCTACCGTTCTTGATACTATTCTCTCCTTCTGAAAGGTCCTCATCGGCCATAGCGATCGTTTGAAGGACCAGGGACCTGTCCTTTGTAATTTCACGAAGGAGCCCCTTCTTTACGCACTCATCATAGCTCATTACCGTTCCCTCTTAGGACCTGATGGCTGGATAGTAGCTCCAGGTAAAAGACCGTTCTCTTATCCCTCATGGAACCGAGCTCTTCTTGAGAGATTATCTTGACATTGATGACCTCACCGGTCTCGTCCTCGATCCTTTTTACAGATTCATTGACCCACCTAGCATCGATGTTCTCCCCTATCAAGAGAACATCCCAATCACTGCCTTTTACATCGGTCCCATTGGCCCTGCTGCCGTAAAGTACCAACGAGCCTGTGGTCAATTCGTTGACCATCCTTTCCAGAACTATCGAACCAATGTTCTTCATTATCTTCATTTGTCTTGTTAGAGCGGTTCTTATCGGTCTATAGAAGGTCCTATAACCATCAGACCTTTTTAAAAGGATATTCAATTCTACCAATCCATCAATGGTCCTTTTCATAGTTGTTTTTGGAATTCCTGTTCCTATGAGCAGTTCCTCAAGATACCTCTCCCTGTTCGGTTCATCGATGAATAGGAACAGGACCTTCATTTCGATGCTCATTATTTGCTCTAAGGATGTTCCATTCATGGAACGAACATATTCCATAATAGGTATAAATACATTCCATTCTTGGAACATTCAAATAATATCTAAGAGTACCTGACATGGTGAGAATTGTGACCTGATCAAACCGAGATTTGTCAGACATGAAAGTATCATGTCCGATGGTTTTAAATAATCGTCGCAATTCAACCGCTTTCGTGGACTATTATTTCATCCTCCAAACCTTCGTGGCCATCTTCTCCATAGTGAACCCGCTGGGAAGCGTTGCGAACTATGCGACCCTCACCCAGGGGTACACCTTGAAGGAGAAGAGGAGGGTGATCAAGAAAGCAGTCGCCGTCGCCCTGGGTGTGCTCGTCATCTTCACCCTTCTGGGGTCCTTAATATTCGACCTGATGAGCATCACTATTAACGGTTTCAGGGTCGCAGGGGGCATAGTCCTCCTCATCATCTCCTTGGAGATGGTCAGAGGGAGGACGCCACAGTCCAAACTCAATGATAAGGAGAAGGAGGATGCCCTCGAGCGTGAACAGGTCGGTGTGGTTCCCCTTGGAGTACCCTTACTGGCAGGCCCAGGGGCCATCACCGTCGTCATGGGATTCTCGGCCGACAGCGGTGAGAGCTGGGGTCTGACAATGGTCGTCGTCCTTGGCAGTGCTACCATTGTCTGCGCAATCTCGTACCTGATCCTGAGGAACTCGGACCGGCTCCTCCAGAGGCTGGGCAGGACCGGGACGAGGATAATGTCCAGGATCATGGGTCTGCTCCTTGCCGCCATAGCAGTCGAGTTCATCGCCAACGGTATCATGGGGCTGTTCGAACCCTGGCTCACGGAAACCCTCAACATAGCGCAGATGGTGCTCCCATGGCTCCTGTGAAGGATGCCTGGGACCGTTTCTACAGAACTACCACCTCCCCGTGGAGGGGCCCCAATTTCGACCTTCCCAAGCTTGGCCCTAGTTCAAGGGTACTCGAAGTCGGATGCGGCCCTGGCAGCATGCTTGTGAAGGGCGCCGAGGCCGGTCATAGAATGGTGGGATTGGACCTCTCCCCCACCGCTCTGTCCATGGCGAGAAAGAAGCTCGATGCAAGGCATCTTGAAGCAGAGCTCATCGAGGGGAGCTTCACCAAGGCTGTCCAGGACCTGGGCAGGTTCGACTGCATCCTCCTCCATCATGTGCTCTCGTCCATGACAGAGAATGAGAGAATTGAGACCGTTACAGCATGCAAAGACCTTCTCGAGGTTAGGGGGACCATCTCCTTCCTGGACCTCTCCGTCAACGATATGAGGTACGGTTCAGGAGAACTGATAGAGGAACGTACATATCTCAAGGGAAATGGGATCCCCGAGCACTTCTTCACCTTGGAAGAGGCAGGAGCGCTCTTTGGGCAGTTCGGAGCAGAAGGGCTCCGTGAAGTGACCTGGACCCAAAGGACCAAGGAGGGTCCCAAGAACAGGGCTAGGATAGCAGGGACATTCTACACCTTATGAGGGGCCTTCTTCACCCTCGGTAGCTGAGGTGGTGCATCGACGACCGTGAACTTTGATGGGTCCACGAAAAGGCCCCACTGCCTTGCATCAGCGCAAACGACCCCATCCTTCACGAACTGGCCCCTAAGGGACCATTTAGGCCCGTCGAGCTCCTCCACCCACATCCTCCCCTTGACCTCATCAAGGAGGCGCAAAGGACGCTTGTAGTCTATCTCAGTATGGGTCAGCACCGGGAGGGCGTTCATCTTGAGGAGGTCCCTCATGTCCAGATGCTTCTGGAGCAGGTCCATCCTGAGGTCCTCCAACCAGCGGATATAGACCTGATTTGAAACAACACCGGCGAAATCCACTTCGTAGGTCATCACACGGATGTTCCGTTCAACAAGGGAAACAAGGGACTGGTCCTCCATTGAAAGCACCTCTTTCCCCGGTAGGCCTTACTTGTATTCAAGCCTTTTAGAGGACCTGAAGTGTGAACGGACACCTTCATATCCCTGTGAGGTGAATCATCCACCATGGGACTGTTCTCGTCGGTCAAGAATCCGCCAAAGGAATATGACCTCATCGTCATAGGCTCCGGTGCCGGTCTCAATGTCGCTTCCGATGCATTCAACAAGGGGATGAATGTCGCCATCCTAGAGGACGGCCCTCTCGGAGGGACCTGCCTGAACAGGGGATGCATACCTACAAAGATAATCCTCTACCCAGCTGAGGTCGTCTCGACCCTTAGAGATGCCGGCAAGATCGGCGTTACCGCAGAGAACGTCAAGGTGGACTTCGCCCTTGTGATGAAGAGGATGCATGACCTCGTTTCCAAGGACGTTTCACAGATGACGAAAGGCATCACTTCAGCAAGAGGAAAGGGGTTCGACCTCTACAATGGCGTTGGTAGGTTCGTTGACAATAAGGTCCTAGAGGTCAACGGGGAGCATATCACCGCCCCGACCATTTTGATAGCGGCCGGTTCAAGGGAGACCATACCCGATATCACGGGTCTTAAGGGGGCGGGTTTCCTCACGAGCACATCGGCGCTCGAGCTGAAGGCCCCACCAAGAAGCATCATCATCATGGGGGGAGGCTATGTCGCTGCTGAGTTTGCCCATTTCTTCGACGCTGTCGGTACCAAGGTCACCATCATTGGCAGGAACGAAAGGTTCCTTCCCATGGAGGAGCCGGAGATCTCCAAGGAAGTGAAGAGGAGGCTCTCAGAAAGAATGAAGGTCCTTACCGGGACGGAGGTCGTGAAGGCTGGGTCCGAAAAGGAAGGAAAGATCGTTATTGCAAAGGACCGGAAGACCGGCATGGAGACCAGGTACGAGGCCGAGGCGCTCATGGTGGCGGTCGGCAGGCAGAGCAATGCCGACCTGTTCCGCCCGGAGAAGGCTGGCATCAAGGTCGATGGGAAAGGTTGGGTCATCGTCGATAAGTATCTGAGGACCAATGTGGCCGGCATCTGGGCCATAGGTGATGCCATAGGAAGGAACATGTTCAGACATACGGCAAACTACGAATCGCAGGTGGCATGGACCAATATGAACGCGGCCTCTGAGAAGGAGATGGTCCCACTCGACGAACATGCGGTCCCGCATGCGGTCTTCACCCATCCGGAGGTGGCCTCGGTCGGTCTGAGGGAGGCTGATGCGGTCAAGAGTACCCTTGTCATAGTAGGGGAGGCAAACTACACTGATGCCATCAGGGGTTATTCCATGGGGGACGACGGCAGCTTCGTCAAGGTCGTTCTGGATGCCAAGGACAGAAGGATACTGGGCGCCCATGCCGTTGGACCACATGCCACAGCCATGGTCCAGCCGCTTGTCTACCTTATGAACGCAGGTAAAGGGACATATGACCCGATAGTCAAAGCCCAGACCATTCACCCGGCCATGGAAGAGATAATGGTCCGTGCTTTCGGTAACTTGAGACCAGGCAAGGGGCAGGAGAAGTTCTTCTCACATGGACACAAGCACGAACATAACCACGACCATAAGGCCGAGGACCATAAGCACGAACATTGAGTAGGGAAGGGACGTTCTTTTCAAGATATCTTATAATAATACTAAAAACGCTTTTTTTTTTATGAAAAATGATTTTAAAGAGTGAACCAATACCATTTTATATTCGCTCCGAACGTGATGCGTCCTAACCAAAAGTGGTGGTGAGACGATAATGGGGAACAAATACAGAACAGGTATGGTCTTGGTAATGCTTTTGATCTCAACGGCATTGCTTATCTGGACACCGGATAAGGCATCTGGAGACACGGCCGCCGAGGACGAGGAGGGATGGCTTCCCATCTGGGACCATTCCGTAGCTTTCGAGGGGCAATCGGGTAAGGCTACTGACGGCCTTGACATAGGCGAGGTCTATCCTGATATACCCGGAATGGAGACCGTCTTCACTTCCAGAGATAGCTGGGTCTATCTTTCCTATATGGAGGAAGGAGCCTGGAAGAACGAGAAGCTCTGGTCCGCACCTGGACAGCAGCTGACCCCGGCCATAGGGGACCTAAGGTCCGATATCCCGGGGGCCGAGATTCTCGTCGTCGGTCTCAGCTCCGGATCGGAGACCGTGGACCCGGGAGTGGGGACCGCTACTGTTCTCAGGCTCTCAGGCTCTCAATGGGTCGCTGAAACGATATACACCTTCCCAAGCCTCATCCATGGCTGCGCCATAGGCGATGTCGATCCAACCATCCCGGGGAACGAGGCAGTGCTCACAACTTTCGCCAAGAACGGTACTGGAATTACCGTTCTCGCATGGTATGACCAGACCGCCAAGGTATGGAAGAACTCGACCATGTTCTCCGAATCGGGCAACGTCAGGAAGGCCGTCATCGCCGATGTCCTCCCCGAGAGGCCCGGGCTTGAGGTCCTTACTGTCACAAACAAAGGGAACTGCACACTTGCTTACGGCAACCATACCAATTGGACCGCGTCAAATATCTACGATGGTGATTCTCTCGCCAGGGTCTGCGTGGGCAACCTGGACCCAGATGAGAACCTTGAGGTCTATCTCGGAACGGGAACCAACAAGGTCATTGGCCTCAAGAGGTCCGGGTCCACATGGACACCTCAAACGCTCTTCACCGACACCGACCAGAACAGGGGTGTCTGGGTCGGTGATGTCGATCCATCTATACCGGGGCCAGAGCTCTATTCGTTCAGCTACTCAAGAAGGCTCGTCCAGATAACAGGGACCTTCTCGACTGGTTGGAAGACCAAGGACATCTTCCTTGACACCGCTAGGTCCCATGACATCAGGATAGGGGATGTAATGCCGGATTATCCCGGACCGGAAATTGCCCTTGTAGGCTATTCCAACAACCTCACCGTGGTCTATCCATCGGCATGGGAATACAACGTGGCTTTCGAGGGACAGTCGGGTAAAGCTACGGACGGTTTGGACATAGGCGAGGTCTATCCTGATATACCCGGAATGGAGACCGTCTTCACTTCCAGAGATAGCTGGGTCTATCTTTCCTATATGGAGGAAGGAGCCTGGAAGAACGAGAAGCTCTGGTCCGCACCTGGACAGCAGCTGACCCCGGCCATAGGGGACCTAAGGTCCGATATCCCGGGGGCCGAGATTCTCGTCGTCGGTCTCAGCTCCGGATCGGAGACCGTGGACCCGGGAGTGGGGACCGCTACTGTTCTCAGGCTCTCAGGCTCTCAATGGGTCGCTGAAACGATATACACCTTCCCAAGCCTCATCCATGGCTGCGCCATAGGCGATGTCGATCCAACCATCCCGGGGAACGAGGCAGTGCTCACAACTTTCGCCAAGAACGGTACTGGAATTACCGTTCTCGCATGGTATGACCAGACCGCCAAGGTATGGAAGAACTCGACCATGTTCTCCGAATCGGGCAACGTCAGGAAGGCCGTCATCGCCGATGTCCTCCCCGAGAGGCCCGGGCTTGAGGTCCTTACTGTCACAAACAAAGGGAACTGCACACTTGCTTACGGCAACCATACCAATTGGACCGCGTCAAATATCTACGATGGTGATTCTCTCGCCAGGGTCTGCGTGGGCAACCTGGACCCAGATGAGAACCTTGAGGTCTATCTCGGAACGGGAACCAACAAGGTCATTGGCCTCAAGAGGTCCGGGTCCACATGGACACCTCAAACGCTCTTCACCGACACCGACCAGAACAGGGGTGTCTGGGTCGGTGATGTCGATCCATCTATACCGGGGCCAGAGCTCTATTCGTTCAGCTACTCAAGAAGGCTCGTCCAGATAACAGGGACCTTCTCGACTGGTTGGAAGACCAAGGACATCTTCCTTGACACCGCTAGGTCCCATGACATCAGGATAGGGGACGTAAGGGCAAGCACGCCTGGCCCTGAGATAATGCTCGTCGGATATTCGAACAACGTTACAGTGATATCACCCAGGTCCAGCGGGACACCTTCGCTGCCGACCGTCTCCGGAAAGACAGCGGAGACCATTGATTCCGGGGCAATGAAAGCGATAGACCTTGTCGTCTCTGCCAACGGTCCCTTGACCGTGACCTCTTCTACATCATCGAAGGGGATAACGATGTCACAGTTACCTGCGACCCTTCAGTACTATGGGAAGGTTAGGATCACCATCCAGGCAAACCCATCCAACGTCGATTCCACTGCGAGGATAGATGTGAAGGTGATGGCCGAGGGGGTCTGGACGTGGCATAATATCACCATTTCCATCAAGGCCGATACATTGCCCCCAACGGTATCCAAGGTCATGAACGCCACCGGGGCCGTGCTCCAACCCAATGCAACCATCGCGGCCGAGGAGGTCCTCAATTTCGTCTTCTCCGAACCCGTGACAAGGGCTTCTTTCGATGCCGCTACTGTCGAAAAGAAGCTAAAAGTCGTCTGGGGTGGGAAGGAGCGGGATGCGGTCTTCTTGCTCTCAGCTGATGGAAGGACCATCTCCATTGACCTCAATGGTCTTGCACCTATCGGGACCGTGACAGTGACCATGGACGGTCTGAAGGACGATGCGGGGAACAACATACAGGCAAGGACCCTTTCCTTCAAGGTCGCCGCCGACGAGGATGATCCCCCGGTGGACGACCTGGTCTTGACCATTGTCATAGGCATTATCATACTGATAGTGATAATTGTCCTCTTCATCCTCATATACGGGGGCAGTAAGAAGAAGGATGATGCCCAAGGTGATGAAGAGATGAATGAAGAAGAGACCGATGGGTCCGATGACGATGGAACGGATGAAGGCTCCAATGAGAGCGAGGACAAGGAAGAGTGAACGCACAGGCATAGACCACCGCAGAGACCCCATTCCATCCCGGGTATCTGCAGGGCTCCGGACAGTTGGCCCGGGGCCCATTTTTCATTTGTTCTTATAAGGTCATTTTATTGAGTTGGATATGGGCCTTGGTGAGATCATTAGTTGCATCAAATAGCATTGGAATATATTTCCGTGCCCCTGAGCAATGGTAAAAGGTTTAAGGACCTACACCATAATCCAGACCAAGGGTGGACATATGGCGCTCCTGAACCGTGTCGGCTTCTTCCTCTACAATGTCTGTCTGTTCCTGACCATAGGTATGATCTTCTTCACGCTCAAACACTACAACATAGCTGACCCCAACGGTACGCCCGAGGTGTCAGCGAACCTCGAGTTCGTCGTAACAGCTCTTGTGGGGGCCTACATCCTCTTCGCCCTGCTACTTACCGTTCTCTCCATTATGCAGAAGGCCAGGAAGAAAGGGGCCCCCTATGCAATCTCACTCGGGGCCTTATGGTGCTTCGTTATCCTCATGACGCTCTTCTCTATCCTTTCCTTCATCCTGTCCGAAGAGATAACAACACCCGGTTGGATGCTTGGTATGGTCACATTGGGGGTGCTTTTCGCCTTCCTTCCTGCCATGGGCGTCCTCCTGAACCAGTTCCCGGCCTCCATAGACCAGGACCGGGTCCTGGATGCCATCAGGAAAGGGCTCAAGAAGGAGGAGAAGGAGAACCTTCCCTTCTGCCCCGATTGCAGGGCGAAGGTCGAGCCCACCTTCAAGTTCTGCCCCAAATGCGGGGTCAGGTTCGTTGATTGAGGACCGGTTACCAGATGACCCCGGGCGCCTTCTATGATATGTTCATGTGGCCTCTGGAGCGCATATGGTTCGGACGTTGGAGACGGGAGCTTCTATCAGGGTTATTTGGGCAGGTGTTGGAGATAGGCCCGGGCACCGGTGCGAACCTACGCTACTATCCCCGTTCCATTGATTGTGTAACTGTCATCGATCCCAACAAGAAGATGTTAGCGGAGCTTCATAGGAAGGCCACCGGTTCAGGCTGGGGCGGGATAAGGGGAAGATGCCTTCGGTCCAAGGTGGGTTTCGGCGAGATGCTTCCGTTCGATATGGCATCGTTCGACAATGTTGTGATCACGCTGATCCTCTGCAGCGTGGACGATCCCAAGAAGGTCTTATCCGAAGCGGCCAGGGTGCTCAAACCTGGGGGAAGGCTTTTACTTATCGAGCATCAGCTGCCCACGATGGAGCCCCAAGCGCTCCTATTCAAGGCCGTAGCTTCTTTTTGGGCCATCCCGAGCGGTTGCAGACTGGACCGCAGGACCGAGAGCACCATCCAGGCAGAGGCCAAGCTGAGGTTGGAGAAGATTTGGAGGAGGGGGCCTCTTCTAGGAAGGCCCTTCCTCGTCTCCGTCATGAGAAAGGTCTGAGAGCCTCAGATTATTCCGACCTTCTTGCCGCCTGCCTCGAACGCCCTGAGAGCCTCGTCGAGCATCTCCCTGGTCAGTCCCGCGTTCATCATGGTCCTGATACGGGCCTTGTCCCTTGCGACCATGGGGAAGACAATCGGGAGGGCGAAAACACCCCTCTCGTAAAGTTCGTTCGATAGCGCCTTGGCCGTGTGGGACTCACCGCACATCACAGGAGCGATCGCGGTCTGGCTGCGTCCCGTATCGAAGCCCATGGAAACCAGTTCCTTCTTGAAGTACCGGATGTTGTCCCAGAGCCTGTTCACATGCTCCGGCTCGGACTCAAGCACCTCGATGGAAGCCGTGCAGGCAGCGGCCGTTCCAGGGGGGCACGATCCGGAAAGGAGCCATGTCCTTGACTTGTTGTATGCGAAATTGACAAGGTCTTGGCTTCCAGCGATCATCCCTCCTACGACACCCAGGGCCTTTGAGAACGTACCCATCTCCACATCGATCTTTCCCTCGATCCCGAAATAGGCCCCTATACCACGACCCTCATGTCCTATTACGCCCTCGCCGTGACAGTCATCTACGTATGTCATTGCCCCGTACTTGTTAGCCAGCTCGACTATGTCCTTGGCGGGGGCAATATCACCGTCCATGGAGAAGACCCCGTCCGTGACAATGAGTATCCTCCTCTTGTCCTCGGACTTCCTTAATATGTCCTCGAGGCCCCCCATGTCGTTATGGGGATACACCCCTCTCTCGGCCTTTGAGAGCCTGACACCGTCTATTATCGACCCGTGGTTGAGCTCGTCGGAGATGATCAGGTCCTCCTTCTCGGGAGCAAGCTGGGTGATGAGGCCTGCATTGGTGGCGAACCCGGTCTGGTAGTAGAGGGCCGATTCGGTCTTCTTGAATCGGGCGATGGCCTTCTCGAGCTTGAAATGAAGGTCCATGGTTCCAGCGATGGCCCTAACGCTTCCCGAGCCCGCCCCGTGGCTGCGGGTGGCATCCATGGCCGCCTTGACCAGCCTCGGGTGGTTCGAGAGGTTGAGGTAGTTGTTGGAGCATAGCATTATGAGCTCTTTCCCGTCAACCTTGCACCTTGGAGTAGAGGGGCCCTGGAGCTCCCTGAGCTTCCAGTCGAATCCCTTGGTCACCAGGTCCTGATACTCATCCCTCAAGAAAGCGGTAGGGTTCCTTGCCATGTTGTGTCCTCCTTGGACTGGGTTGGGGAAATGGTGCATGGATATAAGATTTACCGAATGTAACCGCACAAAGCTAACCATGGGACAAAGGTTCCAGGTTGTCACCGGCGGATATCGAGTATAACAGATATTGCGTGTGCCATCGGTCAAATACGTTCAACTATCAGCTCTTGTCCAGCTGCCGTTATATGGCAATTCTTCCATTTCTCTTGAAAAATGATACCAACATCTTCAGAAGGACCGGTGTTATCAATGCCATTACAGCGGCATTAAGGACTATGGCGGAGAAGAGGTCCCTCTCTATTATCCCGCTTGACAGGGCAACGCTTGCTAGGATCAGGTCAACTGCGGCCCTTCCGTTCATCCCGACACCCACCAGAAACGATTCGGCCCAGTTCAACCCCGATATCTTCGCTCCCAGACCGGCACCTAACACCTTACCGACCATGCCCATGACCATGATGAGCGGTACGAATAGAGAGAACACAGCCCCGCTGAATGTGACCGAATAGCCAATGTAGGCGAAAAAGAGGGGCGCAAAGAAGCCGAAGGACCAGCGGTTGAGCGCCATCTTGGTGCTGTGCTTGAGCACGGACCCCGCGGCCATCCCTCCTAGGAAGGCACCTATCATGATGTGGAGACCCATCACGTATGCTAGTATACTGAAACAGCCAGCAACAAGTATGGTGATCCCCACCGCCTCCGTCGTTCTAATATCGTGCAGTCCTTTGTAGAGAAGCTTCATCAAGAAGGGCATGACGAATAGTGTGAAGATGACATAGATGACCGCCAAAAGGAGGATGGCCACGATGGTGCCCAAAGTAGGTGCTTGACCGGTCCTTGATACCGAAAGCAGGACCGCAAGGACGATTATGCCTATGATATCGTCCACTATGGCGGCATTTATTATAGTGAGGCCGAACCTGGAATTTATAGCGTCGATGTTGACCAGTGCAGCAACGGAGAGAGCGACCGCGGTGATGGAAAGGGCGCCGCCCACATAGAGGGCCGTCATGGCATCCCCCATGTAGAGATATGTTCCTAAAAAGCCAAGGACGAACGGGAACAGGACACCAAGGAAAGCTGTGGGTAGGCCTGTCCTGAAGGACGAAATGAATTCCTTGAGCTTGGTCTCTAGACCCGATGAGAACATGAGCATCATTATCGAGAGGTCGATAAGTAACGCCAGAGGACCTTCTATCGTTGAAGGCCGAATGTCAAAAGCTATGGCTTCAAGGACATCAAGGTCGGTCAGGTGCCACAGGAGGTTCAGCAGACCTATCATGACCGGTCCAAGGACCAGACCACCTATAATGTTACCAACTATTGTGGGTATGTTAGCCTTCTCGGCCAGCTTGCCAAAAAGGACCGCAGCTGCGAGCAGCAGCATAATAAATGCGATGCCGAGCAATAAAGGGAGGCCATATCCAATTGGTCTATAATACTATCGGACCCATTCGTTCCTTCATCAAACGTTCTCGGGGAACAAGAGATATAGGATTAAGATGATGCTAGAACGTGTCAGAATGCAGGGGTGATGACATGGAACCGGACAAGGATGGTTGGGACACGCAGGACCTGTCGAAGATACTGAGACAGTTCCACCAGATGGAGGTATCCTCCATCATGAAGGCAGACCTCTGGGACATGTGCTATGTCACACCGGATGCCTCCATAGAGGAGGTCTTCACCCTCCTCTCCTCAAGGAAACATGTTTGGGTAGTCTCCGGAAAGAAGAGCATGAAGCTCCAGGGGTTGATAACCGAGAGGGACCTGGTGGATGTGATAGCACCCAGGAAGATAGATCCCTACAGCTTCTCCTGGAGCCCGAGCTCCCTCAGGTCCCTCATCTTCGGCGGCATAGAGAAGGCCGGTGACATCATGACAACAGACCTTGTCAAGGTCAAGCCAACCGACACGATGGGGGAGGCTCTTTTGAAGATGAAGAAGCACCATCTCAAGAGGCTTCCCGTCGTTGATGGCGGCGTCCTCGTGGGAGAGGTCACTATCAAGTCCATAATAATCCGGTTCAAGAAGGTCATGAGATGGAACACCATACTTAAGGAAAATGTGGGTAAAGAGCAGGCTAAATAAAATAGGTCAATCTAATGTTTTGATGCTCCCCCTCCTCCTGAAGTAGGAGTACCCCATCTTCAAAAGCACTGGTGTAATAAGGGACATCACTATCGCATTGTATACAACGGCCGAATAGATGTCCCTGTTGATGATGTTCATCTGAAGGGCTATGGCCACAAGCACCAGTTCCACTCCGGCCCTCCCGTTCATCCCGATCCCTACCAACAGGGATTCGGACCATTTCAATCCGGAGACCTTAGAACCGATCCCCGCACCCAGGAACTTCCCCAGGAACCCCATCGCTATGATGACCAGGGTGAAAAGAGAGAATGCCATGCCTTTAAAGGTCACCGAGAAACCGACCCAAGCAAAGAAGACCGGAGCGAAGAAACCAAAGGACCATCTGTTCAGGGCTTCCCTCAGGTCTTGAGGCAGGGAATCCCTCACGGCCATCCCCCCAAGAAGGGCACCGATCATGAGATGAAGACCCACAAGATGGGCCCCTACTGCTATGAGCCCGGCCACCAGGATGGAGAAGCCTATGGCCTCAGTTACCCTCTCTGACCTTATTCCTGAGAATATGAACCTGCTCAACCTTGGAAGGAGGAGGACCGCGAGAACGACGAACATGACAGAGACCGCCACTGACCCACCGACAACAAAGAAGTTGGGAAGGTTACCGGTCCTGGCGAACGATAGGAGAACGGATAGGATGAGGATACCTATGACATCGTCCGCTATCGCTGCGTTCAGAATAGTGATCCCGAACCTGGTCCTAATGGCGTCCATCTGGATGAGGGTGGTGAGCGATATTGCTACGGATGTGATCGAGAGAGCACCACCCACAAAGAGGCTTATCAACCAGTCCCCGAGGAAGATGTAGGCGCCGACGAAGCCCATGACGAACGGAAATAGGACCCCCAGCACTGCGGTGAAGAAACCCACCTTGAAAGAGGCTATGAACTCCTTGATCTGGGTCTCAAGGCCCGATGAGAACATGACCATGACGATCGCGAACTGCATGAGGAAATCCAGTTTGAGCTCGACCCTGTCCGGCCCAAGGTCGAACGCTATACCGTCCATGGTCGAAGAACCGAACAGTTCGAGCAGGAGAATGAGGAGCGGTCCGAAGACCAGACCGCCAAGGATGTTGCCGACCAATGTCGGCTGCTTGAGCCTCTCCGCTACCTTCCCGAAGAACAGTGCTGCGACGAGCAGCAACAGTAAGTAGAGGAACGGCAGCATAATAACGGAGACGAGCACAAAAGGGGGGTATAATACCTTCGATTTGAGTTGGACCATGGGCAAATTAGCAATATCAACACATAATCTACGGTCTTGATGCTGCATCAGCTATATCAGAGATACGTTCACTATTGATGAGAACAGAGGGGTCTTGATGTCGTTCAGGATCGATCCCATCATCCAATGTTATCGGGTATAGCAGGCTCTCTCTACCCTCCTTGTGGCCTTCGACCAGACCAAGCTTGTCCAGGGATGAGACATGATAGCTAACCACCATCCTGCTCACGCAGAGCATCCTTGCGATATCGGACTGGGAGAGACCGGGGTTCTTTCTTATGGCCTCGAGGATGAGCTTCTGGCTCCCGGTCACTATAGGTCCTTTGCTGTGCATCCCCTCTACATAGAACCTCCTGAACTGCCGGTCCTGCTTGGAGAATATCAGCTCCTGTGTCTCGAGCATGTTGAG
>CAZLVP010000004.1:81837-83869 GCA_964563055.1 uncultured Thermoplasmatales archaeon | reverse complement strand
ATCATCATCATCGGAAGGGGGTTCAGGAACCTCCGGCGGGCTCCTTGGATTGGTCGGGTCCCAGCCCCCAAGGTATTCCTGTTTGTTGGTGAACCCGTCCCCGTCCTTGTCCAGGTCCGCATCTGACGCGTTGAGGGGGTCGAGCCCGTACCTGACCTCCCATCCGTCAAGCATGATGTCGTTGTCGGTGTCCGGGTCCTGGGGGTCTGTATCATTTTTGAACTCGTTTTTGTTCTTGAGGCCGTCCTTGTCATCGTCCTGGTTCGCATCGTAGTAGTAGTCCGGGTCCAGACCGTTCTCCTCTTCCCAGCTGTCAGGCATCCCATCCCTATCCGAGTCCTGTTCCTGAGCGGATGCTGCCTGAGCGAACATGATCATGGACAAAAGGAGGCACGGAACGAGCAGGTGCGTTCCAGTGGGGGTGAATGGTCTCATCCGTGCCTCCCTGGCCTTCATGGCCTCATTCCTCCCTTCCAGATAATCCCTCGCTATTATTTCCCGTTTCTGCATCATGGGAGCTCTCGGTCCGATAGGTGGAGGACATTTTCGCCTCATCATCATTGTCCGTGTGCCCCTCCATCACCTTCTGGTCGAACCTATTAGGGATCTCCCTTTCTGGCCTCTTTAATGATGGTTTGCTCTCATCCTTCCTAGTGCTGGACCTCACTGCGACACCGATCAGTATCGCTATGACCCCTATGACAAGGAGCAGGAATAGACCTGCCCCAAGGAAAACTGGTGCGGCAGCAGCCGACTCCTTCGCCTCGCTATCTGGTATCAGGCCCCATATACCCTCATCGTCATCATCAATAGCGTCATCAGCAGGATCCGCAGGTGGCTCATTGGTCTTGTACTCATCAATATTTAGGACACCATCCCCGTCCTTGTCGTCCATTGAATCGGACGGATCGGAGGGGTCAAGTCCATAGTATCTCTCCCACTCGTCAGGCATCCCGTCATAATCTGAATCCAACCTTGAGCCCTTGACCTGGACGTTCTGGTACTCGCTCCCCCCCTTTCCAGAGGGTGTCACAAGGGCCTTGCCCTTCAACACCAGCATCCCGGACTCCATGACCCTGACCTCGACCGAGTGGAGAATGGAGGGATGCAAGGCTATGGTCACGGTCCCCTCGCTGGTGCAGTTCTCCGGTATGTCCCCAACAGAGAAGGTCTGCTTCTTGGTCGCTATATTCGTCTCCTTTGCCACAGGCCATATATCTATCGTCACATCGCTCGCATCATCCGTCCCGTCGTTCGTTATGTATATGGTCATCTTCAGCGTAGTATCGGCCGTGTTCTCTTCGCTGAAGAAAACATCCTCTATGTAGAGGTGAGGGACCTTTATGATAGGGGGGTCCCTGAGATCATGGTCGTCCCCGGGCCCGGCGATCACAACTGCCAGGACCGTGAAGCATATCAGTGCCATAGCTGCGGCCAGTGCATAGACCGCTCCCGCCGGGACGACGAAGCGCCCGGCCTTTTTCGGTTTGCTCTCCTTCATCGATATCACCCGTTGCGCCATGAAAGCGCTCACGGACAGGGCATCGGTGGGGAGTATTAAACCAAAGATTGGAACGTATCTTTTACAATGTTGATGTCATTTCTTGAGCTTACCGGTCCTCCCGCACTCGGGACATGTGAACCTGGACGCACCCTCCTCAACCTCAATCTCGTTCCCGCACCTGCATTCCACTATAAGGACCTCGGGAGGCTCTTCGTCCATCTCCTCGAACTCTTCGACCTCCTCCTCAATGTTCCAGTCCTCTACCTCTGGCTCCTCCTTCTTTGCCTTCTTTGGCCTCATTGGGGGCTTTTTCTTGCCTGGAGAGGTGGGTATGACCCCCTCGGGTAGTGAAACGTCCGGAACAGGCTCATCATGAACAGGCCTCGGCCTCTTTCTCTCACGGCTGGGGGGAGGTGCTCCCTCTGATATGGTTTCCCTCCGCTCTGGACCGGAGGAGTAGATGCCCATGTCAGGGGTCTCCGAATCGGCGGTGAACAAGGGTATGTCCTCCTGGACCGGGGCAGGTGG
>CAZLVP010000004.1:3000-81737 GCA_964563055.1 uncultured Thermoplasmatales archaeon | reverse complement strand
CCAGCTCCCTCCTTCCTTGTCCCCTCAAGCACCTCCCAATGGTCGAAAACGAACACATCCACTGTGATGTTCTCGTCCTGTAGTGGGGCATCGTCGGACAGATTGAACATGAGCCGGACCGTTCCTGTAAGCGGCACTTGATTCGAGGGGAACCGGACAGTGATCTTGGGGACGTAAGGGTTCAGGACACGGACGTTCGGGAGAATGGCAGTAGCGGTCTGATTGTCCATGTCCGTGACATCGATCCTCAGGTCGTACTGACCGTTGGGGACCTTATCGATATTCGTGGTCTCCCAATCGGCATATGCTATCCCTTTGGACATTACGACCTGGCCCATGGTGCTCCAGGTTTCCAGGCCATCCTTACGATAGAAGAAGGACACGTTCGTGTCCGCTATGTTCATGTCCCGATCGGTGATCACTGCCCTGACCCTAACGATGCCATTGACAGTATCTCCGGTCGATATGTCTACGAAGCGTACCGATGGAGGATAGAGGTTGTGAACGACCAAGGTCGTATTGAGGACAGATTCCGAATAGAAGAACGTCGAATCCGAAACGGAGGCCTTCAGTTCATACTCGGTATTGTTCACTTCAGTCGTGTCCCAAATGTAGTGGTAGTTGCCGGAACCGAGGGGGCCTGTCATGTTCGCTAGGAGGTCCCAGGAGGGATAACCTGGTTCCCGGATGAAGAGCTGAACTGGCTCGACCAGGTCCCCATCCTGGTCTAGCGCCCTCACAGTGATGTTCTGGAGTCCCGAGATCGGGTTCGTCGGGATATAGAGCATTTCTATCTCGGGCCCATAGGAATTATTGATAATACACGGTATTAGATTGGTAACATTTGTCCCTAGGCCGTATTCCGTCGAAGCGTTCACTCGGAACCATATAGGACCATCATCGAGCTCTCCCGTGTCCAGTTCGATCATGTAATCGTTCCCCACCCCGCCGCTCGGTCCATTGAACACTGCGAACTGCTCATAAGAGAGGTTGTCCCTGCTGAAATAGAAAAGGACAGGGTGATCGATCGCATCACCTGAAAGGGCCGATACCCTTGCAGATACTGTCTCCTTTCCCTTGAGGACCGCACCATCACCCGGATAGACCAGAGTTACGACGGGAGGGGCGTGATTGAAGACCTCCACATAGTCTGTATAGATCGTCCTTTGAAGCCCGTAATCGTCCTGGACGGTCGCTTTAAGGAAATACTTCCCGTTGTTGCCAGTGCTCGTATCCCAGTCCTTGACCGCTACATTGCCCTCAACCCTGTCAGGGAACCCGTTGCCGAAATAGAACCACGTGTTGTTGTCGGCGGCCTTGAAGATCCTGATGTCCATCGGGTCAGCATCCCCATCGGGGTCCAATAGCTCTATCCTGATCTCGATCCTTCCCGCCACTGTCTGATGCCACCTTGGATTGAGGAACCTTATTGCTGGAACGGATGGGGACCTCTCCATGACCTTGGTCATCAGTTTTCCATTGACATCGAAGCCAGTATACAGAACCGCATCGAAACCGTTCCCGTCCGGGTCCATCAACGGGAATATCTCCGCACCGTAAGCGTACTCTCCCGTTCCGGGAAGGTCCACATAGAATGCGTTCCCTAATGGTATGTCCCCTCCTGTCAGTGGAAGGTTGAAGAGATGTACCGCACCGCTCCTCTGATCGCCTGGGGTTTCGGGGTCCGAGACAAGGAGCCCAACGGCAGGGGTGAACGTCGAACTACCTATGCTGGCCAATCCGCTGCCTATCGAACCGCCAGGTGTCCCGGATATGGTCATGTTCGAAAGCCACTGGGTCAGGCTTGGGACCTCATCCCAGTAGCTCTGTCCGCCCTTGAAGACCCTTACCTTACCTTCCTGGGGCGATGACAAGAGGAGGTCATTTGTCCCATCCCCGTCCACGTCGGTCGTAAGTATCGAGCTACCAAGTAACCCCGAGCCTGTCATCACATCGATCTCGATTTCTAATGACCTGAAGGTGAGGGAGATATTATCGAACTGGAAGAGCCCGAACTCGTTTGGCTGGGTCCACCTTGAGACCTTCCCGCCCAGGTCCAGATAATATTCACCGGGTCCGTTCAGGAGGTCATAGAGGTCCCATGAGAGGCTCCCCTTGCCTGACTGGAAGGTCCCTGTCGATCCGGAGTTCACACCGACCATCGACCAGACCTCAGGTGAGGGATCGGAATTGGAATCAAGGTTGTATCCGAGGTAGTTCACTGTCCCTGGTGGCGAAGTGACCCTTGTCTTGATCCACATCCTCTCGTTGTTCTCGAAGCCGAAGTCCTCGTACTTGTAGTCGTAATAGAGGATGGCCGAATTGATGTCCTCTAGGTCCAAAGGGGTCAGCTGGAACGATACCCCATACGCACCGGACTGTGACCTATCGCTCGAAGAGGAGAGAACGCCCCCTACCTCTATCTGCAGCTCCCTGACCCGGGATATGGACCTGTCATATGTGATGGCATTCCCGGTGGCCTGATTGTACCTGACCGAGTCGAACCCGGTCGATGTATCGTAGATATGGGTCGGGGATGTGTCCCAGCCGTCATCACCTGCACCCCAGCCGAAGGTGTTGCCTGTTGAGTTCAGGGTACCGGGGAAATCAACTATACCCTGGACATTGACCCCTGGAATGGTTGCTTTTTTCTCCAGGACATTAAGGTAGATGACCCGCACCTCACCCCTTTCCGGTGTGGATACGACCAATGCTTCCCTTTCTCTGTCGTAGAGGTCCAGATGTGCGACCTTCGTCCCGTTCGTGATAACATCGCTCCCTATGTCCAGGGTCACCTCCTTGGAGACCTTGGGCCCTCCAAGGTAGAGCGTGACCTTGGATGGGATGGACCCGTTCCCCGGCGAGAGCAGGGCAATGTCCTCATACCGGTCCCCCGATAGTTCTCCAGTGACGACCTGTGCCCCCATGCCCACAGTCCCCGTCCCGTTGAGCTCCAACAGGGCATCCGACCTGAAGATCTCCTTGCCTTTGGGAGCATCGTTGATCAGTACTGATTCGTAGACAAGCGCGGTCCCAGCCCCACCATATGCCCCTGGACAGCCTACGATGAAGTACTTCCACCCTGTCCCGTAGAGGTCCCATGTCCCGATGCTTGCACCCAGATTGAAGTTCATTGGCCCATAGATGCTTAGATCGGCATTATAGGGATAGAAGGGAGGGAACCCTGCAGGTTCGCCCCAGAATATGTGAAGGCTACCACCATGTTGGAACTTCGTACTATCATCAGGGATGCCGAGGGCGATGTCACCGTCCCCGTCCCTGTCGAAGTCCCCTATTGAGAACAGTGAATACCCACCTTTGTCAGTCAGGAGAGGGGTGACATCCTTGTCGATGACCTTCAGCCCGACGGTGACAAGGGAGACCGCCGCCACCGACAGCAAGATGAGCACTAACGAAAACGATGTTCCCTTCGTAAACATGCCTGTATAAACCTTACCTTCCATACGGGACCACCTACATCGCCAGGGGAAACGCCATCCCCAAGATCGAAAAAACCCTACAACACCTTATATGAACTAGTTATTATAAACGTATTGTATAGGGAGATTTTGACCATTTATATGGACCGTTCCTCAGGTATATTCTGCGAGGAAATTTTCCACAGAATCAATACCGCCCTGGCCCTGGATGAAGCCGTTATAGGGTTCCCTGGGGGTGATCTCCCCCGCTATTGGGGTGAGCATCAACCTGTTGACCTCCTCAGGGTCCTGGGTCATTCCCATTGCCCATCCCAGCTTGCAATAGGCAACCTCGGGCAGCATATTGTCCAAGGGGATGACCCCCCTTGCCATGAGGTCCCTCCCCGTGTCGTAAACGAACATATGGGCATACCCATAGAGAGTCTGGACGGCCATATACATGTGGATGCCCTCTTCATGGGCGCGCTGGATAGGGTCATAGAGGGGTTTGTTCACGTGACCGAGCCCTGTCCCGGCTATGACTATGCCCTTGTACCTCTTGTCTATCATGCTCTCCAATATATCGGGGTGCATGTTTGGATAGTAATAGAGCACGGTGACCCTTTCCTCGAACTTGGGAAAGACCTTGACCTCACGGTCCTGTCTTCTCTTCTTGTGATCTTCCTTGAAATAGGTGAACTTTCCGTCCTGGACCTTTCCAATGGGGACGTCACCTAGTGTCTTGAAAGTATTGCGGTAGGAGGAGTGCATCTTCCTAACCCTTGTCCCTCTATGAAGGTAGCAGTACCTGTCAGAGGTGGTCCCGAACATGCAGACCATGACCTCGGCCGCATCCGAATAGGCTGCGGTCGTGACGGAGCCAATGAGTGTCCTAGCCGCATCTGAGGATGGTCTGTCCGATGACCTTTGGCTACCTACAAGGACGATAGGTACGGGTGTGTCCTGGACCATGAAGGATAGTACTGCTCCCGTATAGTGCATCGTGTCCGTACCATGTCCTATGCAAATACCAGCAACCCCGGACTCTATCTCGGTCTTGATGTTCTCGGCAAGCGTCTTCCACTGGTGAGGTCCCATGTTCTCGGAGAAGACACCGAAGAGCTTCTTGGTCTTGATGTTGGCGATATCGGCCAGTTCGGGGACAGCTCCGAAGAGCTCTCCCGGAGTGAAGGCGGGGATGACCGCTCCCGTGCGGTAATCCAACCTCGAAGCTATGGTCCCACCGGTCCCGAGGATGGTGACGTTGGGTTTGGCCGGATCGAAGGGGAAGTCCTTCTCAGGTATCTTGTAATTCGCCTTCTTTGACCCTCTCTCCTCAATGGAGATGACGTTGTCATGACGGATGCCAATATTGTAACCGGTTATCATCTTAATGACCAGGTGAGCATCATCCCCTGCCGAGCGAGGGAGAAGGATACCCTCGACCTCCTGTTCGTTTGTCCTCACCAAAACCCTGTCCCAGACAGCCACGTTCTCTCGCTTTAGCACCTCGAGCGCAGGCCCTCTGTAGCCTTGATACCGGTCATCGCTCAAACTGACACCAACGGCTCCGTAGGTACCACCCATAGATAACCGTTTCTTCATCCCCCATTGTTATGAACAATACATTTAAACAATTATTTGTTTACAACTACATGTTGTGATATTTATTTATAGAAGTGCAGCTTATGAGATAGTTATTTATAGAAGTGTGTCTTACTCCCTTTTCCCAAACCAAATCACATGGAGTATGGAGACATGAACATGTATACACAAGGCGGAACCCCCATCCTTGTTCTCAAGGAGGGAACGGAACGGAAGAGCGGCAAGGGAGCCCAGTTCAACAACATATCTGCGGCAAAGGCGATAGCCGATGCGGTCAGGACAACCTTGGGCCCCAAGGGAATGGACAAGATGCTCGTTGACTCGATGGGAGACGTCGTCATCACAAATGATGGTGTCACCATCCTAAAAGAGGTCGATGTCGAACATCCAGCGGCCAAGATGGTCATAGAGGTCGCAAAGACCCAGGACGAGCAGTGCGGCGACGGGACCACCACCGCCGTCATCTTTGCTGGTGAGCTCCTCAAGATGGCCGAGGACCTCATCGAGAAGAACATCCACCCGACCATAATCACCGAGGGATACAGACTAGCATCAGAGAAGTCCATAGAGGTCCTTGATAGCATCTCTATGAAGACATCCGATGACAAGAACGTCTACTTCAAGATAGCCAAGACCGCAATGACAGGCAAGTCCGCCGGTGACATGAAGGATGAGCTGGCAGATATCGTAGTGAAGGCTGTCAAGGCCATAGCCGAGAAGAGGGACGGCAAGATGGTCGTGGACATCGATAACATAAAGGTGGAGAAGAAGCACGGGGGGTCCGTGAAGGATTCAGAGCTGATAGAGGGGATCATAATAGACAAGGAGAGGGTCCATGAGGGCATGCCCCGGACCGTCACCAAACCCAAGATAGCCCTTATCAACGCCGCTTACGAGGTCAAGAAGACCGAGATAGACGCAAAGATCCAGATAACCGACCCATCCCAGTTCCAGATGTTCCTCGCGAACGAAGAGAACATCCTGAAGAGGATGGCCGAGAAGACAGATGAGGTCGGAGCGAACGTCATCTTCTGCCAGAAGGGGATAGATGACCTTGCCCAGCACTTCCTTGCAAAGAGGGGGATCTATGCAGTGAGGCGTGTGAAGAAGTCCGATATGGAGAAGCTCGCCAAGGCGACCGGTGCCAAGATCGTGTCCAACATCGAGGACCTATCCAAGAGCGACCTGGGAACGTCCGGACTTGTCGAAGAGAAGAAGATCGGAGGGGATATGATGACCTTCGTAACGGGCTGCTCCAACGCCAAGGCAGTATCCATTCTGATAAGGGGCGGGTCCGAGCATGTGGTTGACGAGATCGAGAGGAACCTCCACGACGCCCTTGCAACAGTGGCAGGTGCCATGGAAGATGGAAAGGTCACAGCTGGTGGCGGGGCCGCTGCAGTTGAGATCGCAAGGCATCTGAGGGAATTCGCCATGAAGACCGGTGGCAGGGAGCAGTTCGCCATAGAGGCCTTCGCCAACGCCCTTGAGGTAGTCCCAAGGACACTTGCAGAGAACGCTGGCCTTGACCCGATCAACACGATAATCGCAATAAACAAGGCCCACTCCGAGGGCAAAAAGTACCATGGTGTCAACGTCTTCACCGGGCAGATCGAGGACATGAGGACACTGAACGTGATAGAGCCGTTCAGGGTCGGAAGACAGGCCATCCAGTCCGCTGCCGAGACCGCCAACATGATCCTTAGGATAGACGATGTCATAGCATCCAAGTCCTCCAAGGGCGGGCCGAAGGGACCCGGCGGTATGGGTGGTGGCATGGGTGGTATGGGCGGTATGGGCGGCGGAGAGGACATGGATTATTAAAAAAACATAACAAAGATTCGATCTTCGGCCAGCCGTTCTCGGACGGTTGGCCTTTTTTTTTTAATTTTAATAACTTATTTATAATCGGCTAGGTAATACCAACCTCGCTTCAATATTTGGGTTGGATAGATTTGAAGTTGAACAGGGAATCTCTGGTCCTATATGCTATAAACCTTATAGCGGAGCTGCCGGAGGAGAGGAGGGTGCATTCGAAGGACCGTTTGACCAGCGCCATGGGTATCTCTGACAGCACTCTCGACCTCTACATGTCAAGGCTCTCCTCCAAGGGATTCCTGACACGGAAAAGGTTGAAGTTCAAAAGCGATATCCTATCCAATTCCTCCATTACCGAAACGGGGATGGAGGAGTTAAAAATGGTCCAAAGGACCATTGATGGGCTCCTACTGACCGAGGAGAGGCACAATATCCCAAGCTGTATCCAGGTAAGTACGATATTGGGTCGTATCAATGAGCCTCTGGAGAAGATATTCTTTCTCTCCCTCTACACTCAGAACAGGTTCTTCGACCTGCCCATGGTCCTAAATACGTTCAAGATCTCCAAGGAACAGACCAACCTTCTTAACGCATTCTGCGACATGCAGCCGAACCCATGTGGAATAAGGAATGAATCCTTCGTTGAGACCTATTTCAACACCTCACACTTCGGAAAGATAGACAAGGAGATGCTTAAGAGCGACACCTGGAAGAGGGATGATATAGACGCCCTTCTAGTCCTTGCCAAGGCCAAGCAGAAAATGGGTAAGTTGGAGGAGGTCAAGATGGTCCACGAATACCTCCTCACCAACAGGACCGACCTCACCCAGAACCAGTGGTTCATCATCAAGACCGACCAGTTGAGCATCCTTCGCAAGGACAGGAAGTACGATGAGTTCATGGAAATGATAGACGACCTCATGGATACCATCGATAACAAGATCTATATTGCTTTCCTGAAGATGCTCAAAGGCCAGGCTCTGTTCATGAACGGGGATAGGAAGGAATACAAGGAGTATTTCAGGTCTGCCATCTCCTCCTTCAACTCGTTCGCCATGCCCCTTTTCTTAGGGATCACATACAATAATAGAGGTGTGGCCAATTTCATTGCAGAGAACATCAAAGAAGCGGAGGAGGACTGGCTAAAGGCTAGAAAGTACGGGAAAGAGGCAAAGAGCGAATACCTTGAAGCAAAGGTCCTCCCGAACCTTGCGGATATCAACATGATGAAGGGGAACTTCAAGGTCGCGATCTCCCAATTGAACAAGGCCAAGAAGATATTCATTGATTACAGCGATTATGACGGTATAGCCAATGTCGAGCTCAATCTTGCCCTCCTGGAATTGGAGAAGGGTAACCTCGAAAAAGCCCTTGAGCATTACAACCTATGTAATACGATCGTCTTCCCTCTCCCGGCACCTGAGGAGAGAGCTATTTACAGAGAGGGCTTTTTAAAGAGAGCCGAACAAAAAGGTTTCGGCTGTATAGAAAATCTTATATAATGGTGAGAAAAACCTATGGATTAAGCAATCTACTTTTAAATAGCGATGTTATTTTTTTGTTACGGGATGGGGGGACGGTGAAAAAATGGAAGATAGTAAAAAGAACATGGATGCTGGAACGGATGATGTACATGCTGACCAGGAAGTACCGGGAACAGGACTTGATTTTGTCTTAGATTTACCCGAAATTAAAGAAAATGAGGAAAAATATAACGCAAAAAAACGAAACACGATCCCATTCTGGGCGTTTTTATTGAACAAACGTATAAACAAGATAGAAAACAGATTATCAAAGATAGAAACGAACCTTTACAGTTCGGCAAACAATCTATTGAAATCTGGAGGTTTTAAAAAGGCCGCATTTATCTGGGGTCATAAAACATATGATCCAGCTGATTTCCAAATATTACTGGACCATATTGATGTAGCTTTGAATTGTGGTTTTTTGGTTCAAGTCTATGCATCCTCTGATATTTATGATAAATTAGAGGAACATCAATACGGTTTTACCTACGCTGGCGATTGCACCTACAATATCCTAAAAATGGGATGCTTCGATTACAGCTGGGATGCTTTCCTGGCAGGATATGCAGATTGTATCTGGATAATGATCGATGATCATTCATGGGATAATACTGGTATTAGAACATTTGATTTCAGTGGAAATGGAAACACTGACTATAATGTACCGATGTCAGAGATCAAAACCTGGCTCGATACTTATACGACATATCCATCCGGCAAGTGCTGCATTGAGGTCAGAGGAAATAAATCCGGATTGGCAATCGCTCCTTTTCAAAAGAGTGACAGATGCGTGATGAGCTCAATGGGTACTGGTGAGACGATTCCAGCAGGGAGCTATGATAAATTCAATATTGCACCATATTATTGTGCTCTCGGCTGTAAAGGTGCCTTCAACGCTGAGATACAGAGGTTGATACAAATTGGTTGGCGCCTGAATCCACAAATATATTGTCCACCAGCAAACACAGGTTGTTAACGATTCAAATTATATTATTTTTTTTTATTTTTTATATTTTAATAAATATGATATGGAAGAAACCAAAGGTAGATAAAAACCAATCTTAAGTAATTATTATATACCCCTGACATGGACGTACATCTTACCGGGAAGGCTTTAATAACCTACCCCCCAATGGTCTATCAAGGAAAAAGGACAAGGAGGCGCTCCTCCCCTGTGTCCTCGACAGCACGGGGGGAGGGGGGCCTTGGACCCTTGAGCGATATACGATCGTAGTATATCTTGGCAGCATAGCTGCCGCCTGGTTCCCTCCGTCCTTCTTCCTAATAAAAAAGGAGGTGAACGACGATGGAGCTCATGCCACTGGGAATGGAAGAATCCATGGTGAGCGTCTGGTACCGGTTCATAAACAGGTACCCCTGCCGCTGGCCAAGGTGCTGCTAATAAGGTCCTCAGTTGTCATAGGGGGGGCCTTGGACCGTTAGGTCCCCCCTTCAATTCCATCTACAATAAAGCCTTCAATGACCTTCGAGGACCGATTGTATTTAATAGGGTACCGACCCATAACAAAAATTGGGTTGGATCGGTCATGGTGGTAATATGAAGAGATTGGATAGAGAGTCATTGATGCTCTTTTCCATCCACCTTCTCCTGGAAGATAGGAGCGATGCGCGTTACACACGCTCACAGCTAGGGAGCGCACTCGTTCTGTCCGACCCTACTATCAATCTGTACCTCTGTAATTTGAAGAAGGATGGATACATAGACCGCAGGAAGAAGAGGTTCGCAAAGGAGATCAAAGGATTGATAAGGTTGTCTAGGGCCGGACATGCAAGGGTCCGCAATATCAAAACCGTTCTGAAAGGCAAGTGCCTAACGGAGGAGAACCATAATATCAGAGGCCCTGTCCCCCTTCTCGATGTCCTGGACCGCCTCACGGACCCCTTGGAGAAGGTCTTCTTCCTTAATCTCCACAACCACAATACCTTCTTCGACCTGGTGACCTATCTCATGTTGAGCGAGATGTCCAGGGACGAGACGAACCTGATAAATGTCCTGGCATCGATGGAGAGAACGTGGCTGAAAGGAAGGAGCAGGTCCTTTCCCGGCAAGCTGTTCAATGCATCCCTCTACGGCAATGTTGACAGTGAGATGTTGAGCTCGGCCTTCTGGGAAAAGGACAGCGAGGATGCACTGCTGCTCCTTGCTGAGGCGAAGGCGAATATGGGACGTTCCGATGATGCCCTGAAGATCTATGACCATCTAGAGAACATGGAGGATGAACTGTCGGAGGACCAGAGGCTCGTTCTGACAATGGACCGTGCGGCGGTCATTCTGAAGTACGGGAGGGCTCTCGATGCCCTGAAGGTGGTAGAGGGAAAGAGGAGGGACACGAAGAGCGAGGTCCATGCAGCACTACTGGACCTGATGACGGCCTTCATCAAGGTCGATCACCTTGATACAGAGGTTCAGAAGGACCATTTCGCTATGTGCATAGATACGTTCGATTCAATGGGACTGCCATTGCTCTCCTCCAGGGCCTACGACCTGAGGGGGATGTCATATCTCCGACATGGGGACCTGAAGGCCGCCGAGGAGGACCTTCTTAAAGCTCGAAGGGCGGCAATAAATGCAGGGTCCCAAATGGCTGAGGCAAGGGTCCTCCTGGACCTCTCGAAACTTGCGCTCGGAAGAAGAAAGCACGACCTTTCATTGGCCTACCTGAAGCGGGCGAAGGCCCTCTACAAAGGGCGTTCGATGCTGGAACCCATGGCCTATACGGAGTTCCAGATGGCCCTGGTCGAACTTGATAGAGGGAGGTCTAAGCAGACCCTTATGCATTTCCGCAACTGCGGTAAGGTAGCATTCCCGTTACCCTCCGCCCTCACCCTTCAGGCTTTCAGGGACGAGCTCTTAAAAAGGGCTTTGGACAGGGGGGATGATAACCTACAAAATCTTATATATACCATTTAAAAAAGTACAGGAAGATCCGCCCGCTTTTTAAATGGAAAGGTCCTCGATGGGACCTGTAATTATTATGGTCCGTGAGCTGATGACGAAACACAACAAGAAGGCTGCCCTGCTAATATCGTACAATAGGGTGGAAAGGTCGGCCCTGACCAGTAGAGACTCAGTCCTATTCTATGAGAGCCTCACATGCAATGGCACCATTGGACCATCTGACATAATTTTCCTGGCAAGGAGAGGGACCCCCTATTCGGACCTTGAACCTAATATCATGAACATAGAAGAGGCGTTCAGGACGCTCGGTCATCGCACGGTCGATAGCAAGGACTGTACCGTACTTCTTGACGGGAGCTTCGATGACTACGGTATGGACCTTCCCGAACGGGCAATGGACCTGGACCTTTTGTCCGCTTTGATAGAATCGCTTGGCTGCGGTTCTGTTCAGCTCTTCCTCCATGGACCCGGATCGGACAGGGTATCAGAAAGGCTCCAGGCACCGGGTAGGGTCCTAGTCCATTCCACAAGGATAGACCGGGAGGAGAAGGTCGAGGACCCTTTCAGGGTCGTGAGCCTTTTCGATGGGGATGATGTGCTCCTTTCCAACGTCCAGAAGGAGAGGGAAAGGCTCAAGCGGCTCGGCTTCGATCTGGTGTGGGACAGGTATTGAGCGACCATTTTGCCAAGGACGTTCTTTTTGATCAACGCAATCCTTATATACACCTGATTTGGACCTAAACCTTCTTCAGAAGCCTTTTTAAATATACCAGGTCAATGGTCCTATCAGAGAGAAAGGTCGAGGAGGCCTCCCTCCCTTGTGTCCTCGACAGCACGGAGGGAAGGAAGCCTTGGATCCTCGGTAAATATATGGCATTATGGGATATATCAAGGTAGCGCTGCTCTTACCGGGTTTCCATCGGTCTTTCTCCGAAAAAGGAGGTGAAAAACGATGGAAAGCATGCAAAGGGGTATGGAAGATTCCGTGGTGAGCGTCTGGTACCGCCTCATAAACATTTATCCCCACCGCTGGCCCAGGTGCTCCTGAGCGGGCATTAGGAAGGCATCGATAGGGCCTCGATGCCCCATTTTTTTTTAATTTTTTATTTATTATTATAAAATATTCATTTTTAAAAGCCCACTTGTTCTTAAACGATTTATACGATGAGCGGGCTCCATGCACGGGTGATAACTTTGTTCGATCCGAGAATGGAAAAGCTCGCAGACGTTCTGATCGGCCATTCGACCGCGCTAAAACCGGGAGAGGTCGTTTACATAGAAGCCTTCGACATACCGGCGGAGATGGTGGAGCTCCTGGTGGAAAGGACCTACAAGGCCGGTGCGATACCTCTCGTCTCTCAAAAGAGCTCTAGGGTGCTAAGAAAGCTCTACAAGGGCTGCGATGAGGCGACTATGAGGTTGTACGGTGAGGTCGAGCTCCTCAAGATGAAGAGGGCCAACGCCTACATAGGCATGAGGGGGTCCTACAATATCACCGAGAACTCTGACGTACCTGCTGAGAGGATGGCCCATTACAAGGAGCAGTGGTGGGGGCCTGTACATATCAATTGGAGGGTCCCAAAGACCCGATGGGTGGTCCTGAGATGGCCCACCTCCTCCATGGCGCAGCAGGCGGAGATGTCAACAGAGGCCTTCGAGGATTTCTATTTCGACACCTGTTGCTTGGATTATAAAAGGATGTCCAAGGCCATGGACCCGCTCGTCGACCTGATGAAGAGGACAGACAGGGTGAGGATAGTTGCCCCCGGTACAGACCTCAGCTTCTCAATCAAGGGCATACCTGTCATAAAATGCGATGGAGGTTTGAACATCCCTGATGGGGAGGTCTTTACGGCCCCCGTCAAGGGTTCGGTAAACGGGACCATATCATACAACACAAAGACACTCTACGACGGCAAGGTCTTCACAGACATCGAACTCACCTTCAAGAACGGGAGGATCACCAAGGCCGTATCGTCGAACACCGATGCCATGAACAAGATTTTCGACACCGATGAGGGAGCGAGGTACGTCGGTGAGTTCGCCATAGGGGTGAACCCGTTCGTGACGAGACCGATGCTAGACACCCTCTTCGACGAGAAGATAGCCGGGTCCATCCACTTCACTCCAGGGAACTCCTACGACATGGCCTTCAACGGGAACCGCTCCAAGGTCCACTGGGACATAGTTCTCATACAAACGAAGGAATGCGGTGGTGGAGAACTTTACTTCGATGATGTCCTGGTCCGTAAGGACGGTATGTTCGTTCCTAAGGAGCTCAAGGGATTGAACCCCGAGAACCTGAGGTGAAGGGGGTTGGTTACATGAACGTTCCGATCGGACATCTCGGAGTAATTGATATCGATGGGATCGTCGGGTCCACAAAGGAGAAATGGACCAATTATACTCTCTCAGAGGTCAATGACAGCCTTGTCAGGCTAGGAATATTCGAAGGGGAGTTCCACTGGCACCATCATGACAGGGAGGACGAGCTCTTCCTGGTCCTTAGCGGAAAATTGTTCCTTGACCTCAAGGACAGGACCGTCGAGCTCCTTCCCCACCAGTGCTTCACGGTCCCAAGAGGGGTGGAGCACAGGACGAGAGCGAACGAGAGGACCGTGGTCCTGATGGTCGAAGGGAACACTGTGAAACCTGCAGGGGACCTTTGAAATAATATATCGGATATTTGAATTATTTAGTAATACAATAATATTCATCCCACGATCGTTCTTATACGATCCCCTTCTTTGTCTCAACTAAAGTCCAATATACCGATACTGACCTATGGTTGGTCCGATGAGGGTCTGTTGTCTCTTTTCCGGGGGTAAGGATTCTGCCTATGCCCTGCACAGGATGCTGCTTTCGGGGTTCGATGTCCCTGTCCTGCTTACGATCAGGTCCAAGGACCCCGCCTCCCCTCTCTTCCACACACCCGGAATGGAGGTGTCGCATCTCTTTCAGGGGTTGACCGGTATAGTCACAGAGGTCGCGGAGAGCCCAAATGACCCTGATGCAGAACAGGACCATTTGACCGATGTCCTGAAAGACCTGAAAGCAAGGTATGAACTCGATGCTATCTGCACCGGGGCGCTGCTATCCGACTTCCAGAGGATGAGGTTCTCCCATGCTGCCATGGACGCCGGTATGATATGTTACTCCCCATTATGGAGGAAGGACCCAATCCGTTACATGAAGGACCTCCATGGTGGGGGTTTTGAGCATATGTTGATCTCCTATTCATCCGCTGGGTTCTCTCCCGAACACCTGGGAAGGAAGATGGACCCCGAGCTCCTTGAAAGGCTCTTTTCTATCTCAGAGAGATGGGGGTCCCATCCCGCCTTCGAAGGTGGGGAGGCTGAGACATTGGTCATGGGGGGACCTCTGTTCCCCAAGAGATTGGAGGTAAAGGGGTCCGTGGTGGCCGAAGGCCCGCATTCGGCGAGGTTCATGATAGAGGAGGCATCCCTCAGATGAGAGAACCTATACTGCTCAAGGGGGGAAGGTTCGTTCTGACCATGACAGACGCTGGCATACTGGAGAAAGCTGACATCAGGGTCGAGGAAGGCCGGATAACAGATGTCGGAACTTTGAAAAAGCAGAGGGGAGACGAGGTGATGGATTGTTCGAATTCCATCATCATGCCGGGTCTTGTCAACTGCCACACCCATTCGTCGATGGTCGCCTTGAGGGGGCTCAATGATGATTCACCCCTCAATGAATGGCTCAGCAGCATGTGGGAGGTCGAGGGGAGATTGACCGGTGGGACCGCTGAGCTTGCTTCGGAGCTCGCATTCCTAGAGATGGTCAGGAGCGGGACCACGTCATGTCTTGATATGTACGAGGCATTCGATGCTGCTAGGGCAGCCGAGAGGGTCGGGATCAGGATGAGGAACGGCCCTGCCTTCCTCTCCAGGTTCGCTGCTCCCGAAGAGAGGTTCCGTGAAACGGAACGCTTCATCAGTGAATACAAAGGTAACGATAGGGTCCAGCCCGCAGTGAACGTTCATTCCATCTATACCAACGACAAAGAGACCATTTCAAGGGCCGCTGAAATGTCCAAGAGATACGATGTACCGTTCCACATCCACTGTTCCGAGACAAGGGAAGAGGCCTTCGGATGCAAGAAGGAGCACGGGAAACTCCCTATAGAGCTCTTGGACGACCTGGGGGCCTTGTGGGAGAAGAGCTTACTGGTCCACCTGGGTTGGGCCTCATCGTGGGAGTTCAGAAGGATGCAGGAGAGGGGTGCAAGTGCGGTCCATTGCCCCTCCTCCAACCTGAAGCTAGGGACCGGGGGCTTCTTCCCGATGAAAGACCTGCTAGCCCAAGGCCTCAGGGTCGGACTCGGGACAGACTCGGCAGCATCGAACAATTCGCTCGACATGTTCAGGGAGATGAAGGAGGCGGCATTGGTCCAGAAGGGGCAGTACTGGGACCCTGCTGCGGTCAAAGCGATGGACGTCCTGAAAGCGGCAACTGTCACGGGAAATTCAATATTGGGGACCCAAGGGGGAACGATAGAGAAAGGGATGCAGGCCGACATAGTCATGGTAGATATCGACCCGGTCCTCTTCCCACTGAGGAAGGATACGCTCCCATCCGCGTTGGTCTATTCCGCCAATGGACATCTTGTCAGAGGGACCATGGTGGGGGGGGATTGGGTTTACCTTGATGGAAAGACCATTAACGGGTCCGACCTCTTAAAAAGGTATTCTGATCTCGCTGCCAAGGTTAATGAAGCTCTCAGTCTTAGCATCTGAACTTTTAGACAAAAAGACTGGATCCCTCAGAGAGCATCGAACGCATGGTGTGTGTCCACAACCTTCACTTCCCCGCCCCGGCTCCTCAGACCTTCATAGATCCTGTGGAACGTCCTCTTGCCCTCAACGGACACATGGTCCACTCCCGACAGGTCCAGGGTCACCCTTCCGCCTTTCCACTGGGAGTTCAATAACATGCTCTCCAGATGGTAAGCGGAATCGTCGTCAATGTCCCCTCTAATGACCCACACAGGACCACCGGGGTCGAAACCCCTCTTGATGTCCATGATAGTTGATGTACATTCAGAGGAAAAAAACTTTTCCCCAGAAGGAGGGATATTAAAGTTCAATGAGCTTGTAATCGTTCGTTCCCATTCCCAGCTCCTCGGCATGATCGAGCTGGACCTTCGGGTCGACCCTGGACCGAAGACCCAGGAACTTGTCCCCGCCCGGTTCGTGTCCCTTCTTCAGCTGGGAGTCCTTGAACCCGGGTTGCTTGTTGACCAGGTCGAAGCAGGCCCTATCAATTGCAACGGGGTCCATGGATGCAAGAATACCAACGTCTGGTACTATGGGGTGGTCGGACCAGGAATAGCAATCGCAGACAGGGGATACGTTCATAACGAAGTTCATGTAGCCGACCTTCCCCTTCTTCATCAACGTTGCTCCATAGGCATATTCGACCATCTTCTCCATGAAAGGCCTTATGTCTGACGACCAATCCAGACCTATGGCCTGAACTGGGCAAACTGTGATGCACTCACCGCAGCCTATGCACTTCTGGCTGTCTATGGTGCTCTTTCCTCCCTCGATCACAGGAGCTCCCACAGGGCATATTTCATTGCACTTCCCGCAGCCGATGCATTTGGACGTTACGACCTTAGGTCTTACAGAATGCTGGTCCATCTTTCCATAGGCTGAAGCGCATCCCATAGCTAGGTTCTTTATTGCCCCTCCGAACCCGGCCATCTCATGGCCCTTGAAATGGGTCATGACCATCATTGAATCCGCCTCGGCAATGTCCGATGCTATCCTGACCTTCTCGAAGTGCTTCCCGTTGACCTTGACCCACTTGACGTTCTTCCCCTTCAAACCATCAGCGATGATGAGCGGTGCCCTGACAACGGAGTAATCGAAACCATGCTCTATGGCGTTCTCTAGATGGTCAACTGAATCGTGCCTTGAGCCTTTGTAGAGGGTGTTGGAATCCGTTATGAACGGTTTTCCCCCCGCTTCCTTGACCTTATCAACGACCTGCCTTACATAGACCGGCGATATGAACGCATCACAGCCCCTCTCTCCGAAATGCACCTTGATGGCGGTCAGGTCCCCTTTCTTGATCGTGTTCGAGAATCCCGCTCTGTCGAAGAGCTTCCTGATCTTGTTAACTGTGCTTTCTTCGGCCGAACGCGCTCTCAAAGAGGCTATGAACACATCACTGGTCATGGGACCGCCACTTGACCGTCATGCCGTGCATGGGACAAATCATTTTTGGTGATAGGAAGGGGCCAATTGTTCAAGTCCCTTCGGCAATATCGGGATCCCGCCAGAATCTGGCATGGAGACCCTCATCTTTCCCCTCATATCGAAATCTCCACACTGGGCCCTCTCATTTCTTAAAAAAGCCCCTTCTCGCTCTGGTATATTATGGACCGATTTAATATGGTTTTCTATAAGGTTTGGGCACTATTTATGAACAATAGTGTGCCATCATCGATCTATCAATGGCACGGCCCCATTCCGTTCTTCTCGAAATACCTCTGATGGTATTCCTCTGCCACATAGAAGGTGCTTGCTTTGGTAATTTCCGTAACGATGGGGTCTTTGAAAGTCCCCTGAGCGAATACCTCATCCTTGACCTTGTATGCTTCCGCTCTCTGACCTTCGTCCAGATAGAATACCGCGGACCGGTACTGGGAACCGACATCTGGCCCTTGCGAATCGACAGTTGTAGGATCGTGGATCGAGAAGAAATGCCTCAGGAGCTCCGAAAAGCTAACGACACGTGGATCGAACTCGACCTGTACGGCCTCTGCATGACCGGTGGTGTCAGAACAGACCTCACGATAGGTTGGGTTGGATTTGTTCCCCCCTGTATATCCCACCCTTGTCCCTAGAACACCTTTGATGTGAGAGAAGTGATGTTCAACACCCCAAAAGCATCCTGCAGCGAATATGGCCTTTTCCTTATGTTCCATGGTGACACCATCATCTCGATGACCCGCTCAACAAATAAACCTCATCCCTACAATGTAAGCATAGCAGGGCAGTTCAAAGTTGACCTGATGATGTTAGGGACAAGTCCAAATAGGTAAGTCCCTATTTTTTATCGGGCTGAGAGAATGATATATCTTGTAACGGGCGCCAACGGTTTCATCGGGAGCAGGCTCTCCATCAAGCTTGCTAAAATGGGTCATGAGGTCCGCGGTCTTCTAAGGGACCCCTCCAAAGGAGAACTGCTTAATGAGAAAGGTGTGAAGCTTTTCAAGGGAGATATAACGGAAAAGGGGACCCTCCCTGGACCCATGACCGGTACGGATGGTGTCTTCCACACTGCCGCATGGTACAAGATCGGCCTGAGAGATAGAGCGTTGGCCTACAAGACCAATGTCGAAGGTACAAGGAACGTCCTCGAGGTGATGAAGGATCTTGGCATACCCAAGGGGGTATATACAAGCACGATAGGGATCTTCTCGGATACGAAGGGGAAGGTCCCAAGTGAGGATTTCAAGTACACAGGAAAGCATATAAGTATCTACGATGAGACAAAATGGAAAGCCCATTATGAAGTGGCCATACCGATGACCGATACGGGACACCTTCCCCTTACAATAGTCATGCCCGGCCTCGTTTACGGTCCTGGCGATACGAGCATAATGGGCGCTCTGTTAGACAGGTTCCTTAAGGGAGATTTGCCGATAGGTGCCAGCGGTGCCGAGTTTTGCTGGACCCATATAGATGATATCGTTGATGGCCATATCAAGGCCATGGAAGTGGGGAGACCTGGAAGGAGCTATATCATCGGAGGGGAAAGGGCTTCGCTTGTGGAAGCGATCTCTTTGGCCTCGGAGATCACCGGTATTAAAAAGCCTCTATTGAACCTCCCTCCAAGTATTGTCAAGGTCATGTCAATGGCAACATGGGGCCTTTCTCATCTGTTCAAGGTCCCTCAGCTCTACGACCCTGAGACACTTAGGCTTGCGGCTGGGGTGACCTATCTAGGCGATAATAGCAGGGCAAAGAGAGAGCTCGGGTTCACTCCCAGATCGCTGAGGGAGGGCTTCTCCCAGTACCTGCCGGTGAGGATGAGGGAATTGGGGCTTGATAGGACCTAAATGCCCATTAAAAAGGAGGTTGTTTTTATGGTTTGGGCCCTCTTGATAATTCTCAGGCTTTAATGCCCCAGCACTCAATCCTCTAGGGCCCAAACCACACTCCCCTCTCTCGGGGGAGGGATGTCAATCTCATAGGATAATATATAAAACTTTTCAAGAAACGTGCTTATCTCCGTAAAGTCCGGCTTCTATTTCCCGGACAGAGCGTCGATCTACAATCCATCAAAAAGGACAGAGCAACAGAACGCCGGGGCCTCCAGTTAGGAGGACGGTTTTGCAGGGGTTCTTTGCGGGTGAACAAGGGGGATAGTTCCTTGAGACCCCGGCGTTCCCTACTCCTTCGTTTCTCATCCATCGCGCGGACCCTTGGGCCTTCTGGTGGGTGACCTCTTATACAGCCCGATAGGTCCATTTCCATTATCGCCTAATGTCTTCTTCCGAGACCCCCCATCGCAGAGGAGCCGCCGGTCATCATCATATACCAGCAAAAGAAATATGGCCTCCATCACTATATAATAAGGCTTGAACAGTTCTTGAAGTATCGTGCGTGAAGGTATGAGAAGACCGTGGACAAGGATTATGTGCCTGAATATTTTAGGGTAATACTATGATGGATGCTCCGGAGGTCCAGAAAGATATCACAGGTTACATGATGGAGATCCTTAAGGTCTCTTCGGCCGGACTTGTGACAAGACCGACCCTATTGAAAAGGGTGATGAAGGCCGTAAGGGCCCACAACAAGGCATCCAGGAGGAGAGAGGAGCTGAGGAGGGAAGGCCTCAATGTACCACCCTTCATGATATTCAGCGTCACGAGCAGGTGCAACCTCAACTGCAGCGGATGCTATTCCAAGCGGCTTCGTTCTGCTAACGCTCCGCAGCTCACAATCGATGAAATATCGGAGGTCCTTGATGGTTCTGAGGACCTGGGGATATCATTCGTACTTATCTCAGGTGGTGAACCGCTCACTGTCCCAGGGATATTGGACGTTCTTGCCAACCATAAAAGGACCCTCTTCATCCTCTTCACCAACGGGACGCTCCTGGACGAATCGACCGCGATGACCATAGCTAGGTCGGACAATATTGTGGTCATGCTTAGCGTGGAAGGCTTCGACCCCCAGACCGATGGGAGAAGAGGGCTGGGGATGTACGATAAGCTCGTTTCCACTATGGAAAGGCTTGATCGAAGGTCCATCTTGTTCGGTACCTCCATAACTGTCACTAACTCCAACCTTGATATCGTAACCTCAGAGAGGTTCGTTAGCGGAATGGTCCAAAGAGGATGCAGGGCCTTCATCTATGTCGAGTACGTCCCTGTCGACCCGGGGAGCGAGGGATTGGTCCTTGGCCCGACCGGGAATTCCCTCCTCAAGGAACGTTTGGAGGCTATGGGATCAGTCCACAAGCTTCCCTTCATCTCATTTCCTGGCGATGAGGGACGATGGGGAGGCTGTATCTCATCGGGCCTGGGCTTCTTCCACATAGGACCCTGTGGGGAGCTGGAACCATGTCCTTTCGCTCCATTTTCGGACAGGAACATCAGGGATATGCCCCTAAGGGAGGCTCTTTCCTCCCCGCTCCTGTCCAAGGTCAGGGATTTGCATCCTGAACTTGATGAGACGGATGGTGGCTGTGCCCTCTGGAAGAGAAGGGACATGCTATCCTTGATGTGTCAGGGAGACCGAACCAATGAACGATGACCGATAAGGCCCTCACTCCTCCATGTCCCAGGAGGCCTCATCTTCGACCGTACCCGTCTTCCTCCCCATCATATAGGCTGCGACCCCTATTAGGATAAGGAGCAGAAGACCAATGATGAGGACCGGGACCCACCAGGGCAGCTTGTCCTCGTCATCATCATCGGGAGCATCGGGTTGGGTCATTTTGCCCGAGTGCTGACCACCGGTCCTGTCTGGACCTCCCGAGGTGTCCGAGAAATGATAGCTGTATTCCTTACCATTCTCGAACTCTGACCCGGGAACGGTCACTGAATAATTGCCTGGTGATGTCTCCTCCAGCTTGAAGGAGCCCACCCCGTCTATTACGATCCAGATATCCGTCCCCTCCTCCCCTTTGACCGTGACCGTCCAATCGCCTGTTTTATCATCTATCTCAATTTCAGCGTCATCTATCCTCCACTGCTTTGGGGTCGGAGGGCGCTCAATGACATTGACCAGCAAATGGAAGGAGGTCGAAAGTTCGCCATCCGAGATGGTCACGGTCATGTTCTCCGTCATGTTCTTGGTGTCGGACGGATAGAGGACCGATATCTTGCCCCCCTGGTAGGTAGCTTTGGGGGAGGAGACCGTGATCGAAAGCGATGCGAAAGCATCGTCAACATCTATGAGATGGTCCTCCAGGTCCAAAGTCCCAGTCTCTCCTGCAGTGATATCCATCCCCACAACCGCATCTCCCTGCCAGACAGGGGCATCGTTGACCGGGGTCACATTGACCCGAAGCATGGTCGAGATCATCAGCTCCCCGTCTGAGACGAACAGAGGCAGTTCGAGGATCCCGAACCAGTTCAGAGCTGGTGAGAGGGTCAGGCCCTCCCCTGTCGTGTCCCAGAAGACCGTGCAGTTATTTGCGGTCCAGTTGGACCAGGATAACTGCGCCGAGTCGATGTCCGCTGCCAGACCTGAGAGGTTGACCCACAGTGATGTGTCCTCCTCAGTCGTCATTTCTGGTAGGGCCCCAGTAAGATAAGGCGGGTCATTGATGGGGGTGACCTCCACATCCAAGGAGATGTTCACGTTCTTTCCGAAGGTGTCCTGGGCCTTGACGATGACCTGCCCGATCCCGTTCCAATCAGCTTCAGCAGAGATGTTGAGCAAGCTCCCCTGGAGGACATGGTCCAGTTCAGAGGGTGTGATACTTATCACTGAATAGGTAAGGGCGTCCCTGTCGGAGAACCATTCGGAGATATCGTCCTCCCATGAGGAATCCTCATCGAACGTGATGACTGTGGGGGCCGAACCGGTAAGGGTCGGTGAATGGTCAAGGACGAGCTCGGTCCTTCTTGGCATCGTCATATTGACATACGCATCATCGTAACCGTCCCCATCATTGGCCTCCACATGGTAGTCGTTCATGGAATGGTCGCTTGTGGTATGTCCTTTGATAAAACCGACCACCGACTGCAGCAGTTCGGTACCATCTGTCGTTCCATCAAAGATGACACTACCTTTGGCAGACGTGACCTTCAGCTCGGATGTCTGTATAGCTCCTACTTCATCCAGGACAGTGATGTTCAACGAATAGGTCCATACCGCCGTGCAGCCATCATCGGTAGAGACAGACCTATTTCTATCCGCCTTACAATCGTTGAGCTCTATTCTGCAGACCTCATCTGCGATCGGAGAGACTATGATGGGGACCCCGTTCAGGAGATCGCTGTGGACCACAAGAGAACCGTCGCATCCGACGGACCTTATGCCGATAGGAGAGTCCATATGGTTCTCCTTGATGAGGAATTGGGTAAGCCTCAGGTCATATGCGGCCGCCATATCCGAAGGGAGATTATTGAAGGTAGTGCCTGTGGAAGCGAGACGGGAGGGGGTGATCCCCCATTCCGAGACCTTTACACCGGCCTCCAGGCTACCGTGGAAACCGTTCCCCACAAGGTCCAGGTCCCCCATCGCACTTGCCCCTACAACGCAGCTCCAGAAGGTGTTGTCCTCAAGTTTGATGGCGGTGGCCCCTCTGAAATCCACACCCACCTTGTTGTTCTGGAAGGTGCAATCCTCCACCAGATGACCGCTAGCTAAAGGACCAGGGGGGGCCCAGATCGACGACCTGCCATCTCCGGCCTCTTCCACGTAGAGACCGCATGACAGATTGTAAAAGGTGCATTCGCTCGATCTGACATCCGATGCTAGCCCGTTGACATAGATACCTGTGGCATTAGGAGGTTGGTCGTTGGTGAAGAGACACCTGGTGAAATGGACGTCACGGACATCATAGGTCAGCTCAACGGCGCGATAATCCACACCCTTTCCGTCCACATTGAATTCCGAATCAAGGAACCTGGCCCCTGTCAGATTGGCAGCCTTAATAATGGGTGTCGGATAGAACCCCGCCTTGAACTGTGTTGATGTTATCAACATGTCATGGCATGATTCCATCACCAGGGATGACTGCGAAGAGTCCAGATCGCACGTTTCTATCCTACCAGAGCAATGGTCTAGGACTATAGCGTTCCCTGAGTGCAGGTAGGTCACCAGGTCAGATATTATTAAGCCCGTACAGTCCTTCGCAATGACCTCATCACCGCTCTCCCATACCGAAAGTAGTCCGTCCAATTTCACCCTGTCGCAGTCGCTCAGCTGGACAAGTGGAGAGTTCTCGAAGGCCGTCTCGAAGTTCGAAACATCAACATCTGTGCTCTTCAAGGCGGTCAGTCCTTCTCCGCCGTGATAGAGAAGTCTGCTGTAGTAGATGCCTGACATCGTAATGTTCGAACTGCTCTCGATGTATGTCCCGTATTTTGTGCTCCCTATGGTCACGTTCAATAGACTGGCGCTGTCCACTCCTGTGAACATAGGTCCGGGCTCTCCCTCGGGTGGGAAGAACCAGAGGCTGTCCCTGGCCTCTCCAACCAGGTATAGGGACCTCTCGAAATTGGGCATCTGGGTATGGATCATGTTCCTGTACCTATTGACCTGCGGCCCACAATCCTTCGGGAAGCAGTACATGAACAGCTTCTCTTCCTCCTCAGCATAGTCGGTCGCCATCTTTGGATTGACGTAGGTGGGTCCCGAACCGTCCATCGGCACTATGGAGGTCCTGCACCTTCTGGCATACATCATGGCGTTCCCGGGCAGGAGCGGGTCCATGTCACAGAACCCGTCGCCGTCCATGTCCCTGTAATCCTTCCCCAATAGGTTCGTGAGCAGATTCCTCTCCACTATGTCCCCCGAGCTCAAGTTCATCGTCATGGCGAACCCTTGGGTGGAGAGTATGTTATCCACGAACTCCGTATCCGTCGTTTGTTCCAGCTCCACCGCTGTGGAGGTATGGTACCTGAGAGCTTGGAACGAATTGTCCACGAACCTGCAGCTGTCAAGGGAATATCCGTACATCGCCCTGTATTCGGACTGGACGCTGTTATTGTGAACTAGGAACCCATAGACCTTCTCCAACCTAAGACCTGTGTAACCACCTATCGTACAGTTCGCAACTTCCATTTTCTGGTGATTGGTGATGACCAACCCCTCGGTGTTCCCTATGATGCTGCAGTCAGCCATCTTGCCGGACCCACCGCCTCCGCCCGCTCCGAAGATCCTGATCGCGGTATCCTGACCAGAGTAGAATGACGAACCGATGAGCCTGATGTCGTTGTAGGCGGTGGTTATGTCAAGGCACGTATGCGATGTCTGAACCTGGTTGTTCACGAACCTGACGTCATAGGGATGGGAGGGTACTCCATCCCCGAACCTCAGACCCTTGCTGCACTGGCTGATATAGGACTCCTCTATGACGACCCTCCCTGTCGAGGCCGACCTCCCGGTCCCGTCACATACGAGCATCTCATCGGCCCACTGCAGGTCCGCATAGGTGATGTTGATCCTGGCATTGCTATTGGCTATTATGCCCCCGAACCTACCGCCCATTGCTGAGCAGGTTATCTTCGGTCGGACCGTTTTATTGCCTAAAACGCTAAGAGCCCCGCTGTTGACAAAGATGATATGACCGACGCCCAGCTTGAGCGTCCCTCCGTCCACGATCCTCAGATGACCTGTGTTCGAGATCGTGATATCCTCGTCATAGGTCTCGGTCCCGGTGATGGTATAGACCCCGTTGATTATGAGGCCGCTCGCATCACCCAGGAACGGTCCGGGGGCTATGAACAGTAGGGTCCCGGACCCAATGAGCAGTAATATCACTAGGCCGACCGATGATAAAGGACGATTGTCGAACATTTTTTACCCCCCTTAATATTATTGCTAATGGTATAAAACAATATTCGTGGGGTGTCCCATCATACCTGATCTTCTTTACTGGCCTCTCTGCTCATGATAAGGAAGAGCGGGATCGAGACAAATTGGACCAAGATGGCGAAGAGGACCATTATCATGATGCTCAATTCGTAAAGGACACCCATGAGCGCCCCGCCTATGAAGAAGGCGAGTCCGTACGATGTGTTTAGAATTCCGTATCCGGTCCCTCTTTTCCTCAAAGGGGTCAGGTCCGCTATTGCCGACCTCATTACGGTCTCATGGATGCCCATCACAACCCCCCAGACGAGCATGCTCAGGAGGGCAGCATAATAGTTTCCGGAGAAAGCAAGGACCGGTATCAAGAGCGAGAACGCCGGAGCAACAACGAGGGTGAGCAGCCCGGACCTGCTGCTGCCCCTTTCCTTGAGCTTATCGTATGTCCTTCCGATAAGCAAGGCAACACCAGCATCGACCGCCATTCCAAGGCCGTAGAACAAAGGGATCTGGGCATCTGGCACAAGTCCTGAATCCTTGAAATGGAATCCCATTAGCGCGAAGCTCACGAAACCCAATGTCGTTACGAATACGAAGACAACGTAGAGCCAGAAGACCTTCGATAGGCCTTCCTGCTGCTTCTTATCCGGCCCTGCCGCTTCCAGTACATCAGGGTCAGGGACCTTTCGATGGGCATAGAACAGTGACATTATCAGGAAGAGGAACGGGATCACAAGCAATGCATATCCGAGCCTGTAATCCCCGGATGACCTTGTGCCCCCGCCGAGGACCAAGAAGAGCACCGTGAACACCATAGGGCCTGAGAAGGCCCCTATCTGGTCCATCGCCTCATGGAGACCGAACCCGAACCCGGTACCCACCCTCTTTGTGGCCCTAGAGAGGATAGTGTCCTTGGCCGGGCTCCTCAGCGCCTTTCCGAACCTCTCAATAACTATGAACATCCCGGCTATCTGCCATATCCCCGTCAGTGCGAGCATGGGGACCGCTGCCAGGAGCCCATACCCAACGAAGGTGAAGAGCCAGTAAGATCGCCTCTTGTCGGACAGGTAACCGGAGAGGAGCCTGATACCATATCCTAAGAACTCCCCTATGCCTGCGATTACACCCACAGCGACCGCGTTGGCGCCAAGGGTCTGAAGATAAGGGCCGTTAACGGACCTGGCCCCCTCGTATAGCATGTCACCAAGGAGGCTAACTATACCGAAGGCTATGATGACCTGGAACGCAAGACGTCTCAATTGGGCATCCTTACTGCCCTTGATGGGAGTGGGGGACCTCAGGACCTTGCCCTCCTTTTATCAACGGTAAGAATCCTTCCGAACCATTAATCTAGACCATGATATTATAAACCTGTCCATGGAAGTTAAATGGTTGGCCGCCCTAGGCATCCTGGTCATTCTCACCTCTGGTTGCTTTGAGCCCTTAGAGGATGAAGAATACCCGGAAATCGACAGGGAGAGCAAGCTGCCCTCGGACATCATCAAGCGGACCCCATCGGGTGACAGACATCCCCCAATACTGCATTCCGACCTGTTCGAGGAGCCTGTTCCGCTGCCTTACCCCGTAAGCACATCCGGGGCCGAGGATTCGCCTTTTATTCTTCCGGATGGGAATACGCTCTACTTCTTCTTCACACCGGATGTTAGGATCGAACCGGAAAAGCAGCTCCTGGACGATGTCACCGGTGTCTATGTGACCTACAGGACCGGTTCTACCTGGGGCAAACCCGAGAGGCTCTGGCTCCAGAGACCGGGAAAGCTTTCCCTTGACGGGGCTGTGTGTGTTCAGGGAGATGAGATGTGGTTCGCCTCAGCAAGGGAGGGCTATACCGGTGTGAACATGTTCACGTCCGAGAACGTGGAAGGTGAGTGGGTCAACTGGAGGTATTCCGGGGACCGATTGATGAAGGAGCTCCAGATAGGGGAGGTCCATATCCATGGGGACGAGCTATACTTCCATTCCGGAAGGGCGGGAGGAAAGGGGAACTATGACATCTGGGTCACTACCAGGAGCGGGAGCTCATGGTCCGACCCTGTTAACATTGAGGTTGTCAACACCGATGCCATGGATGGCTACCCCTACATTTCTAGCGACGGCAAGGAGCTATGGTTCACAAGGACCTATATGGGGACCCCAGGCATATTCAGGTCCCTGAAGGTCAATGGCACCTGGTCGGAGCCTGAGATGATAGTATCACAGTTCGCAGGTGAACCAACGCTCGATGACGATGGGAACCTCTATTTCGTCCACCACTATTACGAGGATAACGTGATGATAGAGGCTGACATCTACGTCGCTTACAGGTCCTGAGGTCTGTCAAGGCTTTTGATATGCTCCAAGATCACTTCCAATGACCCTCTATTGATCCCGTCTATCCCCCTTGACATCTCCTTCATGAGCGGGTCGTCCTTCGCCAGTTTGGATGCAAGCTTTGTCATGTTCCTGTCGAGGAAGTTCAGCTTATCGGGTAGGAACCTTCCTTGGAGCGGGAAAAAGGCTATGCTCTCCCTTATCTCCGGAGGGAACGACGATTCGAGGAGCTTCACAGTTAGCTCATTGGTCGGTTTCCCCCCAGAGGTCGAGAAGACGACGACCTTCAAATCCTTTAGGAGGGCCCATTTATCCTTAACCCAAGATGAACCTTTGATCTTGGAAGCAAGGACCCACCCGCCAAAGACGATCATATCCACATCTTTGATCTCATGTGCTTTGATCTCCTTGAGGTCCCTGACTGGAAAGCCTGTATCCTCACCCAGCCATTCGGCATACTGTTTTGTGCTGCCGTATTTGCTCGTATAGATGATGATGCCTTTCATCCTTGCTTCACCCTGCACTTAGGGATAGATGAAGATGTATTATGTGTTATCCGATATAACGTGATGGGAAGTTTATTATGCCTGATAGTGATAATGTTTCAAAATAATTTGAAACAGAAGGCGAACGGATGGACATCCTCAGTATGATGATTAGGTCCCTTGGCAGCGGTTTGGACTCCCTGCTGGACTACATAGCGAACCATACACTGACCTGCCTTGTTCCCGCCCTCTTCATCGCTGGTGCCATAGCAGTCTTCGTCAAGAAGGAGGCCATCCTGAAGTACTTCGGCCCCGATGTCAAGAGATATATCTCATACCCGATAGCGGCGATCTCGGGGACCATCCTTGCGGTCTGTTCCTGCACCATACTCCCATTGTTCACGGGCATTTACAAGAAAGGGAGCGGGATAGGTCCGGCCACGGCATTCCTCTATTCCGGACCCGCTATCAATGTACTTGCCATATCATATACCGCCAGTGCCTTGGGCTATGACATAGGGGCTGCAAGGGCCATTATCGCGATTCTCATGTCCGTGGTCATAGGTCTCATAATGTCGGTAATCTACAGGAAGCATGATAAACATCTCATTGAAGAGGCCAGGAAGAACCCGATGATCAACTTAGGTTCCGAGAAGAGCTCGAGACCCAAATGGGTGCCTTTCGTCTTTTTCGCATCCTTGCTCGGTATCCTGATATTCGGTGCCTCCTCCCTCAGCAATGTAATGGACCTTGCTTCATCCATGGGCTGGGACATAGGTTCCCCATGGTTCATCAAGTTCCCGATAGTGTATGTCCTCACCATAGGGATAGGTCTCATGGCCATCTACTACTTCTCCAAGGACGAGATCACCGAATGGGGAATGGAGACCTGGGACCTGACAAAGAAGATAGTTCCCATACTTGTCGCAGGAGCCTTTGTTGTCGGTATGATAGCATACTTCGTTCCTCCCGAGACCTTCAGGCCCGCATTGGGCAACGAAGGTATCCTTGCCAACCTGTTGGGAGCGGTCATAGGAGCCATCCTATACATGCCAACGCTACTTGAGGTGCCGATAATAGGGACCACTTTCGGATATTCTGACGGTATGATGGGTTCCGGTCCCGCTTTGGCGCTTTTACTGGCAGGACCTGCTGTAAGTCTACCAAGCATGATAGTGCTGACGAAAATTATGGGGCTGAAGAAGACAGCGACCTACATATTCCTTGTAGTGATATTCTCATCACTGGCCGGTTTCGTATATGGTAATCTGATAGTGTGATTTCCCGCTGGCGAAAGCTAAAAATGGACAAAGGATCGGAGGTCGTAGTATGAAGGTCGTTGATATGAACAACCTGGATGTTGCAGATCACTCAGAACGGGAGAAGAACGTCATCCACAAGGGCAAGCGATTCAAGGTTCGGGCTATCGAACTACCGGCGAACGGACAGATACCGGAATGCGATATGAGGGAGAACGTTATCTTCTTATTGCTCTCGGGTGACGCCGAGGTCACGGTTAACGGAACGATGACCGGATTGGGACCTGGACATTGCTTGATAACGGAACCGGCCAAAGTGTCCATGAGGTCAAATGGAGGTGCAAGGTTGTTGGGGGTCCAGATAGAGGAATGATCCTGTCCCGATCTTCAAAGATCATCCTAAACCCAACTTCAGGACCTTTCTGGCCACGGCCTTTCCCCTCGGTGTGAGGAAGTACCTTAGGAAGTTCCCTTCCCTCCTGGAACCTATCAGTCCCTCCTTCTTCAGTATGTCCAGATGATAGGAGAGCTTGGAATATTTAATGTCATTGAGCAGATGCTGTATGAGGCATACATAAAGAGGGCCTTTGGATAGCATTTCGATTATACGCAACCTTAAAGGGTCCGATAACGAGCCCATCAAGGAGGATACCTTCCTGCATTCGTCATCGCTCATCCTCAGCCAATCGTCACGGGAAGGCCGGGGCAGGTCCAGGCATCTGCAGGCCGTTTCCAACCTGCATTCCTCCGCTTTGGCCATGAGGGGTAATCATTGACCGGAGATAAAAAGCTGGGGGATGTGGGTATCACCGCCGACAACAGCGTTTCCCTGCAATATGTATAAATAACCAAATGCATTCTATTTCAAAAAAAACTGTAACGATAGTAGGTTGCATCGTCCAAAACAACAGGAGGCACGGCATGGCAAAAAAAGGTCTCTCCGGTTTCGAGAAGTTCCTGACGCTGTGGGTCATATTATGCATAGGGGCCGGCATTCTGCTAGGTCGTTTGGTCCCCGACGTTGCGACAACTCTCGATTCCACCTCAATCTATCAGGTGTCCATTCCCATCGCCATCGCCCTGTTCTTCATGATGTACCCCATCATGGTCAAGATAGACTTCGGGGAGGTACTCAAGGCCGCAAAGACCCCAAAACCGGTCATCATGACCCTGGTCATAAACTGGCTCATAAAGCCCTTCACCATGTATGCCATAGCCTTCCTGTTCCTGGGGGTACTCTTCAAGGGGTTCCTGGACGGAACCGAAACGATAAAAGGCGGGGAAGAAGTAGAGCTCTGGAGGAGCTACATCTCCGGGGCCATACTGCTGGGTATAGCGCCCTGCACGGCGATGGTCCTTGTCTGGGGATATCTTGCCAAAGGCAATGACGGGCTGACCCTAGTCATGGTCGGGATAAATTCCCTGACCATGCTTTTCTTCTATGCCCCCCTGGGCGGGTTCTTGCTGGGAGTCAACTCCATGCCCATACCATGGGAGACCATCCTCCTATCGGTCAGCATCTATGTGGCCTTGCCTCTTGCCGCCGGATACGTTACAAGGAAGCTCATCCTCAGATACAAGGGAAAGGAGTGGTTCGAGACCAGGTTCATGAAGTTTCTGACCCCCGTGAGCATCACGGCACTGCTTGCGACATTGGTGCTGCTGTTCTCCTTCAAGGGCGATGTGATCGTCGAGAACCCGCTCACCATATTATGGATCTCCATACCCTTGTTCATTCAGACAATGCTCATTTTCTCCATAGGCTACTTTTTCGCAGCCAGATTGCTCAAGCTCTCTTACAGGGATGCTGCCCCGGCGGCTATGATAGGGGCTTCGAACCATTTCGAGGTCGCAATAGCCACGGCGACGGTGCTTTTCGGCCTCTCCTCCGGAGCCGCCCTTGCGACGGTCGTAGGTGTCCTCATTGAGGTCCCAACGATGCTCCTTCTTGTGTACCTCTGCAAGAGGACCTGTTTCTTGCACAAGGATTGCCATCTGGACGAGAAGTGGTGCAAGGGAAATGACCGCAAGAAGGCTGCGGAAGTCTGAGTACCTGCACCTAGGGATATGGGCTTGGACCAAAAAGGATTTAATGATAGGCCACAATGTCCTTCAAAAATATTTGAAATGGAGGACCTTTTAAGGACCCCCATCCCAGAAGGTGTTGTCCATGAAGATAGAGATACTAGGTTCAGGTTGCGCGAAGTGCAAGAGGCTCGAGAAGAACGCCCAGCAGGCCGTGAAGGAGATGGGCATAAAGGCGGATGTCGTGAAGATAGAGGATATAATGGAGATAGCGAACAGGGGCGTCATGATGACGCCTGCCATTTCCGTTGACGGGGTCGTACGGTCCGTAGGCAAGGTCCTCTCCCCGGAAGAGGTCAAGAAGCTCCTGAAGTGATGCGCGAAGGTTATCGTTATGGAAGTGAAATGCTCATGCGAAGGGAATGATGAAACGATCTTCTTCTACGCTTGCTCAGGCGGGTCCAACGTCGGGCAGATGACGAACGAGATCGCTAAGAGGCTCACTATCGAGGGCAAGGGCACTATGTACTGCCTCGCCGGCGTTGGGGGACGGGTAAGCGGCATAGTCGAAACCTCAAGGGCAGCAAACAAGAGGGTCGCCATAGACGGCTGCCGATTGTCCTGTGCGAGGAAGACCCTGGAAGAAGCGGGCCTGAAAGCGGATGTGCATGTGGTCCTCACACAGGAGGGTATGATAAAGGCCCCGGGGTTCGATATCGACCTGAATGACCTCAAAAGGCTATCGGAAAAGGTCGAAAGCCTTCTATGATGCGGTGGATGTCACATGGCGAAGAACAAGAAGATGGGCAGGGAAGAAAATGGAGAACAGGAGAAGCAGCTCGAAGAGGGCTGGGCCTTCTGCGAAAAATGCTCCGTCAAGCTCAAGGAGAAGAACCTGCCCCTGCACATGGAAAAGGTCCACGATGGACCGCCGGTCAGCAAAGAGACCGAAACAAACAGCTTGGTCCCGCTTCTCATCGTTATAGTGCTGGTGGTCGGGATCATAGGGGCGGGGATATACTACGGATTATTCCGTGGGAACGGAACTGACAATGGCAACGACATAGAAGTTCCTGACCCCGACTGGCTGGACAGCTATTCCCCCAAGTACAGGGTCAGCGCCTACGATGACGATTGGTGGGCCGCCCTTCCCCAGCAGAACCCAACCCCGGGAAAACAGGTCTCCCACCCCGGTTGGGTCACTGACAGGATCAAAAGCAAACCGCTCCTGGTGTTCGCCCACAGCGACAATTGCATGCCCTGCATCGAGCAGCAGGAGGCGATAGGCACGTTAATGAAGGTTTACGGAAGAGACATCCAGCTCCTTGACCTGTTGTCCGGAAGCGACGCCAGGGCCACGGAGGCGTTCAAAGCCTACGATCCCAACGGCTCCCCCAATTACATCCCGCTCACTGCGGTCATTACCCTTGCGGAGGACAATACTGGGACGGTCCGCATCGTCTGGCACAGTACCGAGGGAGCGACTGGGGGTGAATGGTTAAGCAACTACGTGAAGGATGCTATTTACTACCATGACCAATATGCCGCTAGATGGAGCGAATAGCGATGGCGGATAGGAACACCGTCATCTACGCGGTAGCAACGGTCCTGGCGGTCATCTTCCTGATTGGTGTGGTCTTCTATATGTTCTGGTCCGACATAAGGACCGAAAAGGAGCTGGCGCCCGATTTCGAACTGACCATGCCAGACGGCAACTTGACAACATTAAGGGAGCTGTCAGGGTCCCCCATTCTCCTTCATATAACCAATATCGAGAACCCTATCTGCATGGAATGTGAAAAGGAACTGAAGGAACAGGTTCTGGAGCTTCAAAAGGCCAAAGAGTCCGAACCGGAGCTGACCATTATAACCATCAACATGAGGAAGAACATCTATTCCGAACCGGGATACCAATTGGTCAAGGAATGGTGGGGGACCAACGTCAGCTGGACATGGATCGAGGACCCCGAACCTTTCAGGATAGCGGGGGACTATATAGAATACTGGAGCATAGGCTCCGAGAGTGCGAACCCGACCCTGCTGCTTCTTGACCAGGAGCAGTACGTGGTAGGTATCTACCACATCTACCAGATGGGAAAAGGCAAGGTCTATGGTGTGATGACCTCGGAAAAGCTCAACGAGAAGGTGGAGAAGGTTTCTTCTGGAGATTGGGAGGGTGTGGAGGGGCAGAAGAGCGCCGTGGGCACCGGCTCCGTAGGGGGCATGTTCGTGCTGGGCATAATAACCTCCTTTTCCCCATGCTCCATAGCGCTCCTGTTCACGGTGTTCACCTTCATCCTCTCATCCAGGGTAAAAGGTAAAGGGCCTTCTGTTGGCCCGATAAAGGGGATATCCCCGAAGGAGGGGTTGATAATTGGGGTCTCCTTCGTTTTCGGTATGGCGCTCGTGTTCTTCATCCTTGGTCTCTTCATCGCCAACCTGGGTGTGTTCCTTCACGGTGCAAGGTTCTTCGACCTTGCAGCGGGGGCACTGCTTGTTGTTCTGGGTCTAAACAATATATTCTCTCTTACGGAGGTCCTCTCCGACCTCAAGGGAAAGCTCTTCAGGTCCAAGGCCGAGTCGGAGGTCAAAGAAGAAGAGGGGAGCCGCTCGCTCAAGGAGAGGTCAATAGAGAGGATCAAGGGCGTCTTCACCCGCTCTCCCGCTCTCGGGGCCTTCCTCCTCGGGGTATTCTTCTCCCTTGGCTGGGCCCCGTGCGCTGTCTCACTTGTCCTGCCCGTCGTTGTATGGATACTGTCACAGGACGTTTCAACATTGATGGGCGGTCTGCTCTTCTTCGTCTTCGGAATAGGTCACGGATTGATATTCATACCGCTTGCGGTGGGAACAAGCTCGTTCTCTGGTAAGATGACCCAGCGGTTCGTCTCGGCAGGTAAATGGGTCAAGATCGTGTTCGGTGCGATCGTAATCATAATGGGCATCATATTTGCCTTGAGGTTCTTCGGTATCAAGCTCTGGTGAGCCTCAGGACCGTTTGCCCCTGTGAACGAATGCGGCGAAAACGGCCATGGCAAGTATGGCCAGAAGCAGGACCAGGGATATGATAGTATAGGGTCCAATGGTCGTTCCTTTGTCCCCGTTCTGTTGATAATTGCCAGGTAGGGAATAGATGCTGACCGCAGCCTCGGCCTCGGTGCATGTCTGACCTCCGCTTACTAGGACCCTGCCATCCTTGAGCTCTGTCTCTGCAGGCCATTTCCTTCCAAGCACGACCATGTATGTCTCTTCCCATGTTCCAGAGGCAATGTCATAGTATTCCAGACCGGAGACCGTGCATACGAACTCAGTACATGATGAGCCTCCGTAGGCTATTACCCCCTCCGTTCCTATCTGGACCATGAAATGACTGTGCCTTGGGGTGCCAAGCGATGCAACTCTTGTCCATTCGTTCAATAATGGGTCATAGAGTTCCACTCCTGTAGTATCGGATCCGTTCACCCCGGCAAAACCCCCGGACACTAGGACCCCCCCATCGCTCAGCTCCAATGCAGCATGGAAGCCCCTTGCATCGTTCATGGACGGCAGCTTGTACCATCTGCCTTCTGAGGGGATGTATATCTCGCACGTGGGGATAGGGACCTTTACCTTTCCATAGTGTCCCCCTGTGACCATTACCGAACCGTTCTTGAGCAGTGTGGCCGTGCACCTGACCCTAGGGCCGTGAAGTTCTCCAGTATATTCCCATGTGTTCTTTACAGGGTCATAGATCTCACATGATGAGAGGCCTGCAAGCGTGACATTGACACCACCTACGACCAGGACCCTGCCGTCTTTCAGAGTAACGGCCCTCTGCCAGAACCTACCGGTGTTCAAGGTGGGAGCTTGTTCGAACGTTCTCGCGATGGGATCGTAAAGTTCGCACCTGTCGAGGGACATGTTCCCAGGGCCCTTGTAGAAAGCGTACCCTGATGGGTGTCCTGTTCCGGTCCCTTTGTAGCCTCCTGTTATCAGGACCTTGCCTGATGGCAGAAGGTTCGCAGTATGCCTCATCCTCGGGTCCCTCATATCCGGAAGAGGGGTCCACTCGTCCTTCTTCGGGTCATACAGCTCCGGAGCGTTCAGGGAGCCATATCCGTCCATGGTGCCCCCCACAACAAGGACCGTTCCATCGTTTAGGGTCGTTGCAGTGTGATTGAACCTTGCTGTGTTCATTGGGGCGGAATTAACGACCTTGCCAAAGTCCTTCTCCTTGACCTCGGAGGACCCAATAGGGATAATTAGCGTTGATACCATCAATGACATTACCAGCAAGGTCAGAGGGATCGCAGAACGGGTCATCCTTCTCCAAATCCGGAAACTAGGTTATCATGTTTTTCATCATCCGCTACTCGTTGGACAAAGGAGGGGGTTTCATGAATGCAACTACCGGAATTCTGAATGCTCTGATATTTCTGAATATTCAGAATTTATTAATACCCGAACATATTTTCGTTGTCATGGCCAAGAAGGACGACAAAGGGAGCTGCTGTCACCTTGAAGCGGTGGTCAACATTGACCCCAGGGGGCAGATCGTGATACCGAAGGAGCTGAGGGACAGAGCGGGTATCACGGAAGGTGACAAGCTCATGGTGATGAGCACCATGGAAGGAGGCAAGGTCTGCTACATCTCCTTGATGAGGGCTGACAGGTCAAATCCCATGGTGAAAGAGATGTTGAAGCCCGTCCTCAAAGGCATATCGAAGGAGTGATGTTATGTCGGAAAAAGATGTAAGGGAAACCGTAAGGAAGAGGTACGGTGAGATAGCAAGTGCTGGCGGCTCCTGTTGTTCTTCAGGATGCGGATGCGGAGGGAACGCTCCTAGGGAACTGAGCGAAGCTGTCGGTTATTCCGCGGAGGAGATGGATTCCGTCCCTGACGGCTCCAATCTGGGATTGGGGTGCGGTAATCCCGTGGCATTGGCTTCGCTCAGGAAAGGGGAGACCGTTCTGGACCTCGGGTCAGGGGCGGGCTTCGACTGCTTCCTTGCGGCTAGGGTTGTGGGCGAAGGGGGGCATGTAATTGGGGTTGACATGACCCCGGAGATGTTGAAGAGGGCAAGGGAGAACGCCATGAAAGGGGGGTTCATGAACGTCGAGTTCAGGGCGGGGACCATAGAGTATCTTCCGCTGGATGAGGCTTCCGTTGATGTGGTCATATCCAACTGCGTGATCAATCTTTCACCGGAGAAGGATAAAGTGTTCTCCGAGGCATTCCGGGTCCTTAGACCTGAGGGTCGTCTGATGGTATCCGACATCATCCTTGAAAAGGACCTTCCGCCCGCTTTGAGAAGCTCCATCACGGGTCATGTTGCCTGTCTATCGGGAGCGGACCTAAGGGGCACATACCTTGAGAGGATGAGGACCGCAGGGTTCCGGAACATAGAGGTCCTGGGGGAGTCCGTGTACTCGCTCGAGAGCCTGGGCGATGAGGTAACCATAGCTGCCCTCATTGGCGAGACGGGATTGACAAGGGAGAAGCTGTCCGATGTCCTGAAGGGTGTGAAAAGCATCACGGTGAAGGCAGAAAAAGCCCCTGAATGACTAAGGAAACGTCAGCTTATATGAGGTAAGCCCGATATTAACGAACGATTTTTCTTAAGCCGACCCGGATTCGTAAAAATGGTTATTTTTTATTGCTTTTAATCTTCATTTTCACTCTCAATGATTTATTATTGATTCATTCGGTTCGGCCCATTCTCCACTTACTAATAATAAAAACCGAATGGGCCGACCCGGACCCGTAAAAAAGGTGATATCACTCCGATATCTAACTCCTTTTTCACTCTCAATAATTATATTCTGATCTATTCAGGTCGGCCCATTCTGTCCTAACATAAAAATAAAAATCGAATAGGCCGACCCAGACCCGCAGAATTGATAGGCTGTTTTTTAGGTTATATATTCGCGGCTAGTTTACTTCTGAGATGGTTCCTTCCCTCGGAACATGCTAAACTCCTTTGCACCTCCTTCTTTGCACTTTTCCTCCTTTTTTATCTCCCTACCGTACCTTCCAGTATGAGGACCGGAAGTCCTTGGTTCCACCTCATCGGAAGTCTTCCGAGAAAGGAGCGAATATCTTTTTACGATAAATATTGCCGCAAGGACTATAATGGTGAGCATGACCAAGGTTATGGGCATAACAAGCCACTTGCAGTCCTTTGGCCCGATGAATGGATTCAAGGGAGCTTCGTCATCTCCATCTTTGACACCGTCGTTATCATCATCTGGATCAGCATTGTTTCCGACACCATCATTATCAGTGTCTAAATATTCCGATGCATCAAACGGAAATGCGTCATTCATATTAAGAACTCCATCGCCGTCAATATCCTGATCCTTGTTATCACCCGTACCGTCGTTGTCGAGGTCTGACCATTCGTATGGATCATCGGGGTAACTATCGTTCGAGTTCAGAATACCATCACCGTCCCGATCAGTATCAGAATTATCCCCGATTCCGTCTTCATCCAGATCATCCCATTCAGATGGATCCGTTGGGAAAAGGTCCTGGATATTGAACACCTCATCTCCGTCAACGTCCAGGTCGGAATTATCCCCGATCCCGTCACCGTCAAGATCTGACCATTCCAGTGCATTCAACGAGAACTCATCATCAGCATTGGCGAAGCCATCTCCATCAATATCCGTGTCGATGTTGTCACCGATCCCGTCTTCGTCCGTATCCATGTATTCAGAGGACTGGAGCGGGAATACATCCCAGTTATTCATTACACCATCACCATCTATGTCCAGGTCGTAATTATCTCCGATCCCATCCTTGTCAAGATCGGACCACTCATCCGGGTCTTTTGGGAATGCATCTTTGGAATCGATGAAACCATCATTGTCATCATCCGCATCAACGGAATCAGGTATACGATCCTTATCCGAGTCGACCGGATAGACGCACGGGTCGAACGGGTCAGTTCCATAGGTGGTCTCTTCAGTATCAGACCATCCATCATTGTCGTCATCATTGTCAGTGTTGTCTCCAATACCGTCACCATCGGAGTCCTCGGCTTCGAACTTATCGAAGGGGAACTGATCCTGGAAAGTTGGGATGCCGTCTCCGTCGATATCCTCATCATAATCGTCCGCTATACCATCCCCATCCACATCCTGCAACGCGTTCGTGAAGGAAACCAAAGGGCTTTGACCACTGTTATCCGAGATGTCCTTGGCGATAGCCATCAATGTATGGTCCCCAAGAGCGAGTGCTTCGATGGATAACGGATATTCGAAGTAAGAAGATCCTGGTCGGCCAGACATAGGAATGGTGGTATCACCATCCATGATGAGGTCCACGGATACGATATCCGATTCATCCGTCACCATGACGAGCACAACGACATCCCTGAAAACATCATGACCCGAATGGGGTGATACGATAGATACGGAAGGTCCCGTCAGATCATTGTTGAATGTCAATGAAGCCATGTCCAGGACCGTATTGCCGTCCCTGCCCGACCCTACCACCTTGATCAAATGGACACCATCCGGGTATTTTTTGGTATTAAGATCAAGGACCCAGGGTCCTTCTTCCGTGCTGGTCATGACAAGTCCGTCGTCCACATAGAAGTAGACGATATCAAGGTCCGACCCTGAAACCGTAATTTTCGTTTCTTTCGAAACCTTTAAACCATCCGATGGTGATATTATTGATACCTCCGGATGCCAGTTGTCCGTTTCGAAGGACATGAAAGAGATAACGAATTTCCCGTCGGGATCATAGCTGATCGCCTTTGCCACATGGTTGCCATCCGCCAGGAAAGTGGTATTGATGGGGTACTGGTGTGTATCTGAGGTCAATGTGAAGTCGATACCGTACAATGAACCATCAAAGAATATCTCCGTGTATTCACAATCCTCCGATGGGTTAGGCCTGACAGTGAATGTATAATCACCGGATATTGCTGATCCGGGATCATCGATGGGATTTCCAGCAAGTGCCCAGTTGTCAACTGTATAGGATTTCGACAATGCGGACTCACCATAGGTATTGAAAGCAACTGCTCTGAAGGTGTGAACACCATCACTTATCAGTTCGCTGTTCAGGTTGAACTCATAATCGCCCGAAGAAGAAAGTGACATGTCCCCCACGAGGGTGGAATCCACATAGAACTTCACACCATCAGCTTTCGAACACGATGCAATGAAATCAACGCTTGTACCGGATATTGGTTTTTGCTCGGTTGGATCCAGATCGAATTTTATCATGGTGGGAGGGATTCCGGTTCCTTTGTTGTATACGGTCACCTCGATATACCGCCTAACAACCACCCCCTCATCGTCTTTGGCTACGATTGTGACATCGTAGTTACCGTTGTTGAGATTTGTAGTATCCCAGGAGCAAGACCAGATGTTCGTATTGTTCGTCCTGATCAGAGAAGTCCATGTGGTCTGCCCTTCCACCTGGAAACCGCACCATTTCACACCATTTGCATTCTCATCCACAGCCATTATTTGAAAAGTATAACCGCTACCTGTTGCGGTTCCCTGATCTTGAGGCGCTATCAGTTTTATAGCAGGTCCTCCAAGCTGGAGATATGCATAACCCATGCTCAGGAAAACATTGTTGTTCTTGTCGATCAGGGTGGCATTGTTATTTGCAGTATATTCCCAGAAATAATCAGTAACCCCAGTTGCGTCATCGTCATGATACTGTAGGTTAAACCCGATCAATGCGTTCCTGGCAAGGTACAGATCTTCATCGTTTGTACCATCCTTTGCAGCAGAGTAATTCAACCTGAACTCGAACTCGTACCTGTTCGGTTTGAGGTAATATCTGACCTTCCCTACTTGATCCTCGTTATCCGTATCAGTATCCGCACTCCAGTCCGAGACACCACCTGAAGCGGTGAACAGTTGGTCCTGGAAACCATCCCCTTTCGAGACCTGAAGTGCATTCTCACGATCATGGTCCAGGATGAAATCTCTATCGCCTGCTGGTAATGATGTATAGTTCTGTTCGTAGAATAGGGTGAGACTGTCACCACCCGAGGATTGATTATCGTAGACCACGACTCCGAAATAGATGAAAGTATCATCGGGATTCTCAACAATATACACTTCAGCATCCATCTTTAAACCGTTGAAATTCGTCAGGACCATCTCCCTTTGATATGAATCTGCCCAGGAAAAGTCTGATGTTATATCTCCATCAACGGTCGGATCACCGCCTATTGCATATGTGGCGTGTAGTGTAAGGTCGGATCTCTTCACACCCAATCGAAGGTCACCCCACGTTTTGGTACCGTTTGCCGTGTAGCTGTTGGGATCTTTATTTGTCATGGACCAGTAATAATCAGTGTAGGATATGCTCTGACCCTGAAGCCTTGCATGTATCATAATACCAAGTTCATCAGAGGGATTGACATTTAGATCCGAACTCGATGATGAATCGGTTTTCCTGTTCAATGGTATCTTGAACTCATATGTGAGCTGAGTTGATACGATATCCCCGTAAACATAAGCACCTACATCCGTTGAGGAATCGCCGTCCGTGAACCAAGCGGTTCCATTCCAGGAAAGGTCTGTTACGGTTGGGGTTACAGAGGATTTCTTGCACCTGACAGCATTCTCATTCGGAGCAGTGGTCGTTCCTGTGAGCCTGTCATCGTGGTCGCCGTCATAGTTGGATGTTGCACCGTTACCCTCATCGAAGAACAGGGTCACCCAGTTGTTATTGTTGCCCGAATTCTCATATCGATAGGTCATGCCGACATACAGATATTCCGCATCATTCATGAAAAGTATGGTTGCATTGATCGACCTGGAACCGTTCCCATTTTCCATTCTAATAGTTCGAACATATGCACCGGCCCATTCAACATTGTATCCACCGGTTGCGGAATTGAATTTTCCATCCAATGCAGGTCGGTTATCATTGTCAATATAAAACGAATATAACTGCTCGCTCTTACCGCTATCCTCTTCAACGTGGGCTTTGGAAATCTCGGATATATTGACCAAAAAGCCGAGCAATCCACCGATCAGAAAAAGATAACCGATCATTAGGCTCCCTGCGATTTTCTTTTTATTTCCCATTTACATCACCTTTCTATTGGCACTTTTTTCAACTACCATTTAAATATAAAGTTGAATATAAACTCATTATGGTGCAAAAATCTACGATTCGAGCAATCATCAAACAGTTCATAGAGGATTGCACCATATATGCTACATATACCCTATTCAAATTAGGATCAGAGAAAGTCGATGGTGATCCTTCATGCATGATCTCAGAAAGATAATCCCTATCCTTGTTTCCTTGGGGCTTATGGTCTTGATCATTCCTTCTTACGTTATTGCCGTGGAGGCTTATCAAGGGTCCATGGAAAAGAAAACGGATAGGACCGCAGACGGAGGATATCACATCCAACTTGGGGAGATGAATGTTTTCTATTTTGGTTACAGAATGCAGTTCAATACTGCCGATACAGAGGATTTCGATGACTTTCAACTAAATATGAGAATACTAAAGGTACAGGGTGATCTAGAAGGAAATGGATCGGGTGACTATTTCTGCAATCTTGATCAGGCCATATGGCAATATCATACGGGTGAAGGATATGGGCTTCTTGAGGGATTTGCAGACCTGAGTCTCGAAAAGGTCGGGTCACATGGTCAAAATACTGATGTGTCCTCTTCAACTGTGGATTCAGGTCAGCATTATGATCCGATGAATTCCGGAAATCAGGGAGGTTCAAAGATAGATGACACAGGTGGGCGACCGGATGATGGAGGAAATGAACCGGGTTCTAATGAGAAAATATTGAATGATTGGGGAAGATTGATGATCCGCTTCCAGGGATTAAATGACGAGGGTGGACTCAAGTTCGATATACGAATACAGCTAAAGGAAGCTGCAAGAGGCGATACGAAGATCAGGTTGGAGCAGTATATGGATGGCCAGGAGAATACTTATGAGCATAAACATGTCACACGTTCGGGAGGGACTGTTGTTTCTGGTAATAAACGGGGTGAATACCAGCTTCGAACGGATGACAAGGTGGTTGCTAAGTATTCATGGTTGTATCAATACAATGCAACGAATGAAAACGGTACGCACATCGAGGACAGATCGATGAATGAGGATATTTCGGAAGGAGGGATTATTGCATTTGAGTATCAGGTCAAAGAGGGAGAACAAAATATCTTACACGATCCCAATATCTTTGTGAACCGTGAAAATATAATTTCGATCCTGAATGATGCTAAAGACCTGGTAGAGGAGCATTGGATATCGATCCTGACAGGAGTGTTCATAGGTATGGTTCTGATGATGATAGTTTTCACATTTTTCATCAAACTATCCGGGAAAGGGTCTAATGATGATGAGAAATTCGATTTGAAGAAGAACAGATATTACAGGTAATCTTTGTCCATGCTCTTGAAGAAAGGAAAAATGGCATTTGAGCTTGAATAATCCATTGGTGGAAAAAACTTAGTTGGTCCACGATTCGATCAACATATCGATAACCCTATCGACGAATGAGGATCTGAAAGCGAGTATCAATTCGATCACCCTGTCAGGTTCCTTTATCGAATATCTCTGCATTCTAGTGTCTCCTGAAGATACTATCACCTCATCCATTGATAATCGCTTCAGATGATAGGAGATGGTTGCTGATGAGACTGTGAAATGTCTGGTAAGATCCCTGTTCTCGGATCCGGGATTCTCCATGAGATACAATATCATTCCTCGGGGTAGTTCCTTTCGTAAGTAGGAGAGGGTCAATTTATCCCTGGTGGATATCGGCTGATCCCTGATGAAGTAACGTGTATAATGACTGTCCTTTCTTTCAGTAAGAATCTCATTCTTCGTCATTTCCATTAAATGGTATTGAAGGGTTCCCGAAGCGAATCCCGTCTCCCTTTCTAAGCTACGGAAATGAATGCCCGGATTACTCCTTATTAACCTATAGATCCTTCTTCGAGACCTTATAGCATCGATCTCAAAGGGCGTATCGTCCTCTCTCAATCCCCACCCCCCACCCGATTGGATCCTTTAATGACCATCCTAGCCATCGTAATCAGTATGAAGAGAATAATAGGAATCGGAAATATCCATCCCCAAACAGGAATCTCTCCCTCACATAATCCCAATGCGAAATAGATCAGGGGTAAAAAGGAAATCAGTGTTAATATGAGGGATATCGAACCCAGAATTAATGCCTGTCTGCTTTTCCTCCTGAAATATCCGGCAAGATACAATATCGATAAAAACAATCCCAAAATTCCTCCCGCGGCCAGGATCGTATCAAGCAATAGCATGGTTTTCCATGAATGAATAGCTGTAAGTGTTTATAACAATTATTATTGGATTAAGAGCCTGTCCGAGAAATATCCCACTATGCCCCACCTTTAAAACTGTACAGACGACACAGATGTGTCACCCCCCTGCGGGTTTCCCTTCGTATTTTTGGGGGGGTAACATATGTCTATGGTCTGTATAAGGTGTATTAGTTTAGGGACTACACAGGACTTTAACTATAAATGGAATGGGCCGACCCGGATTTGAACCGGGGACCTCCGCGTTGTAAGCGCGACGTCATAACCCCTAGACCACCGGCCCGATGCTTCGCTCTGCAATATGTGAGGCAGGAACTGGTTAAAAACATTTCCCGGTTGTTCCGTTAATATAGTCCATCGGGGCCGGGATGAAACCTTCATTAATAAGATGTTGCTACGTCCCCCGAAGGATGTGGTACACATGCCCTCGAAGAAGGTCAAGAAGATACTGGTCACGGGCTCCGCGGGTCAGATAGGTTCCGAGCTTGTCCCCTACCTCCGTAAGAATTACGGTAATGACAATGTCATAGCGGGCATCAACAGGACCAAACCACCCGCATACATATACGAGACAGGCCCAGTTGTCAACGTCAACATCAACGACAAGGAGGACCTCTACAAGGTTGTGGAGGATAACGGCGTGGACTCCATAATCAACCTAGCTGCGATCCTCTCCGCTACCGGGGAGAAGAATCCCTCACTTTGTTGGGATGTGAACATGAACGGTTTCTACAATGTCCTTGAATGCGCCCGTGAAAAGGAGCTCGTCAGGGTCATAAACCCGTCCTCCATCGCCGCCTTCGGACCTGAGACCCCCAGGGAGAACACCCCCCAGGAAACGGTCCTCAAACCCAGGACCATGTACGGCATCACCAAGGTTGCGGGTGAACTTCTTGGCGATTACTACTTCAGGAAGTTCGGGGTGGATGTCAGGGGGTTGAGGTATCCCGGAATAATCTCCTCCGAAACGCCCCCAGGTGGTGGCACGACCGATTATGCTGTTGCCATCTATTACGAGGCCATCCAGAAGAAGAAATATGAGTGCTTCGTGAGGGAGGACACAGTGCTCCCTATGATGTATATGCCGGACGCCCTCAAAGCCTGTGTGGACCTTATGGAGGCGCCTATAGAAAAGCTCCAGCATCACAGCGACTTCAACCTTGGCTCCATGTCCTTCTCAGCAGGAGAACTGGCATCCGAGATCAAGAAGCACATCCCGGAGCTAAAGGTCACGTACAAACCTGACTTCAGACAGGCCATAGCCGATTCCTGGCCCAAGTCCATAGATGACTCAGCGGCCAGGAAGGAGTGGGGATGGAAGCCTTCCCATAACATATCATCAATGACAAAGGATATGATAGCGAAGCTCACAAAGAAGCTGCTTTGATAGGCAACCCTTAGCCGACCAGTGCTTTTTCAGGTCACAGACCTCCATTGGGATCATGGTCCCATCGAAGGACCGGTTAAAGGCCATCGATTCGCTGGAGGAGGCGACCATCGGCGGCAGGGGCAGGATCCGGTCAGAGGATGGGCTTGCCCTCATCGGTCTTGTTGGGGAGAGGCTCGAAGGGGGCCCAGGTTTGATAGGTAGATGCTACCTGGCCCTATCCGAGGCAGGGATCAAGGCAAGGATATCGGGTTCCGGTGGGACCAGGACCGCCTATTACCTCATAGTCGATGGGAAGGATGTCCAGGCCGCTGTCCGAACCCTCCATGGGAAATGCACCTGAACGACCTATGGACCGGTTCATTTTCGATAATCGTAATAATATTACGATGCTCGACAGGCTTAAATATCGCACCTGCTTGAACCACACAATATGACCGGGGAGTTAGATGACCTCGACTGGACCTTGATAAGGATGCTAAAGGAGGATTCCCGGCGGACCAATGTCGCCATCGCCGGTGAGCTCAAGGTATCCGAGGGTTTGGTAAGGCAGAGGATAGCAAGGCTCAGGTCCGATGGCATACTGAAGAGATTCACCATAGAGACCGCCTCCCGCGGGCTCAAGGCCATTGTCGAGGTCAACATAGACGTGAACGTCCTCACCGGCAAGATAGCAAAGAGGATCAAGAACCTGAACGGGGTCGAGAGGGTCTATGAGATATCCGGGGATACGGACATCATGGTCATAGTGGACGTCTCTAATACTATCGAGCTTAACACGACCATAGAAGCCATCAGGGCCTTGGGAAACGTCAGGTCCACCAAGACCAGGCTCATCTTGGGAGAGCAGTGAAGAGGACTGGAACAGATGGTTGAGATACTAGATTCCACGCTCAGGGAAGGGGAGCAGACCCCGGGTGTGACCTTCTTGGTCGATGAGAAATTGAAGATCGCCTGCATGCTTGACGATTTCGGAGTGGATTTCATCGAGGCTGGCCACCCTGCCGTCTCACCGGACATCAAGAGGGCATTGAAGGGTGTGGTGGGCCAGGGCCTCAAAGCCAAGGTCCTTGCCCACAGCAGGGCGAACAGATCGGACATAGACCTTGCCATTGACTGCGATGTGGAATGGATAGGGCTTTTCATAAGCGTTCTCGACGGCAGGCTAAAGGAACATTTCAATAAGGACCTCGACCAGGTCTGCGGGATCGTATCAGATGCCGTATCCTATGCCAAGGCCCATGGCCTGAAGGTAAGGTACACCCCTGAGGACACCCTCCGTTCGAACTTCGAGAACGTGGTCTCGGTCTCCAAAGCCGCCCTCGAAGCGGGGGCCGACAGGATCAGTGTCGCGGACACCGTGGGAGCTGCCCTCCCCTCCAAGATAGGTCCCTTCGTCAAGGACCTCAAGGCGAGGACAGGAGCGGAGGTCAATGTGCACTGCCATAATGATCTAGGGCTCGCTTTAGCGAACTCCCTTGCCGCCATGGAGAACGGGGCCATTTGCATCGATTCGTGCGTTAACGGCTTGGGTGAGAGGGCGGGGATAACCGACCTTGCAGAACTTACTGTGGCATTGAAGGTACATTACGGAATGGACAATGGATGGAAGCTCGATATGCTCCCATCGCTATCGGAGGAGGTTGAGAGGTTCTCGGGGATGAGAGTGGCCTCAAATGCCCCCATAGTCGGTTCGAACGCCTTCTCCCACAATGCAGGGCTCCATGTCTCCGCCGCCCTCAAGAGGCCTTCTTTCTACGAGGTCGTCCCCGCCGAGACGGTCGGGAGGAAGAGGAGGTTCGAACTGGACAAGTTCACGGGGAGGGACCTTGTGGATTCCATCCTGGACCAGAACACCATCTTACTGGACACCGACCAGAAGGACCATCTTATGGACATCATCAAATCAAGGGAGAAGGGGTCCTTCAGCCTTGAGGAGGTCCTTGGGACCGCAAGGATCTTGGGTGGGACCGGGACCAACCAAATGTTCCATTGAAAGGTGAAATGATAATAAATATAAAGAATAATAACTTTTTAAATCAAGTTAAGAACATATATATAATTTGATACACTTGTCCTTTTTATGATACGGTTGTATCAAAAAATTAACGTGATGCGGGTGTTGACATTTTTCATGAAGGACCCGTTCACCGGTTTCTACCTAAGGGAAGTGGCCCGGGAGCTCAACATGAGCCCAATGACGGTCAAAAGGTCCATTGAGCTTCTCATAGAGGATGGATTATTGGAGAGCTTCAGAGAAAAGAACCTACTGCTCTTCAAAGGAAATACAGAAAATCCGGCATTCAGGTTCCACAAGATCGCCTTCAACCTCTCTTACCTGAGGGAGGACCCGTTCATCGTAAGTCTATTAATGGAAAATGATGGCCTGATCTCGGTCGTCCTATACGGGTCCGTGGCAAAAGGGACCGATACACCGGATAGTGACATAGACCTTCTAATAATATCAACCGAGAGGAATGGACCCTTGGGACGGGTACCGATAACACAAGGCAGGGAGCTTTCCATTACCGTGATGAGGCCCGACCAGTGGGCCACGGAAGCCAATAGGAACCGAGCCTTTTACATAGAGCTGATTCGATATGGGATACCGCTCTATGGGAACGTCCCGGTGGTATGATGAGGGTTGAGGATTGCTTCAGAGAGAGAAAACTGCGTAAGGTCCAATCGGATCCCTTGAAAGTGGGTCGGGCCTTGGAGGCTGCAAATGAGAAGCTGAAGCGAGCTGAGGAACTTCATAACAAAGGTTTTTTCGAAGAAGCGGTGGTCGCCTCGTATTCCAGCATGTTCCAGGGAGCAAGGGCCCTCCTCTTCAAGGACGGGATCATTGAAAAGAACCATTATTGCGTCATCCTCTATCTCAACGAACGATATCTGAAGGAGATAGGTCCAGACATGGTCCAGTGGCTGGACACCTACAGGGTCGAGAGGCACCAATGGTTCTACGGGACGGAGCCACTTCGTACCAGCGAGGATGAATCGTCAATGTCCATAGAACGCGCCGGAGAGTTCCTGAGGAGGATCGAAAAGGAACTCGTGAAAGCATAGATAGAAGGACAGATGGAACAGGATAACAGATCAATGCAATGTCCAGATCGCCCTTCCACCGATGCCACAGTTTGGAAATCGTAATTGAGGACCGTATCAAAGACGTCTGAATACGATTATCGTTTCTTTTTCATTTTATTTTTTTTTATTTCGAAATATTTTTTCGAAGTTAGTAAATATGATATATCAAAAGCCTATACATCCTTCCGGTCTGGGACCAAATGACCAAGGTGACCGGAACATGACGAACGACTGCCCAGTATGCGGCGCTGACATCTTGAACAACGGACTGATGATGAACGAACTGATCCCCTGCCCCGAATGCGGGAGCGATCTAGAAGTGTTGGAGCTCACCCCCTTGAAGCTCGACAAGGCCCCCGAGGAGAAAGAGGATTGGGGGGAGTAGGTCCCTTTGGAACTTGTGATCGCCTATAGTGTCATCAGATTGGACGAGAAGATGCTCATCGAGGCGGCCAATCGCCTTGGTGTCCATCTCTCGACGGTCAGGATGGAGGATATATCTGCCCAGGCCGGAGAACGGCCCATAGAGGCCGATGCGGTCCTGGACCGAGGCATCAGCCAGTTCAGGTCCTTCTATTTCCTGACGCTCGCAGAGGATGCGGGCATCTTCACAATGAACCCCTCCGAGGTCGTCAGGGTCTGCGGGGACAAGTTCCTCACAACCTCCGCCCTCGTAAGGAACAGGGTCCCTACCCCCAGGACATCCATGGCGCTTTCCCCCGAGGCAGCTTTGAGAGAGATAGAGCGGATGGAATACCCCTGCGTCATAAAGCCCTTGGTAGGGTCCTGGGGCAGACTGCTCGCCAAGGTCAACGACAGGGACGCTGCCGAGGCCTTGCTCGAGCATAAGGACGTCCTCGGAGGGTACCCCCATTCGGCCGTCTACATCCAGGAATACGTGGACAAGGCTGGCAGGGACATCCGTGCTTTCGTTGTGGGTGATTCGACCATATGCGCCATCTACAGGACCTCAGAGCACTGGATAACGAACACGGCAAGGGGCGGAAAGGCGAGCGTTTGCCCGGTGACGCCCGAGCTCAACGAGATCTGCCTCAAGGCAGCAAAGGCCGTTGGTGGTGACCTTGTCGCCATAGACCTTTTCGAGACCGCTAACGGCCTGAGCGTCAACGAGGTAAATCATACGATGGAGTTCAAGAACAGCGTCCAACCCACCGGTGTTGACATCCCAGGAAAGATCATTTCTCACTTCGTCGAGAGGGCAAGGTGCTGACATTGACAACCGTTTCGATTATAGGCGGCTCAGGTTATGTCGGTGGAGAGCTGGCAAGATTGGTGCTTTCGAGGGATGACCTGGAGCTGGTCCAGGTGACATCGGAGAGCAACCTGGGGGAACACCTCCACAGCGCTCACCCCAACCTGAGGGGGAGGACCGACCTTCGTTTCACCTCACCCTCGGACCTCAAGGACGTCGAATTCCTCTTCAGCGCCCTTCCCCACGGTTCCTCGAATTCGAGGATGAGGGAGCTCATATCCCATGCGAAGCATGTCATAGACACCTCGGCGGACTTCCGGCTCACCGACCCTGCTGTCTACAAGAAGTGGTACGGCAAGGACCATTCGTCCCCGGAGCTATTGGGAACGTTCCCCTACGGACTACCGGAGCTCCACAGGGATGATATGAAGGTGAAAGGGCGGGCGGCGGCTCCCGGTTGTGTGGCCACTTCCATCATTCTCGGGCTCTTCCCCTTCAGGAACATCGCTGGGAGGGTGATAGCGGATTCGAAGATAGGCTCCTCAGCAGCGGGAAAGACTCCATCCGATTCCTCCCATCATCCCGAGAGGAGCGGCGTTATCAGGCCCTACGCCCCGGTTGACCATCGTCACCGGGCCGAGGTCCTCCAGGAGACGGGGATAGATGTTATGATGACCGTACACGCGGTGGAGATGGTAAGGGGCATATCGACGACACTTCACATAGAATTGAAGGAACCCCTTGCTGAGAAGGATGCCTGGGGTCTCCTTAGGAGCACCTACGGGAAGGAACCTTTCATCAGGGTCGTCAGGTCCAATAAAGGGACCTTCAGGTACCCGGAGCCCAAGATCATCATGGGGAGCAACTACTGCGATATCGGGTTCGAGCTCGATCCCAACGGGAAGAGGCTGGTCGTCTTCTCGGCCATTGATAACCTCATGAAAGGGGCCGCCGGGAGCGCCATGCAGTGCATGAACGTCATCATGGGTTGCGATGAGAGAAAAGGTCTGGAGTTCGCAGGGCTCCATCCCATCTGAGGTGTCGTCATGATAGTTGTGAAGATAGGTGGGGCTGTTGGCACCCAGCTCGACAACCTTGTTGTGGACCTGAATGGCAGGAAGGATGTCATTATCGTCCACGGTGGGTCAGATGAGATGAACAGGCTCTCCGAGCAGCTCGGAAGACCCCCCAGGTTCGTGACATCGCCTTCGGGTCACGAGAGCAGGGTCACCGACGGACCGACGTTGGACCTTCTCAGGATGACCTATTCCGGTCTTGTGAACAAAAGGTTCGTGGAGATGCTCAGGAAGGGTGGTATCAACGCCATAGGGCTCACAGGTATTGACGGCGGGCTCCTCCAGGGTAGAAGGAAAGGTTCCGTAAGGTACGTGGAGGAAGGAAAGGTCAAGGTACTCCACGACGACAACACTGGGACCGTTGAGAGAGTGAACACGGACCTGTTGGAACTGCTTCTATCGAAGGGATACATTCCTGTGATAACGATACCCATAGAGGCCGAGGACCATGGGTCCCTTAACGCCGATGCTGACAGGGCGGCCGCGGCCATAGCCGGGGCCGTCAAGGCCGAGGCCCTGGTGCTACTCACGAATAGACCAGGGCTGCTACGGGACCCGGAGGACCATGGCTCACTTGTCAGATCGGTGCCACTTAGCGGGCTCGATGGTGCGATGGAGCTTGCCAAGGGCAGGATGAAGAAGAAGGTCCTTGCGGCCAAGGAGGCGTTGGAAAGGGGCGTTCCCAGGGTCGTAATATCCAATTCCAATTCCGACCGACCCCTGACAAGGGCGCTCGAGGGTGAGGGGACGGTCCTATGTTGAACGAGAACGAGCTGGAATCGGGAGCGGTCACCAGGAGGGGTATTGAGATCGTTAGAGGAGAGGGCTGCCATGTCTGGGACGCTTCCGGAAAAGAATACCTGGACCTCGGAGCGAGCTACGGTGTTTGCAACGTTGGGCACAGGAACAGGAAGGTGCTCGATGCCATCAAGGCCCAATCCGAAGAGCTGATCTACGTCTCCTCCAGCTACGATAATCCGGCAAGGAGGGAGCTTATGGAAAGGCTCATCTCCGTATCCCCGCAAGGGATGTCGCGTGTTTTCCTATGCAATTCAGGGACGGAATCGATGGAGGCCGCTATCAAGTTCGCGGTCAGGTCCACGGGCAGGAAGCGGCTCGTGGCCGCAAAGAGGGCGTTCCACGGCAGGACCTTGGGGTCGCTCTCCCTGACCTTTGCTCCCGCCCACAGGGAAGGGATGGATGGGCTCCTGCTCCCCGTGGATTTCGTCACTTACGGTGACATCGATGAGATGAGGAAGGTCGTTACGGAGGGGACTGCGGCCGTTGTGCTTGAACCCATCCAGGGGGAGGGGGGTGTACATGTTCCGCCCGACGATTATCTCAGGTCTGTGCGGGAACTATGCGATGAGAAAGGTGCGCTCCTTATCATAGATGAGGTGCAGACCGGGCTTTGCAGGACCGGACGTTTCTTCGCCATCCAGCATTCCTCTGTTGCTCCCGACATCATGTGCGTCGGGAAATCGCTCGGTGGTGGTCTTCCCATCGCCGCAGCGGTCCTGAACAAGAGGTTGGGTGAGGTCCCTAAAGGCTCCCACGGCTCCACGTTCGGCGGGAACCCTCTAGCTTGTGCCGCCGCAAATGCAGCATTGAAGTTCATGGTCGGTGAGGAATTGGACCAAAGGGCCCAGGAGCTTGGAGGTCGCTTCATGGACTCACTTAGAGGTCTGAACAGCCCCCATATCAGAGAGGTGAGGGGGCGGGGGCTGATGATAGGGCTCGAGCTCCGCTCAAGGGCAGGACCGTTCCTTTCCGCCCTTCTTGAGAAGGGGATAGCTGCAATACCAACTGGAGCATCCGTCATAAGGTTCCTGCCTCCGCTCATCATCGGAGAGGAGGACATCGATCTCACCGTCTCCACCGTGAAGGAGGTCCTGAATGGACCCCTCGGTTGAGCTCTTGTTCAAGCTCGTTTCGATCCCATCGCCAACGGGTTCGACCAATGGAGCCGTCGAGTTCCTCCATGAATGGTGCGTTGAGAACGGAATGGATGCCGTTATTGACATGGGAGCGCTCGTCATCAATCCGGGAGCAAGGGACCTCCTTCTCCTAGGCCACATAGATACTGTCCCGGGCGAGGTCCCAGTTAGGTTGGAGAACGGAGCTCTGTGGGGGAGGGGGAGCGTTGATGCAAAAGGCCCACTGTGTGCGGCTGTCTCAGCCCTCAGAGAGCTTCCAGACCTCTGGAAGAGGGTAATGCTTGTTGCTGTCCCTGATGAGGAGGGTGGCTCCGAGACAGCGAAGAGACTTAGGGAAGAGCTCCCTGAGATGCCATGCATCATACTTGAACCGGGCAATTGGGACGGCATCACCGTATCATACCGCGGGAGGCTACTTGTAGAGGTGGAAGTGACCGCTCCGAGGTCACATTCCGGGAGCGAGGGGGCCTTCGCCCCGGAGATCGCTTTCGAGGTATTCCAAAAGCTGAAGGAGGGATGGGGGCCAAGGATCGTTGAGGTGAATGGGGACCAGCTGCTGACCAGGATGAGGCTCGATATCAGGTATTCAGAGAACGGAAGACCTCCCTTGATGGAACGGGAGGGGGTGAGCTACCATCTCTTTGATGACACGTCCCCATATTCGAGCGATAAGAGGTCCCCGCTGGTCCGCGCCTTCCTTGGGGCCATACGATCACAGGGAGGGACCCCTTCTTTCAAGAAAAAGACCGGGACCTCCGATATGAACATATTGGGAGAGCGGTGGAAGACACCCATCATCGCCTACGGGCCGGGGGACAGTTCATTGGACCACACAGATGAGGAGAGAATTGAGATAGAAGAGTATCTCAAAGGGATCATGGTCCTCAAAGCGGCAATGATCGGTTCTATGAAAGCATCTTGATATCCTTTGATGTCCGGTCATCATTCATCATTGTCGCCCCAATCCTCATAGTCCATCCCATCTTCATCCCTGTCAGGACCGGACGGAGCATGAGGTCCACCATCAATAGTATGGTCATCCCCCCTCCTCTTTACAAAAAAGAATGTCACGATCCCTATTATGACCACGAGGACCAGGGTCATTACGATGACCAATTCAAGTAAAGGATACCTTACCCTATCTACATGAGGTGTTCTCGGCTGGGAAACGTTCAACACGAACTGAATGTTCCTTGAAGTGTTCCCATCGGTAGCACTAATAGTAACTGGATAGATCCCTTCGATACCTTTCGTTACCTCTATGACGATCTCGATGCTTTGGACCGAACCTGCAGTGAGCTCGACACTTACATTGGACAATGTCACCCATTGCGCCCCTGTTCCGGACAGGTTCAAAGATATTACGAGGAGCTCCGTCCCGGAATTGGTTATGTTCAATCGGTTCTCTAACGAACCTTTTGATATGATGTTGATGACCCCCTCTTGATTGAGTGAGAGCAAGAACGAACGCACTGGCAATGAGGTGGTCTCCACTTCCGCAATGAGCAGGGGCCGACCATCCGAGCTGTTCAGTTGGAGGGTCAATGTATCCACGGTCCCTCCAATTGTCCTGGAGGGAACGGTATGGGCGAGCCCTATCTTTTCAATGGTCCCGGGCAGGACCGTTATGTCGCTTTCCGTTCCTATATCTATCTTCCAGCCAAGGCGGGATACCGCTTCGACATGGTAATTAAGGGGGATGTTCGAATTGCTTTCCAGAACGAACTCGTACGTTACGACGTACCCAGGTTTTGCAGAACCTGAAAGTGGTGGGAGCAATTCAACAGAGATGTGCTCCAACACCTCGACCACTATCATGATGGAGGCGTTCACGTTCGGATGGTCCTTGGAACGTACAATGAGAACAAGGTCCTTGACCGAGGGCGGAAGGTTACTGTCCAGAGTTATGTTCAGAATTGCGGAGCGTGATCCACCTGGTGGTATCTCACCATCTTCCATATCCACGGTCACGTTCCATCCTGCATCGATGGAGATGTTATCGAAAACGAAGGTCTCCGGTGCGTTCCCAATGTTTTTAACATGGACCGAGGTCGTGACCGATGAGAACGGTTCGATCTCAAAATGGTCCACATCCGAAGATAACAGGACACCGTTGCGTCGTTCGACCGATACCGAAACGTTCTTTGAATCATGGACCGATGTGTTAGAGGTAAGGAAGGCTTTGATGGTCATCGAATATGAGGTGTTGGCATAGGCATCCTCCGGAACACCTAAGCGCACGATGGCGTCCCTCTTACCACCGGGAGCCACATCGGTCCCGTTGAAGGTGACATAAGGTCCGTATCCCGTCAGAGGTCTATCGCATACCGCTGTGAGACCTAGATCCTCCACACCATTGCCCATATTGGTCACGTTCAACCTGAACGTGGCATTTTCGCCCGGACCGCAATATTGGATGATCGCATCTATCTCAGACGATATTGCCCTGGTCAGATAGGCATTTGTGGTCACCAGGACAGTATCGTTCACCTCTTCGTTCCCAGCAATGTGGACCGATATCTTGAAGGTACGGTTCTCTCCGACCAATGCGTTCTCGGGGACCTGAACTTTCAACGTCAGCTCCCGGACCTCCCCTGGTCCTAGGTCCTTCCCGTCGAATGTGAGCTCATAGGACCAGGGACCTATGGGCTCGAAAATATCGACCTCGATATCGTTCGTTCCCCCACCGGTGTTCCTTACCTCAAGGACATGGACCACTTCTTCCCCAGGATGACCGCCCGCACTCCTGTTGTCCCCTATGATCTCCACCCCGACAGGAGGGACCCAATATGGTGACATCTCCAGCAGGAACTGCCCTATCCCGGCTGTACCCCAGTACCATCCCGGGCAGTACTCCTCTGTTTCGTCCATCTTCTCCATATGGTTCCATTTCTCGATACCGGATGAGACCTCTATCGACCTGTTCTCGACCCATGAGGCCGACCTCATCGCATTGTCGAGGTATGTTTGGTTCCCCGTGATCCCATAAGACATGATGAGCGAATGACCTATCCCGGAATTGCCCATGAGCAGACCTGTTATGAAATCGTCTCCCCCGACCAGATGGGGCCATTTGGATTCGTGGTCATTCACATCCAAGCGCTGGGATATGACCCAGTTCATTAGCTGCTCGGCACAGGTCCTGTACCTGTCGTCATCGGTCGCTTCATAGAGCATGAAGAGGACAAGTGCCTGGCTGGGGTCGCCGTGGCAGAACATGTTCATGTAATCGATGGTGACCTGCTCCGGTCCCATGTTAACTGCCTGTGATAAGGTCCAGTTGCCACCTGCCTTTGCCTGGTCAAGGTAACTGCTGTTCCCAGTTGCATTGTACATCAGAACGAAGAACTGCACTATGCCGCACGTACCCCCGCACCAGGTCGTTGATGGTGTCGGGTCCCCCTCGACCCGGACCCAGGCTCGCTGTCCCGGCGCTTGTTCGATCGCCATATCGATGAGCCATTGCGCCCCTCCCAGGGCATGGTCGAGGAAATCGGTATTGCCCGTCTCTTCATACAGTTCGTAGAGGACGAAACAGATCCCGGCGGTCCCATGGTACCATCCCGTCATGTTGTAGTTGATGGTCGAGAAGGACCTCCACTTGTACCCAGCCCCAACGGGTACAGCTTCATCGACCAGCCAGTTCGCACCCTTAACTGCATATTCCAGGTATATCGGGTCATTCGTTGCCTGATGGAGGAGCAGAAGGTATTCGATGGTGGACCCTATGCCACCATAATAGTCGGGATCGTACTCGTTAAGTCCCTCCCATTTTGACCATCTGCATGCATCCGGAGCTGTCGGGTCGGCCAGTGATATCAACCATTTTCCTGCCCCTTCTGCATATTCAAGATAGGTCGTGTTCCCTGTTGTGTTGTAAAGCATGAGGAAGAACTTCCCTACACCGACGACCCCCATCGATTGTTCTGTCATGAACGTCGTTGCGGCAAGGTCTGAGTTGTACCATTTGTAGAGTCCAGGGAATGGCTCTATTGCAATGCTCATCAACCATCTTGCACCGGCCTCCGCATGATAGAGGTGGGGGTTCTGTACAGGACTTGGCCCCCTCACGTCAAGTAAGAAGGGCTGGTCCTCAGATGCTGCCTCTGTCCAGATATTACCGGGTAAAGCTGAGAAGAGCAAAAAAAGCAATGCAAAAAATGGGATCGAATACCTCATTCCGCCCCTTCCCCCCATGATCCGCTGTCAGGGTCGTCCCCATCGATATCATCTTCCGATCCTCTGCTCGATGCCGTATCCCCTCCCCAGTCCTCATACTCCTCTTCCTTCTTTCTTGACCTAACAAGGACTAGAAAGATAACAAGACCAAGCATCACAAGGACCACGAACGCAACCATTGCGAATACGACATAAGGGGGGTCCTCATCGGTGGCATACTTCAGGACCGTCATTTGAACGTTGAACGTATCATTCACATGTCCATCCGTGACCAGTATCGTGATATTGTATTCCCCGGGTTGGACCCCGCCCGGATCGATCTCCAGAGTGAGGTTCCCTACCGAGTACGGTCCGATCGTAATTGAATCCTGCGAGAAAGAATGGGAAATGCCGACCGGGGCCACCAATGATATATCTATTTCACTGAGGCCGTTCCCTGTGTTGGTGATGATGACCTCCACTCTTTCGATCTTGTGCCTATGGGTCTTGAAGGATGAGGGGCCGACTGTCAGTGACAATCCATATGACCTGTCCACTGTCACATTGAATTCCACTGTTCTGTATATGGTCACTGTTCGACCAGATGTCGCTTTGATAGAGATGGTATCCTTGGTCCCAGCAGTGATCTTCTTGGGGACCGTGATGTTGAAAGATACCTCGTCTTCCTCCCATGGTAGAAGTGAGAGACTTGACGGACCGACAACGGTCCAGTCATTGATGGAGTCTATCTCTATGAGCAGGTCCTCGGCTCCGTTGCCCTTGTGGATGACCACTACGGTCAGGTTCAATGTCGTCCCTGGCAGTCCTGAGGCGTTGCTTGGGGGAACGATCTCGAAGTCGATTATGCTTAGTATCCTCAATTCCAGGGTGAGAGCCTCTCTCTTTGATGAATTCCCTTTCGAACTTATTGTGACATTGAAGATGCACAGCTCTCCTTCCAGGGACATTGGTGGGACTGTCAGGTTCAGGACCATGTTCCAGTACCCTCCCGGTCTTACCATTGTTTCATTAGATCCAAATGTGAACGGCCAATCCTTATCGTTCGAAATGTTTAGGTCCAACCCATCTTGGACATTGCCTGTGTTCCTCACGATGATAGGGAAGGAGAGGTCCTCGCCCGGAGCGACGGAGGTCTGGATATCGTCTGTCATGAGGGATATTCCGTACAATGCGATTATATCCGCTCTGATCTGGATCGAATCTATCTTGATGGGGGCACCATCCGATGACACCTGTAATACGAATGTGATGTTCTCATCCGACCTGACGGAGACCGGAGCTTCAATTGTGATCGTGACGGTCCTTGTTGAACCAGCCGGGACATTGGAACCGTTGAAGGATGCCTGAACTGACCATTCTCCATGGTCCGATATGTTCAGAACGATATCGTCCGGTCCGTTACCAGTATTGACTATCATCACCGGGACCGATACGGTCCCTGGAGGCGTCACCAGGACCGACCTGTCACCCCCGACGATAGCCACCCCGAACACCTCATCGACCAGAGTTGTCAGGTTGATGGTCCTCTTGATAGATGGATCACCTATGGAACTGAAGGTCAAGGCAATGATCCCCTTCGTCCCTCGGTGCGCAATTGCCGGTGGACGGACCTTGATCCGCGCTTCTCTCAGCGTGCTCGGGCCCATCTCGGTTCCGTTGAAATCGATGTTCAGCGACCAGCCATCGGGCCGGTCCATCTTCGATATGGAGATATTGTCAATTACATTTCCCGTGTTCTTTATAGAGAACACATAGGTGGCATTCTCGCCTGGCTTGGCATGACCTTCAAGGTTTCCGGACATGATGGTGAGGTTATGAATAGGGGATTGTACCGGGGCTCTGGTGATGCGCATGGTTATGTTGTACCAGGTTTCCTCGTCGTAATCAACGCTTGCTAGGTCAGCTTCTACATGGACCCTGGTACTCCCGTCGAACCTCTCAAGGACATGGAACATTTCCAACGAGGGATCTTCCTTGATCACCGAGACGCTGAGCGGTTCGGAATAGTCCTCTGGAAGGTCTATGGCCTCATAGAACAGGCCCTCTCCGTGGTGATACATGTCCCAGTTGGGGAGCCAAACGTCGGTGGACGCAGGCCTGTGGTACGAGATCTCAAGGTCGAGGGTCGTGCCGTTGACATATTCGTAATTGACCGTCGTCAGGTTAAGGTTCGGATCATGATCGTTCTTTAATGGATCGTAATAAGGGTCCCCGTAATAGACACGGTTCGCTTTTCCCCCCAGCATCGATTCGGCTGAAGGCCAGTCACCTGGATCGAAATCCCCCGAGGGCAGGATGTCAGAAAGGTGGGTGCTCTCGCCCTCGTTGTATAACCTGAGGTTGGGCCTATTGCCCATGAACCCCATCACGACCTGGTCCAGGGACCTCTTCTGGATGTCCCCAAGTGGTTCGTGATATCTCAAGGCGTTCCACTGGTCGAATATGCTGTTGTATCCGTGGTTGGCCCCGATGGGAGCGAAGTAACCGGTGACGTTGTTCTTGATTATCCTGTTGAAGAAGCTGAAATCCTCTGACATGTTGTAGAACCTGACAGTGTTGGATGTGTGGCCGAAAGTGGCGGCGATATCGCCCTCTATCAATGCCCTTGCAGGTACACCGGAATGACATGTTCCGCTGAACATGACGGCAGGGTAGAGGTCTATACCGCTCAGGTTCTCGGGAGTGATCCCAACCCTTGCATAGAGGGGGTCCTCTATCTTCAACGGGTCGTAGGGCCAGACGGGCGGGACCGGATCGAAATTGCCCCCCTCGAAGAGCCATGTCATATGGGGGTCGCCGTTGCCGCTTATGTCTATGAGCTTGCATCCTTCGAGATCGTTGGAATTCGAAAGGAAGAAATCCCTACCCGAGCCGGTATCGTTCTCCTCTAGGTATAGATCAATGTAGCTGTCCGAAACGTACTGCGTGAAGCTGTTGGTGGCGGTCATACGGAAATTGAAGACGGTGACAGAATAACCGGCTATGTCCAGGGGAAGGTCCTGAACGTTCTCTGTTTCGGCCTTTATGATGTTTTGAACGAAATCCATTGCCGCCTCGGGGGTGGGACCTGTTATGTAGCCCCAGGAGAAGTCCGTGAAGGGATCATCGTCCAAGGTGGTCGAGTTCATGATGAATGCCCTGTTGAGATTGATGTCCATCTCGAGGGGGCGTACAACCACAGCCACGTACCTTGCATCTAAGGTCTTTAGGGCATCCATGAGGGATGGGAGATCAGAGGGATCGAACTTCAGTATGGTCCCCCCGCGGTGATCGGCAATGGTCTGTGCGACCTCGTAGTAGGGATCGGAGCTCCCGACGGTTGTGACCACAACGTATCCCGAGACGGGGGACCTTGAGCTACGATGGATGGGCAATAAATCATCAATAGGACCATCCGGACCCATCAATGGACCAGGAGAGGTTTCCTCACTGGTATCAAAGAAGATGGTGCATAGTAGGAGAGAGCAAAGAACAAGCGTCAGGATGCTCGCCATTCGGCCCATGTCCAGGTCATTCTTGTCTAATTAAAAATAATGTTCCATGAAATTATCAGAGATATAATTTGGGTTCGAATTCTTCCTCCTTCACTGTGTGTAGGGGGTATTAGATAACTTGCCAAACTGGCCATCCCCATGAAACATAGTTGTTTTTCAAGTAGTGTGTGGGTACGAGGTCGAGTAAGGGGACGAGCAGGTAGGCGTCGGGGAGAGGGACGAGATCACGAAAAAACCAGTTCATACTTATTACTGAATATTCCCGAATTGGCCAATCCAACTCAGATCGAATCTATGACTAGTTTCAGTTTGGATCGGACCTCGGCTGCGATCGATTTCAATTCCTTGTTATCGACAGCCTTCATGGAAGCCACCGGATCGATGGCGGAAACACGGACACTCCCTTTCTTGATCTCTTGAACGATCACATTACAGGGGAGCATGGTGCCTATGTAAGGTTCGGCCATCAATGCCTTATAGGCGAAAGGTGCATTGCATGCCCCTAGGATCCGGTACTCGCGGAAGTCCACATCGAGCTTCTTCTTTAGTGTAGCCTTCACATCGATATCCGTGAGGATCTCGAATCCCTGCTTCTTGAGCTCCTCTGTGACCTTCAGGACGGCCGAGTTCATGTCCGTTTCGAGGTTTTTTGTGAAATGGTATGTCATACTCGATCACCTAACCTAATAGAATCCTCCCAATCAGATATACCTATACCCTAAATCGTAGGGGTGTGAGGTTCAAATCCGGGTCGGCCCACTTAGCTTTCGGGGTATTAGATAACTTGCCAAACTGGCCATCCCCATGAAATATAATTGTTTTTCAACTGGTGAGTGGGTATGAGGGGGGAGCATGAGGACGGGCACGTGTTCGTAGGGGAGATAGACCCTGGCTTTTAAAGGGTCTGGTTTTTAGTGGTACGAGGGTTCAAATCCCGTCCCCTTCACCATATCCAAGCGATTAAGACGGGTGAGCCTTTCATATGAGGTCTTTATTGTATATATCCTGATATTCACTTTTTTGACATTAAAATCTTCAGATAAGCAACTATGTCGTCCACCTTCATGCAGATGTGGGTCTGGGCTTCTTCGTCGATTATCCAGTCGTCATTGCTCTTCCCGTCTATCAACCCGTCCGAGTGGGCCCTGATATCGTTCAGGAGCTTCTGGATGACGCCCTGATAGGCTTTGTTACTCAGGGGCTTGAGGGTGGCCTGGAGCTTCTGGTCGTAGGCGTTCTTCCTATGGTCCGCATTGTTCCTGAAGGAGGAATTGTCCAATCCTTGGATGTACTGGTCAAGGTCCTTTATCGCATGGTCCGCATCCGCGATGACGACGTCGTAGGTCAAGGTATCGAACCCTCCGTCGTCATCCGTCACCTTAAGCTGGACGTAGTAGGTCCCTGGAGATGTGAAGATATGGGAACCTGAGCTCTCTCCGGAGCCCTCGCTCTCCACCACGGTCCCGAAGCTCGTCGTCCCATCGTCCCAGTCCCAACTGGCTGTATGTGTGTCCTGGGTCCCCACATCTCCGAATACTCCCAGGAAGTCAAGCTTATGGACGTAGGGGAGTATGAACTGCGGGTTCGGTTGTTCCATGGTTATCTTGGTCACATCTGGGGCAACGTTGTTCACCCTCACAAGGGTGGAGGCTGTCCCAACCCCTCCATCGTCGTCCGTCACCTTGATGTCGATGGTGTAGAGGTCGGACAGTGTGCTCGTCGGGTTGTCATCTAAGTACTTGTTCGTCAGGGTGAACGTGGTGGTCCCGGCAGTGTAGTTGTAGCCCTTTTTCGCTCCCTCTCCCCAATGGATCTCCAGGTAGAACGTATCCAGCGTCCCGGGGTCGCTTATGTTGCCGTAAACCGTTGCAATGCCGTTCTCGTTTATCGTGGACCCGGACGCCGTAATCGTCGGTGCCACGTTGTCGATCCTGACCGTGGCGATGTCCACGTCTCTGAGCCTTCCGTCGAAGACCTCGAGATAGACCTCCCCCGAATAATCGTCATACCAGGTATAGGAGGCGGTTGGGCTCGAGGACCACGACGTGTCCCAGGTCGCGTCCCCGTCGAAGTCCCAGCGGTATGTGAGGGAGTCCGAGTCATCATCGGTGGACCCGTTGCCGGAGAAGGTCACCGGGGAACCCTCATAGTCGTTATATTCACCTCCAGCTGCCGCCACAGGGCGTGTGTCGTCAGGGAAGGGCTTCAGGAAGGCGACCGCATCTATGAACCAACCGTCACCGTAGTTGGGCATGTACCAGTAGTTGTTGTCCTCATCATAGCTAAGAGAATAATAAAGGAGATAGTCGTCAGGGTCGCTCAGGTGTTTGTGGCTGTCGGAATCGGTCAACCACACCCCCTGATAATAGGTCATCCATTCTGCGGGCAGGTCCGCGTCCTGGTCATAGTTGTACCCCCAGCAGGTCACAGCATGAGCGCCCTCGCCACCTATCTCGCGTATCCCGAAACCGACAGCTATGCCCTGTTTCATGGCGAATTCGGTGTAGAGCATTACCATCCCCGGCGTGTGGACAGCCCCGACATAGTACTGCCATGGATAATCGTCGTCCCAGAAGTCCCCGCCCTCGACGTCCTCGACCGCCCACCCCTCGTACCCGTCGAGCTCCCCGTCGAACCACCACTTGAGGCCGTATTCGATGTTGGAACCATCGTCCGTCACGTGGTCCTGGTAATACTCGAAGAAGTCGTCGGTCCCGTCCATCCCGTCGACGAACCCCCATCCAGTCCACTCCAACATGTTGGCATCGGTGGCAGCCCAGCAGAGGAGGTCGTCCTCGTCGTTGTCGGTAAGTTTCTCCGCGTCGGCCCACCACCCACCGTGGTTCTCGTAGAGCATGTAGCTGGTCCCGGTGGCATCGTCGTGCTCCTGGTCTATCCAGGAGGTGAAATTGCCATCGAACCCAATGGCGGTCGGATAGCTTTCGTCCCCGTCGGCAACCACAACCGGGACCATGGAGAGCAGTCCCAGCAGAACGGCGAAAATCATAGACCCTGCGGCAAAGGTGCCGAATACCCTGATAGCGCTTCTCATTTTTTGTCCCCCTTTCTACCATTGGTTGGTCTGTAGCGAATGCAAATGCACTTTAGTTCGGGTGAAAAAACCCCCACGACCCGAACTTGAAGCGATAAGTCTTGAAAATTATTAATAGGTTACTAAAAAAATGGTCATTTACTTATCTGGACAGGATATTATTAAATTAATTTAGTAATTTTTTCATCATAGTGGTAATATACATACCTGTACATGACCTGTGATCCCTATCCATCGAGATTAATTACTCTTCGGGTACTTTTTCCTTTGAGCGTCCTTTCAGTACAAAAAAGAGCAAAACAGCAATCATGATGAACAACAGAAGGGCCAGAACACAAACCCCCATGCAGACCTCAAGGGACAGGCTTTCGTTAGGTCCGTCTTCATCATCATCGTCATCGTCCCCGGTCCATTCGTTCACATTAGGGTCGGTTCCTGCGAGGTATTCCTGCAGATTGGTCTTACCGTCGCCATCATTATCCTGGTCTGAATCGGATGGGCCGTACTTGTCCAGGCCGTGGGAATCTTCCCATTGATTGGGCATACCGTCCCCGTCTAAATCGAGCGGGGTCGATCTGTTATCGGTAGGGTCAGACCCAGAATGGAACTCTTCTAGATTGGTGTACCCATCCCCGTCCTTGTCCAGGGCGGCATCGGTGGCGTTGTCTCTGTCCAGACCGTAATTATCCTCCCACTGGTCCGGCAGACCGTCGGAATCGGTGTCATTCCCTGCAATAAGCGTTCTCCCTGATACGATAGTGGAGTTCTCACCCACCCCGATCGCGTTAACAGCGGATATCATGTAGTAATAGGTCTGGCCCGCAGAGATGACCCAGCTGTCCGACCATATTGTAGTATAGGGTGTTGAAACCCAGCTGAAAGGTCCCTGCATGTTCGTCGCCCTGTACAATCTGTATGAGAGTATTGGGCTTCCTCCATTGTCTATGGGCGGGTCCCAAGTGAGGTTGATCATCCCAATCCCTGGCGCTTGCTCTGATCTTGGGGGCCAGGGTCACGTTGGACCACAAGGTCCTATTGGCTCTGTCGCTCGGAGCCTTCGGTTACGGATTGAGCCTTGTGCTTTTCATAAAGGCATTGAAGGGGCTGGGTTCTTCAAGGATCGCAGTCTTCTTCAGTTTCGCGCCTTTCATGAGAGCCCTCCTCTCCATAATATTGCTACGGGAACGGATGGGGTGGGCGATGTTGCCCGCCACCGGATTGATGGCGGCCGCCGTGTGGCTGATAGGGACCGAAAAGCATCTGCACCGACATGTCCACGGAACTATGACGCACTCACATTCTCATATCCATGACGACGAACACCATCTGCATAGGCACACAGGACCGGTGAAAGAGCCGCATTCGCATGAGCACACCCACAATGTATTGACCCATTCCCACTCTCATTGGCCGGACATCCACCATAGACATGTCCATAGAGAACGGCAGGGGACAGAGGGAGGAAAGAGGAAGAACGGTCGGTCCAATGCCCACACATTTTCCCCAAGGACGGAAAATATTTGCCATGATGACCTGGATATCTCGACCCCAGGGTCATGCTCCCCGAAAAATGAGATCTCTGGAAATCGACAAGTTCAATAGCGGACATCACCATATTCCATTGTGGATCGAAGGAGGAAGGTTAGATGATCAGGAACACATAGAGCTCTACTTGCATTGTCCTCATGCTATTTCTATCAGGCCTCATCACAGTCAACGTAAGGGGGAGTGAGGATAGCACCCGGTACAACCCGATCACAATGGCGGACGTCTACGTGAACGTCACTAATGCGAACGGCTCACCGGCCCAGAACGTAGATGTATACCTCCATTTCTATACCTACTATTACACAAGCTCTGTCAAAGGCAAGACTGACACTGCCGGTAAGGTGTTCCTAAAGGCGACCCCTTATCAGATCGGACCATGCTATGTGACCGTGGCCAACCTGGACAAGAGTTACTTCGTCAGGGAGCGTCTATATGTGGAGCCGGGCAGGGCCAATTACAAGGACATCGTATTGAGGCCTGGATTGCCATACTCATATGTCATCACCGGATTGGTCATAAACAAGAGCTCAGGGGAACCCGTCCAAAAGACCAATGTCTGGCTTGACGGTTATGATGAGCGAGGAAGGGAGGTTTGTCTGATCAACGAAACGGCCAAGGACGGGTCCTATTTATTTAGGGTCCCCTATTCCGATACCCCATACAACGTAATAACCTACTTTCCTCTTAAAAATGGAATGGCATTCAGCTTCAATGTCTACCTGAACAGGACGATCTTCACCTACGTCGAGAACATATACGTGCGGCCCAATCCCCAGTTCAGGCAGCTTTCACTCCGCTTCATCAACCGGACCACGGGAGAGCCGTTGGCCGGCAGTTCGGTATATGCTAGCGGTCGAGCGACCTACGATGACCATAAATCGGCCCCATTCCTAGGCTCCAATCCGACGGACAAGAACGGATGGATCAACTTCACCAGCGGATTAGGCTGGGGAGAATATCAGGTATATCTCCAAGCAAGTGAGTATGCAAACTCTATAGAAAGGATGTTCTTTGCCCAGTTCGGATTGGTCATGAACGATACCGACACGGAAGTGACCACCTATATTCCGATCCCTTCTAAGTATAGGAACGTGACCTTTAACGTCACCGATGGGGAGACGGGTGAACCAATCCCTGATGCCACCCTATCGGCCCAGACATCCATCAAAAACAAACCTGGCTGCGATATCCTTATGGTAACTAAGTCCTGGACCAATGATTCAGGAGAAGGGACCATCAATATCCTCCCGGACTCCGACCAATTGGTATCGGTGTCCTTCCGCGACCGTCAGCCGATATACATAGAGTTGCCCGGAGGCCCTGTGGACGACAATCCGTTCTACCGTGTCTCTCAAGTCCTATATCCAGAATACGAATATCCCACAGGGAACGTCTCTGTACTAGTGGTGGACGAGAGAACTGGATTGCGGATACCTTATGCATTGGTCTATCTTTCATCGGATGATCCGAATTCCTGGTTTTACGACAATATGCAATGCGATGAAAAGGGTTATGCGAACATGACTCTGCCAGTGGGCAATTTCACCATCATGGTAGATTCTTACCTCGGTTCAGGTTCGATGGAGGTCAGGATCGTAAAGGACCAGTTGACAGCCGTAACCCTTTACTTGACGGAACGGAGGAGCTACCCCGAAGTGCAAAAGTACGAGTACGTTCTGCGGCTCGTCGATGACCTTGGAAATGTCATCCCTGATATCTCGCTCAGACTCAACAGTGAAGGGGGGAGCTACGAAGTCAACGCCGATCATCAGGGGACCGTTAGGGTAACAGCGCTTCCGGGCATTTACCGTGTCACGGTCCCCGGCATCTCGAGCAAGACCAAGACCAGGCCCCACTTTGCCATACCGACGGCTGGGTCAGTGGAGCTTCCCATCAGTGGGGGGGCCACCCAGGCCATCGTCCTATATCCTACCGACCCTCTTTATGAAATCACTGGATATGTGAAGGACCTGATAAGCGGGGCTCCTATGCAGAACGTTCAGGTCGAAGCGTACTCGTACAGAACCCTAGGCCAGGGTGGTACGAACGATAACCCATTTTTAACCACTCACGAGGTGGACCTCTATTCCCAGACCAGCTTTTCGACGACAGCAGGATATTACAGGAACTGGGGAAGGGATACGGTCGATCTAAGGGTTCGTTCCAATGGATATTTCCCGGAATATGCCAGGATCGATCTTAGTTCAAGGTCCTTGGTCCAGGATTTCTATCTAGAACCCTTGTTGCCCTACACGACCTTTGTCAACGGGACACTGGTGGATCACCTGGACAATTCCGTGGCTGGAGCTCTTTACCTTTACGACATGGACAGGGACGGGTACCAGGCCATGAGCACAAACATAGAAAATGACGGCAATTTCTCAATCCCGATATATCCTGGGCGTTTTAGAGTTGTCTATTTCAATGCGAGCATAAGGGAGGAGATAGAGCTCCAGGTCCCCCAGGGGGGCGTTCACAACCTGCACCTGGTCCTCACACCGGAATCGACCATCAAAGGGACAGTGACAGATCGGACCGGGGCACGACTCTCCGGCATCAACATCACGCTGATGTCCGGTGATGTCCTAAAAGACTTCGACCTTACGAACGAAACCGGTCATTTCGAATTCGAAGCCGCTCCCGGTGATTACAGATTGATCATAGGAAGGACGGACCTCTACGATGCGTTCGATAGCGGGACCATCCATGCCAGTGGTTTCAACGAGATCATATCTGACATTACACTGGAATACCGCTCGCACGGGGATATTACTGGCGTCGTTTCAGGCAATCTGCCGGGCAAGGAAGGCCCTGTGTCGGGCGCCATGGTCGAGCTTAAGGACGAAGGCAACGCAACGATCGCGGAGACAACGACCCTCTCCGACGGCTCCTATTCCTTCGTGGAGGTAGAATATGGACGGCAGCTCTACCTCTATGTGGACCCTCCGGAGAACCTGACCCTGGACAGACCGACCTACAGGTCCGGTTACGCCCCGTTGTTGTTCGGACCGTTCAACATATCATCACCGTCGAACTCTATCGACCTCACTCTACCCATCGCTGAGATAGTTCCTCTCGGATACTACAATATCACCTCATATTCGCCAACCAGAACTGAAGTGTTCCTGAACGAACCTATAGAGATAACATTCTCAGCTAGTATGGATATCTCCCATATCCAGAGGTTGCTCTCGATAACGCCCAAGGTAAGAGGGCTCGAATACTTATGGAGCGATGGGAACAGGACCCTTACGGTCGAACACAACGACTTCGATGCGAACACGCCCTATACCGTGATAATATCGAAGGACCTCCTTTCCAAAGAGGGTTTCAGATGTTTCTCGGGCAAGGACCTGGAATGGAACTTCACAACGGGAAGTTCGACCATCCCCTGGGGACTGGACGAAGCTAGCGTGATCGTTGACGATGACCGCACTGTCAACGTCCAGGCGAAAGGGAGCAGGGACGTCAAGGTCTTCATCGTGATAGCGAGCGTGGGTTCCTTCGAGCTTGGGGAGGGACCTGCAGGGACCTACAAGGCGACCATCAGAGGGACCCTTTTCAACTGGTCAATGACATATTACTATCACTTCAGTGACATGAGGAACGGGACCGACTTCGCTCCGGCCCTATCAGGAAACTTCACACTCCAGAGGAGCCGGTGTCCCTTGAGCTATCAATGGCGGAGGTCTATATCGACGATGACAGCGACTGGCATGTCAGTGCCGAGGGTACACCAGGGATGACCCTTTACATCGTCATCGATGGTTTGGGTTCGTTCCTTCTTGATGAGACCGCACCTGGGACCTACAGGACCGAGATAGATTCCGGTGAGTTCGAATGGGACAAGGAGTACAGCTACCATTTCAGCACTTCACCGGGTGGTGACCCTCTCCCCGGATGGGCTGGATATTCCGATTCCATAACGATGCCCAAGGAACCTGGTGAGGACGGGGACTGGGGTTGGTATTGGGTCGCCGGATGTTGTATCCTGCTCGTTATAATCGTGATCATAGCCCTCCTGTTGACCCTCGTACTGGCATTGAGGAGGAGGGAGGATGTGGATTGGGAGGAGTGATGCAAAGTTCCTTTGCTTGATGAAAAAAAATAAGCTTTACATTAAAGTAATTAGATATATCTCCCAAAATCATTACCCGATAGGTCCTTGATCTCTATGGAAGGGCAATACCTGACCTTTCCTGGACCTATGGGGGCGAGACGATGGGCAAAGTTACTAGATGCACGACTATCCTACTTCTGCTTGCATTGACCATGCCGGGCCTGGCCCTTTCGGGAAGCTTGGAAGGACCACAGGCCAGAGGTCCGATAATACCTTCGAACGACCTGGCAATACTACAGGTCAATGTCACACTTTCCAGCGGGCTCCCGGTCCCGGCTCATGTCGTTTTCCTTGAGAACCTCAATAAGATGATGGGCATTTTAGCGAACCAGACCGACTCGAACGGCAGGACCAACATCACGGTCAGCTCCCTGAACTGGGGGCCCACAAAGGTCTATTGCGACGCCACCTCGACCTACGGACAGCTGGGGATGAGGGAGGTCTTCATAGGGCCCAACGACATCGTCTATCTCCACCTCGTCCTGACACCGATTCCCCCTAGCGTCAATCTCATCACTGGCAAGGTCTATAACTGGTCATCGAAGTTACCCGTCCCGAGCAACCCGATAAACGTCAAAGGCACGGATACCCTAGGACGGACATTCACGATAAACACGATGTCGGATGAAACAGGTACCTATTCGGTTTACGTCCCCAACTCCACATCGCCTTACATCTTGACCCCGGCCAACACCTATGTGAACCTGGTGGGAGACAGCACCTACCTTTTCCTTGAGCCAGGGTCGGACAGATATGTCCTTGACCTCCCTTTGAGGTCAACCTGGTTCAAGAGAGTGCAGTTGGAGATGATGCTGACCGACCTCAACAGTGGTTCACCAATAAGAACAGGGGTCATCAGGTTGGGCGGGTACGTTAGTGAATTTCAACATACGACCATCAACTTTGGGACCATAGGGACGCCGGACGGAACCGGTAAGGTGGTCACAGCCGCCCCCCTCGGGGAACATGAGGTCACCTGGACCGACGCCAATAATGCACTGAACCTCACCATGAACTGTAGACAACCATTGGTGATGAACGATACTCCGACAGAAGCTGAGATGAAGGTCCCGATCCCTCCTGCCTTTAGGCACATCAGGCTCTGGACCAAGAGCGGAGGGACCGTACTACCCGGCATTACCGTCCAATCCACCCTATCCTACTCCGTCGGCCTCGACTCCATGGACATTTCCATTGGGGGTCTTACGAACAGCTCCGGGTGCTTTGATTTCGGTACCCTTCCGGATACTGACACCACGCTCACACTCACCAGGACCGGGTTCAGGATAATGAAGTACACCATCCCGGCTGGACCTGATTCATCCCCATTGGAACTAACGATCGACCTTGGAGAGAAGAAAGAGGGCAACCTATCCGTATTCGTTAGGGACGAAATGACCGGTGCGCTCGTCCCGTACTGCACCGTGAGGGTAAGTGATGCCGATTCCAGGTCAACTTCCAGGGACTGTGACCTGGAGGGACGGGCGAACTTCACCTATACGCCCCAGACCGTCAAGACCATCACCGCAACGGCGAACATTGGGAGTGCATCCATATCCAACGTGGAGGTCAAGGAGGGAGAGGTCACGGAAGTAACGCTCTATTTAAAGAGAAATTCCATGCCCCTCCCGAAGTACTACGGTTACTTCTACGTCAAGGACCGATCAGGTTTACCGATATCGGATGTTCAGGTATCGATATACCCAATGGTCGCTGGATATACAATAAGATCAGCACCTTCGAACGATGGGAAGGTCAGGTTCTATGGTCCACTAAGCGACTATCAGATCGCTCCATCTTCAGGCTCTTCCTACTTCGGGTCCTTCAGGTCGGTTTGGGGTTACCCCGCCATAACCTTCACTCATTCTTACGGGGGACAGAGGCAGAATAGTATCATAGCCTATCCCTCCGAACCAATGGTCCCCTTGATAGGCACCGTCAGGGACCTATTGACGGACAAGCCGCTAGACCATGCGACCCTGATGACCTCATCGTTAACGTATAGCAATTACGGGTACTACACTACCTTCTCTCAAATGGTCCGTTCCATGGACAACGGTCGCTATAGGATATGGGGAAGGGAATATATTATCGTCCAGGTCAGCAGGACCGGATATTTCCAATATTTCATAGAATTGAACGAGTCCATACTTGAACAGGGTAGCTTGGACATCTATCTCACGCCGATCCCAGCCTCAACCATTTGGGTGAACGGTACCTTGGTGGACGAGAACGATCAAACCATTGCGGGTTATATTTACCCTGATGACATTGAGAACAACGGAGCCCTGCCTTACGTTAAAGTGAACGATACAGGCCATTTCGGTCTCCATCTCTATCCGGGAAAGTTCAGCATCTACTTCAGCAACGGCAATTCCTCTATCTCCGACACCCTGACCCTGGAGGTCGGGACCTCTGACATCAGTGGTCTGGTCCTCAAGCTGGTAGCCCACAACAACATCAATGGGAAAGTGACCGACGCTCTCGGAACGCCTTTGCAGGGTGTGAACGTTACCATTGAGTGCGTTGACGGTTACAGGGCTGGAACATCCCTTTACGACCTTACAGACAGCCAGGGTAGGTATTATTTCTCTGCTTACAAGGGGTCATACCGGACCACTATCGACTGGAGCGTATCCTTCGACAAGTACGAGAGCGACGTGTTCTTGTTCCCCGCGACCTCAAACCTCGTACATGACATCGTGCTTTCAGCACGCTCCCACACCGACATACAGGGCAGGGTCATGGGAAAAGGCGGACCCTCCGATCCTGCCATCCCTGGTGCCCCCGTGATGCTCCATGACCGGTCCGGGACCATCATCGCTGAGACCCTCACCGAACTTAACGGAAACTTCACCTTCGAAAAGGCCCCCTACGGGACCGAGTATTGGCTGGAAGCTGCCCCACCGGTTGGGATGGCATATGAGGATTGGAACACCTCGGGATACACGAGCGCGGTCTCATTCCCCTTCGATCTAGCTACTTTGACGTTCTCGACCTACATCGTTCTCCCCTATGTCGACCTGAAGGACCTAGTGTTCCTTGAGGTCGAGAACGTCTATCCGACGGGGACGGGCGTCCAGACGGATAAAGGGGTTCAAGTCAGGTTCAATATACCCGTGAACAGATCCTCTCTTGAGGGGTCGTTCTCCATAGCACCCGAGGTAGGGAACGTCTCCTTCCACTGGTTCGAAGATGGGACAGAGGTCACCATAGGACATGACCCGTTCGCCTACGATACAGAATACACCATCATCCTGGGGGAGGGGCTCAGGGCGGAGACTGGTGCACCCCTAAGAGAAGGCACCATGAACTGGACGTTCAGGACCATTGCCCAGGAGCGCTGGGAACTGACCGATGCTGACGCCATCGTCGGGACCGACAGGAGCGTCAATATCACAGCCAGTGGTCTCTCAGGAATATCGGTCCACGTCGTGATAGACCTATTGGGGTCCTTCCCCATGGGTGAGGTAGGCCCAGGGATGTACAGGAGGACCATTCCATCATCCATGTTGGAATGGAACACCAGCTACACTTACCATTTCTCTGATGTCGCCAATGGGTTCGATAAGGCCCCCTCCCTATCCGGGACATTCAGGACACCCATAGAGCCCGTGCTCTGGAGGCTCGATTCTGCATCGGTCAGGCTGGACGAAGGGGGTGACTGGATTATTGAGGCAAACGGTCTCCCCGGCATGGACGTGTGGTTCGTGGTGGATGGCGTGGGCTCGTTCAAGCTCGAAGAGATAGCCCCCGGGAACTACAGGGCCGATATACCCGATGGCAGGTTCAAGCAGGGCAAGGAGTACGATTACTGGTTCTCCGACCAGGAGGATGGCGAAGACCTGGCCCCGGCCCTCTCAGGAAGTCATGAGGCAAAGAGCGAGACCTTCGAGCTGAAGGACGGCCTGCCCCTCTTCTGCTGCCTTGTGATCGTCCTCGTTACGATCCTTGCGCTCATAGCCCTCGTCCTCTTCCTTGTCAACAGTAGGAAGGGGACCGATGAGGATGAGGAATGGGGCGAGGAATGAGAGCCGATGCCCCTCCAGGTCCGTAGGGTGCTTTTTAAAGGACCGATGGCAGGGTATAGGTATGGATCACCTAAATCAGTCCGGAGGATAGGATACAAACCCTACTAAAAGGGCTTAAAATAGCTGTCTCTAACTTGCTATGACAAAAGTAGGAAAAGTAGAGTCGGCCGTCAGTAGACTTAGCAACCTCCACCAAGGCGCTATCGTACCAAGGACAGGGACCGTCCGGCTATGAGGCCGGTGAGGCAATAGGTGACGGAGGGGAGCGTGATCCTAAGTCATGTACCTCGTTAGTCCAGGGTGGGGAGGTCGTTCCCTATGGCAGACCGTTGACGCCTGCGATGTGCGATTAGCAGCGTCCCCAAGAAGACCGCCAGGACCGAAAACCCCCGAAGAAGACCAGCCCAGAACAGGTTGCCCTTCATAGTGATGACGACCGCCAAATAGCCCTCATCGGGTTCTATTAGATCGAGCACTGGATCCGGTATATCTCTCACATCGTACCTATTACGTACATTGTTCTCTATTCGTTACGGTTGAATAGGATATCGCGACCATGAAATGCAATGTTCCTGGCAGATCATATTAGATCCGATATAACTTCGCCACGGGGTACCTATTAGGATGAGCATCGGATTCCATATATCTCTCACATCGTACCTATTACGTGCATTGTCTCCTATTCGTTACGGTTGAATATGATATCGCGATCAGGAATGCAATGTTCTTGGCAGATCCGATATGACTTCGCCACGGTGTAACGGTGTATCACCTGAAGATCATATTCATCTCCAATATGATCTACATTATCATCCTGTCATCACTGATGTATCACGCAGGCATGATGAGCATTGCCTCAACGGTCTTTCCGCTCTCGTTAAGACCGCTGTTGCCGGACGGTCCGATTACCCTTCTTGAGTGTGATTTGACCTGGGAATCCACATTGGAATCCATGTGGGATTCCACACGGGGTTCTACCCCAAGTTCTAAAGAATTCTTTATAAAGGATCGATGGCAGAGGGGAGGCTACGATCACAGCAAGCTCGACCTTAAGAACAAGCTCCTCATGAACCTCCTCAGGATGAAGATCCTCATGAAGAACAAGAAGAAGAGGACACCTGAAGAGGTCGGGATGCTTGCGGCCTTCAAGCATCCGCTAGATGCTGCCAGGAAGGATAACATCAAACTTCTTATCGAACTTGCTTTGACCAGATAGACCTCTGATCATTGATCTGTTCAAAAGCCTTAAGAACAGAACTGTATGGATATTCCTATCAGCATTCGGCCATCTTACGGCTCGAGACGATCGGTTCGCCCATCATCATCCTCCGCTGGTGATGCGATAGCTTCAAGCTGAGTATAATGGGGACACCGTTGAAGGAGATGTGCTTGCTTTTTTTATCCATCCCCATTTCCACCACATCTACCTCTCCAGGTCCCGCTCTCCTAATCAGGTCCATCACCGTATCGGGGGAGAGTTTGAGCTTCTGCGGATTGGTCGTCGCAACGACCTTTCTAAGGCCTGGGACCAGCCTTCCTCCAGAAATATTAGAAATCACTCTCATCACCTTCCTTCTCTATCTCCAGGGCAAGTGACAGGGCCCAGAGGTCCTCGTTCGCATCCTCCACGATGGATTCCAGTTCCGGATGCTCCTTCGCGAGCTCCGACAGTGCATTCCTCATCTCTTCGATCTCTTTGATAGGGTCCATTTTTTTTACCTTCTAGTCTTCAAGGAGCGAGGTCGATCACTGTTCTTGAAGGCCTGTGAGCGCCTTATCAGGTTCAAATGCAATTCGCTCCTTTCTATACATGGGAAAAAACAACACGCAGGACCTATAAGTCAATGATACCTTACATCTCAGTGCTTGGAATTGATTAAAAGGCTTAACAGGTGTCTGGTTGTATATCCTCCTTCTTTGCAGTATAGGATGGATAAAAGGTCCTTTGGAAATGTCATGAAGGAAGTGTATTAATCATCATCACCATTCTCCGAACATGGACTTTGATGATACCTTCCAAGGGACCGTGGAAAGGTCCATTGGAACCTCATTGAAGAGCACTGCCATCCACACCTTCCAGGTCAATGTGGGCTATCTCTGCAACCAGGAATGCCACCACTGCCACCACACGGCAGGACCCCATAGGGAAGAGGTGATGTCCCGTAATATGATGGACATCATAATTAAGAAGGCCAGGGAGGCAAAGGTTCAGACCGTTGACATCACTGGCGGGGCCCCCGAGATGAACCCCGACATCAAGCATTTCATAATGGAACTAAGAAAGAACGGTCACAGACTGATGTTCAGAACGAACATCACCTGCTTCCTTGACGAAACTTACCGGGACATACCCCTTTTCCTCTGTAATAACAAGGTCGAGATCATCGCCTCACTTCCCTGCTACTATCAGAAGGAGACCGATTGCCTGAGAGGTGACGGTGTCTTCGTAAAGAGCATAGAGGGATTGAAGCTCCTGAACTCGCTTGGTTACGGTATCAAAGAGGAGCTACCTCTCCATCTCGTTTACAATCCCTACGAACCGTTCCTCCCTCCTCCCCAAGCCGACCTTGAAAAGGATTACAAGAGGATATTGAAGGAGGAACAAAATATTGATTTCACCGACCTCTATTCCATAACCAACATGCCCATGGGACGCTTCCTGGAGGACCTCAAGAAGAATGGTCTTGAGGAAGAGTACATGAAATTGCTCACAGACAACTTCAATCCGTCCACGATCCCTTCACTAATGTGTTTGGGGCAAGTGAACATCGGCTGGGACGGAAAGCTCTACGACTGCGACTTCAACCAGGCCTTGGGGATGGCGATATCCATAGGCAGTGCTTCGAACATCAGGGACCTGGATGCAAAGAGGATTCCATCAAGGAACATACGGACAGATAACCACTGTTTCGGATGCACTGCCGGTACAGGTTCCTCCTGCGGAGGGGCCCTAGTTAAGTAGGGGATGTCAGATGGAAAAGGAACAGGACCTGACCGGCTGCATGGCCTTCATGGTCGTGAAGGCGCCCATACCCGGTCTGGTAAAGAGCAGACTTGCCACCAAGGTCGGTAACGACAGAGCGGCAGAGATCTACCGCAAGCTCGTGATGGAAGAGGTCAAGGTCCTGCGTGACGCGAAGATACCGCTGACCATCCTCTATCACCCGCGGGGTATGGAGACCGCTGTACGAGAGATGGTCGGGGACGGCCTTGTGATCAAACCTCAGAGAGGATCGGACCTGGGGGAGAGATTGCAGAATGGTTTTCTGGACCTCTTCGAAAATGGACATGACAGGGTCATCGCATTGTCCAGTGACGTTCCCGAGCTTACAGAGGATATCGTACTGGACGCCTTCGGCTCATTGAAAGACAACGATGCTGTCATAGGACCATGCACTGACGGAGGCTACTATCTCATAGGGTTCAGTACACTCACCTTCAGGCCTGAGGCCCTGACGAACGTCAATATGGGCACTGAGAGGACCGCATCGGAGACGCTTGAGGTCCTGAAGGGTTCTAAGGTCCACCTTCTCCCGACCCTCTCCGACATAGATACCATTGAGGACCTAAGATCGTTCAACGAGAGACGGAGGCAGAAGGCCGATGGGAAAGATGACCTCTGACCTCTCCATATCGGTCATAATACCGGTCCTCCATGAGGCGTCCGTAATAAATGACACCATTGCATCCATCAGAGCGATAGATGTAGGAAACGAGGCCGATATCATCATAGTTGATGGGGATGAGAGAAGAGACACTATCTCTTCTATGGAAAGGAGTGATGTCATCAAGTTATACTCGAAGAAAGGGCGTTCCCATCAGATGAACGAGGGTGCAAAGAACGCAAAGGGTGACGTTCTCCTCTTCCTCCATGCTGATACCAAACTACCGAGTTCGGCCTTCAAAGAGGTCAGGGAGGCGTTGAAGGACCCCTCGGTGGTAGGGGGTGGTTTCCATCTCAGGTTCGAACCATCGAACCCATATCTCAGACTGGTCGAGCTCCTTAACATCCCAAGGGTCAAGATCACACGGGTCCCCTACGGGGACCATGCCATATTCATGAGGAAAGGAATATTCGACCAGCTCGGTGGCTATTCCAACAACATGTTCATGGAGGATGTCGAGCTTATGAGGCGGGTCCGTAAGAAGAGGATGAAGATTGCTATCTTGAAAGGCCCCGTCCTCACATCCTCAAGGAGGTTCCGGGATGATGGTTACATCAAGCACTCGGTCAGGTTCTTCTTCTTCCATTTGTTCTACTGGCTGGGTGCATCCACCGATCGGATGGGACGTCATTACAAGAACTGAGAGCGCTTCCATCATATCATTTTATATATCTTTTAACATTGCACTTAACGGGAAAGATGAACTTAAAGGCCCATATCCCGACGGACATGCATTCCATGTCCATGCTCATGCATCAGCACTTTAGGTGCTGCTGAGCAGGGAATGGGTCGTTTCCATCATCTTCAACCCCTTTTTGGAGGCAAATGGAAATGATCCGGACAGAGCTCGTGCTGGAAAAAGATTGGGAAGGACCTAAGGAAGTTGTTAAGGTCCTCCTAGTGGAGGACGACCCCAGGCTGTACACCATTGGCAGGATGCTTGAGCACAAGCACTGCAAGAAGGCCTGTTTGTCAGTCGTATCCCGGCATGATATGTTCCACAGGCTCAGGGACCTCACCTCAAAGGGCATGAGCCCTGTAGCTTTGGTATGGAGCGCAGACCTCGAAGAGGAGAGGCTCTCCGGGTTCGGAGAGGACCTCCAGGTCATAGGCCGTGTCGATTATTACGATGAGGAGGCCTTGTTCGGAAGGCCCACATTGACACTACTCTCAAGAGGGAACACCGATTGGAGAGGTATTGTTCAGGGATCAAGGGTCCTGTTGGACAGATCTTATCCCCAACTATCGACCGATTACATCATATCTCATCTTCCAGGATCCATACCTGTAATCCAAGGAGAGACTGGAGGTTACGACCTCGAGCTCACCATGCTCTACGGTAGCGAACTGCTGGATTCGAAGGGGTACTTTCCCCTTGACCGGGTCTTCGGGAGCGTACCTGTTCTTGTTCAGGTAGTGGTCTGTTCCGGTCTCTGATCCGTTGGGAATTGTGCATCATCTTGGAACCGACCTTGCCTCTACCTCCTGTTGGCCTATCTTGAAAATACAGATAGACAATGCCTATAATAACAGCTGCAAGGAGCACTAGAAATAATATTGGAAAGAGGATGACCGGTCCTGCGGCCTTATCATTTCCCTTTGTCCCATCCATGGGCATTATTTCAGTCCCGAGGTCGGTGAACTCCCCGAACTCGTACCTCAGTTCATAGCTTACATAGACGGTATTGTTCCCATCGTTTACGAACAACAGACAGAACGGGTCGGTCCAGGTCAGGATGCTGCTACCTCCACCACGGGCAGAAAGTATTATACCGCCCCCGCCGGTGTTCGGCATTCGGCCTCTTCCCTTTCCGCTCAGTGTCCAGTTCAATACATCATCGATGAACGACCCACCAGTGGTGAGGTACGTAACTGGTCCATCGGACACAAAGGAACAATGAAGGGAATATTGGTCGGTGGACCCGAACCTGACCATTGCGACATGATGGGGGGGTACCTTGATCGTATCCCATAAGAATATATTGTTCGATCCCCCACTTGCCGGTCGGGCATTCATGAAGAGCGTCTTGCAGAACTTCTCCTGGTTCCCGATGTTCAGTTCAGCGGTCGCCGTGAACAAATATCCCCATTCCGCAATGGCCGTGTAGTTGCCAGGTTCTAGGGTGGTGTTCGCCCACCCGTCATTTCCAGCTTTGATCCGAGCAATGGTCCTACCGGTGACCGCTGAATTGATCGTAATATTGGCACCTTCGAATGTCCTCGACCCCCTTTCGTT
>CAZLVP010000004.1:0-2900 GCA_964563055.1 uncultured Thermoplasmatales archaeon | reverse complement strand
ATCGTGTAAGTGAACCCTATGAGTATCGCTATCAATACCGGGATGAAGAAGAACGGGAGCATCCAGATCCCTTCTGTCCTGACGTAGGCGACGGAATAATATATCGAATGTGCCCCCAGCATGGAGTAGAACACAAGGTCACCTATCCCTAACTGCCAGCTCCCCGCATCATAGGTCATGTTCTCGAACGGGAACCTGTCGGTATCGTCCCCAAGCGGATCGAACCGCGCCATCATCGACCCGTCCATTCCAAGCTCGACCATATCCTTTATGGGACCCTTGAAGACCGCATAGATGTCCCATAGGGCAAGGCCAATAAGGAGCAGGCCCACGGTCCATGTGGGCAGTATGACCGCCATGAACGCGCCCATCAGCGCCGAGATGATAATGAGGGCAGCGTTCCTCTCTTTCCTCTTGAACCTGTAGGAGAACACCATAGAGGTGGCAATGTAGCCGAAGAGAATGCCGCAGAAAAAGAACATTATCATATCAATATCCGAGATGGACACCGACACCAGGTCCGGGCCCCAGGGATTGTAGAGGGCGTACCAGACCCTCTCCGAGAGCGTCTCGCTCATCTTGTAGAGGAAGAAAGAAAGGATGATGCCCGTTGTGAAGGTCAGGGCACCCCTGAAGAGCGTTTTTAAAAGTCGCCTCTTACCCAGCTTGATTATTGCGACGATCCCGAAGCTCCCCAGTATCGCGGGGATGATGAAGAGGAGCGTATTTCCAAGCCCTGCCCCGGCCTGTTCCGCCGTTCCGGAGTCATCGCTGGCGGTGAACACGGATGCCTGGACATCGGTCTCAGAGAATGTGGCAAATAAGGCAAGGAACCCAGCACCCAGCATCACGCTCATCACGGGAGCGTAGAACTTGAACGCCCTCTTCAGCAGCGAACGAGCCTTGCCAACGACCATCCCCCTCCAATCGACATCACCCTATAAATCTCTCTTCATCACCACATGGTCCCAGAAAAGGCATCAGTCGTTGAAATCCAGGAGGTTCCTCTGCTTCCGGACCTCCTCTTCCTTCTCCTCCAGGACCTCGGACCCGGCCGAGACAGCGTTCTGAAGATTGAGCGCCAGCTGCCGCCCGAACCCTTCTATGGACGATAGCTTCTGGATGGACGCTTTCCTTATGTCATCGGGTCCCTTGATACCGGCATCGAAGAGCCTCCTTGCCCGGACCCTGCCTATGCCCTTGATCGATACCAGCGCTATGAGCTCGGGCCTTATGCCGTTCTCGACCCGGAGAGCGAGCTCGTCTATAGGCCTGACCATGCTGCTAGAGAACAATCTGGCCAGTTCCCTCATGGAGAAGAGCAGCCACACTGCGGTCTCCACCTTGTTCCTTATGTCCCCGGGGCCGAGGTTGAAAAGGGTCTCTATCCTCTCCTCGGATGCCTCGAAACCTGTCTCACCTATCCATTCGAGCAGGAACATGGCCGTTTTGACCGAAGAAAGGAACCATTCGTAATCGGCCCCCTCTTCGGGGATATCCAGGAGCAGCTCCTCCTTCCTTGCCTCCATGAAGGAGAGCACGTTCTCGTAGTCCTTGCCCCTGACGATAAGAGGGGGGAGGTCCGGTGTCAGGCAAATGACCTGCAGTAGCGAGAAAGGGGTGGGAGCCCCCTTTCCGCTGTTCAGCGCGTTCTTCATCACTACGGCCGAGAGCGGATCGATATAGAGGCGGGCTACCCTCTTCCCGAGATCGGTCGCCTCAATGACCTTCCCGTCCCTTCTTAGGAACCCTTCCACCTCAAGGAACTCTAAAACCCCCTCCACTTCCGTCGATATCTTCCAGGTATCGTTCTGGTAGGCGTAGAAGGTCCTCCCCATGAAATCCCAGAGCTCATCGATGTCCCTGACATAGTTGGTCGCGAACGAAGAGAGCAGGTGCATCCTCAGGGCCGGCCTCGAACCCAGCTTGGACAGTACCTCCTCCGGCTTCCCCCAGACGTACCTGTCCAGAAGGAAGTCACGCTCCCCCTCCTTCTTTGCTAGGATGAGGGCCTCTCCCACCTTGTCGTAGCGGGGCCTGCCGGCCCTGCCGAACATCTGTTTGATCTCGAGCACCGGTATGGGGGCAGCGGGGTTCCATGCCTCGAAGCGTGTCCAGTCCCTTACTATGACCGTTCTCGCTGGAAGATTGATGCCAGCGGCAAGGGTAGGTGTGGCGAAGAGCGCTTTGAGCTTCCTGCCTTTGAACGACCTCTCGACCAGGGACCTCTGCTCGTTCGACAGCCCAGCATGGTGGAACGCGGCCCCTCCCGAAATGGCCTTCTTCAGGTTCTTCAACATCTTGGACTCGGCCGCTCCCAGCTCCTCCTGGACCGCACCGGTCGTCAAGAGCTCATTCTCGGTCAGACGAGGCCCCAGCACCTTTGCCATCTCGACCGCCGATGACTCGGCACTCCGCCTTGTGTTCACGAAAACAATGACCTGCCCGTCCCCTTTGATAACATCCAGGACGGCATCGGTCAACGCATTCCCGGTCTGGGGGTCGAAGTGGTGCTTCCTCATATCGGAGTATAGCGCCTCATCCTCGAACAACACCCCTTCAGAGAGCGAAACGGGCCTGAAATCCGACTGGACCAATCTCGCCCCGAGCCAATTGGCTATCTCCGCGGCGTTCCCTATTGTGGCCGAGAGGCATATGAGCTGCGCCTTGGGGTTGAGCTGCCTGAACCTGGTCATGATGACCTCGAGCGTGGGCCCCCTCCCCGCATCGTTGATGAGATGCACCTCATCGGCAACGATGACGCGGAGGTCCATGAGCCATTTCGAGCGGTGCCTCAAGAGAGAGTCCGCCTTCTCCGAAGTCGCAACTACCACATCGAACCTCTCGAGCCTGGTGTCCTCCTCATCGTAATCCCCGTAGGAGAGCGCGACCTTGATACC